>CAJMPK010000161.1 GCA_905215205.1 uncultured bacterium | reverse complement strand
CTGGCTCCGGGGGCCTACGCGCTTTTTGAGCATGCCGCATCCGATGCGGGCGCTCATCCAGCTGGTTTTGAGACCGTGCGGGAGAAGCGCTACGGCATTACCTCGGTTGACTTGCTGCGCTGGGTGGCCGAGGACGAGAACGACCATGCTGGCGAGAACGAAAATGACGAGGATGTGCCATCGGAGGACACCCATGAATGACACTATCAACCGCGTAATCGTCCCGGGCACCTTCGATCCCATCACCTTTGGCCACATAGACGTGATTCGCCGAGCCCGCCGCATCTTTCCCAGTGTGATTGTCGCCGTGGCCGAATCGCAGGGTAAAAACGGCGTGGGTACCACCTTTATTCTCGACGAGCGCGTGGCGCTGGCCCGCGAGGCCCTCGGCGATTTGGACGGCATCGAGGTACTGCCTTTCACCGGTCTGCTGGTCGACTTTGCACGTGAACAGGGGGCAGGTGCCGTCGTTAAGGGTCTGCGCGCCATGACCGACTTTGAGTACGAGCTGCAGCAGGCCGACCTCAATTATCGCTTGGATAGCGAGCTGGAGTCCATCTTTGTCATGAGTGCTCCGCAGTACGGCTACATCTCGAGTTCGGTGGTGCGCCAGATTGCTTCGCTTGGCAGCGACGTGTCGACGTTTGTACCGCCCAACGTGGTCGAAGCGCTCAAATATCGCTTTTCGTGACGTTTCTTATTGCCTGGTGGCATGTGGTAAACTAACACGATGATATGTTACCTATGAAAGGAGACCGGATGCCGGGCGAGAATTTTCCTGGCGATAGGATCGTCAGCTTGGTCGATGAGCTCGAAGGGCTGATCGAGGAAGCCAAGCCGCCTTTCGGCAAGAACGCTCAGTTCAAGGTCATCGACGCCGACGTGTTCTTCAACATCCTCGACGAGATCCGCATGAGCTATCCCGAGGAGTGGCAGAAGTCCCGCCGTATCCTTAAGGAGCGCGAGGAGCTTATGGCTTCCGCCGCCGCTCAGGCCGATTCCATCATCGCCGACGCTCAGCAGCAGGCCCTCACCATTGCCGGTGAGCAGGAGATCGTCCGCCTTGCGCAGCAGCAGGCCGACGACATCCGCGATCGTGCCCAGCAGTACGAGCGCGAGACGCGTTATGCTGCCGAGGACTACGCAGAGCAGGTCTTTACGCACCTGGAGGAGAACCTCAAGAGCCTGACTGGCACCGTTACCCGTTGCCGTCAGCAGCTCAACGAGGGTGCCGCCCAACAGAATGGTCAGTGGTAATGGCTGAGTTCCCGAGCGTTACCGTCGATCTTTCCGAGCAGCTCGAGTTTCCTGGAGATTCGTATCCGCTGACCGGTAAGGTCGATGTCGCCACCTACACGGTGGGCGAGAAGGAGTACCAGCTTCAGGACGGCATCGACTACGACGTTGTCTTTACCAATGCCGGTACCGGTGTCTTGCTCACGGGCATGGTCCGCGCGCACGCCACCGGCGAGTGCGACCGTTGCCTGGAGCCCGCCTCGTTTGATATCGCCGGCGAGATTGAGGAGTTCTACCTCTTTGAGGAGCCCGAGGATCCCGAGGCCTACGAGGACGGCTACGAGCTCCTGGGTGAGGACCGCATCGTCGATCTGGGCGAGCCCATCAATGACGCGGTCGTTATGGACACGCCGTTTGTGGTGCTCTGCAAGCCCGATTGCCGTGGTCTGTGCCCCACATGCGGTTGCAATCTCAACGTCGAGCAATGCGATTGCGCCGCCCAGGCAGAGGCAGAATGGGCCGCTGCCACGGAAAATCCATTTGCAGCATTGAAGAATCTCAAGCTTGATGAGTAAAACTGTGGTAGTATCGCTACTTGCGCGTAATCGCCACACTGGATAGTTCATAAGGAAGGTCACTATGCCCGTACCTAAACAAAAGCAGGGTCGTATCCGCACTCACACCCGTCGTTCCGCTAACATGAAGATCTCGGCTGCGGCTCAGTCCACGTGCCCCCGTTGCGGCGCTGTTAAGCTCCCGCACCACGTGTGCCCCAGCTGCGGTTTCTACAAGGACCGCGAGGTTATCGTTACCGAGTAACTGTATACTCTGGATACGATGCCGTTCCAACTGGAACCACAATGGCCGGCTCAAGGAGTCGGCCATTTTTGTATAAGGAGCATGTATATGAGTAACGTTCGCGTTTGTGTAGACGTTGTGGGCGGAGACGAGAAACCTCAGGTTGTTCTCGATGGTATCGAGGCTGCGCTTGCCGCCGATCCCGATATCGAGGTCTTGGCAGCTGGCCCCGCCGAAATCGTCAATCCCTTTGCCGCCTCCCATGCGCGCGTCGAGGCCCTGGAGGCACCCGACGTTATCGCCATGGATGACGATCCCATTCGCGCCGTGATGACCAAGCGCAAGTCTTCGATTGTGCTTTCCTGCCGTGCCATTAAGAAGGGCAACGCGGACGCGTTCTTCTCTGCTGGCTCCACCGGCGCCATGACGGCCGCTGCCACAGCCTACGTGACGCCGTTTAGGTATCAGGTCGAGGGCAAGAAGCAGCCGGTGCGCCCCTGTCTGACCAATGCGCTGCCCAATCGCGCCGGCGGTCTGACGGTGCTGTGCGACATGGGTGCCAACCCCGATGTCGAGGTTGACGATATGGTGCGTTTTGCCCAGATGGGCAGCGCCTATGCCCGCGTCGTCCTGGGCATCGAGCATCCTCGCGTGGGCCTGCTTGCCAACGGCACCGAGGACGAGAAGGGCTCCAACTTTACCAAGGCCTGCTTCCCGGCCATGAAAGCCGCCGTCCCCGGCTTTGTTGGTAACTGCGAGGGAACGGACATCACCTCAGGTAACTTCGATGTCGTCGTTGCCGATGGCATGTCGGGCAATATTGCGCTCAAGGCCACCGAGGGCGCTGCCAAGTTTTTACTGCAGGAGCTCAAGGGCGCCTTTATGGCCTCGCTCGGCACCAAGATTGCCGCGCTGCTCATCAAAAAGCAGATGCGCGAGATTAAAGCCAAGCTTTCGGGCGACGCCAAGGGCGGCGCGATTCTTCTGGGCCTGCGCGGCGTGGTCCTGATCGGCCATGGCGCCACCTCGGTCGAGGCTGTTAAAAACGGTACGCTCGCGGCGGCCGAAGCCGTGCGCGTCGGGCTGGTCGAGAATGTCGCCAACTCTATGGACGGTATCGTTTTATAAGAGCGAGTAAGAGTGCTGTTATGTGCTTCGCGGCGCACGTCGTGGGGTAGAATCAGAACCGTGTCTTGGTACCGCCCGGGCGGTACCATTCTTTTGGTATTCATGCACTATGAGAGGAAGCGCTATGGACCGCTCCGAAATCTTCGACAAGATCGCCGAGGTCGCTGCTGACGTTCTAGGCGTCGATGTTGCCGAAATTAGCGAGGAGACCACCTTTGACGACCTCGATGCCAACTCGCTCGAGCGCCTGCAGCTGGTTACGGCTATCGAGGACGAGTTCAACCTCGAGATCGATGACGAGACCCTGCTCTCGCTCAACTCTGTCGCCGACGCCGTCGACGCGATCGAAAACGCCAAGGAGGCCTAAGTCTTGGCTTTGTCTGAACGACTCACGCGCGCCCAGGAGATTCTGGGCCATGAGTTCAATAACAAGGTGCTGCTGCGCGCAGCGCTCACGCATCCCTCGGCAGTCGAGGGCCAGCCGGTTTCTGCCAGCTATGAGCGCCTTGAGTTCTTGGGCGATTCCATTTTGGGCGCTGTGGTCGCACGCTCCCTGTTTGAGTCCTATCCGGAGTTTGACGAGGGCAAGCTCACGCGCTTGAAGGTGTCGCTTGTCTCGGGCGCTACGCTGTCCGAGGTTTCTCACGAGCTGGGCATCGACGACATCATCATCTTTGGCGCCTCCGAGACCGGTACCGGCGCGCGCGGCCTACACTCGGCGCTCGAGAACGTCTACGAGTCGCTCGTTGGCGCGCTGTACTTGGATGCCGGCTGGG
>CAJMPK010000160.1 GCA_905215205.1 uncultured bacterium | reverse complement strand
CAGACGCTGCGATAGATCGCAAATCTCACGCGGCGTGCAGATATCGGTCAAAAACGCTTGGATATCTTTCTCGTCGTCCAAAAGGCTAAATGCGTGGACCAGCTGCTTGACATCAGGCTTGTCAAACATGTTCTCGATATTCATCGATCACCGCCAAACCCGCCAAAAGGCATCGAAGTTGATACTGACATCGGGCATCGTTCGCCCGTAATATGCAATAGGGCAACGCCTGTGGCTTTTGCCCGTAGCAGTTTAGCACACCACCAAACTAAAGCGACAAGACTCTCTGTCAGCGGCACGTTTTTCAGGACGAACGCCGTTTTGAAACCGAATGCGCACGTAAGCTCCACGAATATCTGAGACAATGGGCGGCCGAACAAGGCGGCACACCCGCGCGGCCGTCCATGCCGCCGCAGCAAGCCGCTTCACGCGATGCCAATACATCCTGCGCAAGAAAGGATTCACACCATGCGCTTTATGCTTAACTGGCTCTTTACCTCGATCGCCATCGCGATTGCCACGTTCCTCGTTCCCGGCATCCAGCCCTTCGGTTTTGCCGAGGCCTGGGTCTGTTTCGCCTTCGTGGGACTGTTCCTGAACATCGTCGACTCGTTCGTCAAGCCGTTCCTGACGGTCATCTCGCTGCCGCTCACTATTATCACGCTTGGTATTTTTCAGCTCGTAGTCAACAGTTTTATGCTCGAGCTGGCCAGCTACCTGTCGGTCAATCTGCTGGGCGCGGGTATCTCCATTGCCGGCTTTGGATCGGCCTTTATGGGCAGCATCCTGATATCCATCATGCGCAGCATTCTCGACAGCGTCGCCAGGAACTAAAGCGACCGGATACGGACCGCCACAACACGCCAAAAGAAGGCCGTCCATCGCAACGATGGGCGGCCTTGTCATTTGCCAAACCTCAGGGGCAAGAAAATCTACCATTTCTGCCCCGTCCCCAAATGGCAGGTGAGGCTAGATTACGTAGTCGTAGCCCTCGTTGGGGGCGACGAGCGCATCGAGCGTCACGCCGTCGAGGTAGTCATTGATGAGCTTGTCCAGGTTCTTCCACACGCCGAGCGTGGGGCACTCATCCGAACGCGAGCAGCCCTTGCAGTCGCCGTCCAGGCATGCGACCGGTGCCAGGCTGCCCTCGGTCAGGCGCAAGATCTCGCCCACCGTGTACTGCTCGGGCGGGCGCGTGAGCACGTAGCCGCCACCCTTGCCGCGCATGCCCGAGAGCATATTGGCGCGGACGAGCGTAGCCAAAATGTTCTCCAGATATTTCTCCGAAATCCCCTGGCGCGCGGCGATCTCTTTGAGGGGAATGCGGCCAGCCGCCTGGTGCTCGGCCAGGTCGACCATAACGCGCAGGGCATATCTGCCCTTTGTGGAAACCAACATATATCTTGCTGCCTTTCGGTCTTTTAATTCGTAGAAATTCTAGCCGAAAAATTGGTTTTGAAAATACCCATTCCCGTCAAGATGGTTAATCGACTCGTAATAATCTCCTATTTCCTATTGCATTACTAGGCTTTAGTGCCTACTATGCTTGCCAACAGCAAAACGAACAACCCACAAGGTTTGTGGGTTTCGCTGTTACACACACCGTAAAACCACACGGTATCCAGTCATTTGAACACTTTGGAGGTTCACCATGAGCAATGTTTACACGTCCATCGATCAGCTTATCGGCCACACCCCGCTCCTGGAGCTCACTCACTTTGAGGCCGATGAGGACCTCAAGGCCCGTGTGCTCGTCAAGCTGGAATACTTCAACCCCGCCGGATCCGTCAAAGACCGCGTCGCCAAGAACATGATCGACGAGGCCGAGAAGGCCGGCAAGCTCGTGCGCGGTGGCGACTACACCATCATCGAGCCCACGAGCGGCAACACCGGCGTCGGCATCGCCTCGGTGGCGGCGGCTCGCGGCTACAAGGTGATCATCACCATGCCCGAGACCATGTCCGTCGAGCGCCGCAAGCTGATGCAGGCATACGGCGCGCAGCTCGTGCTCACCGACGGCTCCAAGGGCATGAAGGGTGCTATCGCCAAAGCCGAGGAGCTGCAGAAGGAGACTCCCAACAGCATCATCGCCGGCCAGTTTGTGAACCCCGCGAACCCCGCCATCCACAAGGCCACGACCGGCCCCGAGATCTGGGACGATACCGACGGCCAGGTCGACATCTTCGTCGCCGGCGTTGGCACCGGTGGTACCGTGACCGGCGTGGGCGAGTTCCTCAAGGAGCAGAACTCCGAGATTAAGGTCGTCGCCGTCGAGCCCGCCACCTCCCCGGTGCTCTCCAAGGGCCAGGCCGGCCCGCACAAGATCCAGGGCATCGGCGCCGGCTTTGTGCCCGACGTCCTCGACACCCGGGTCTACGACGAGATCATCCCCGTCGAGAACGAGGACGCCTTTGCGACCGGCCGCGCCGTGGGCCACAAGGAGGGCGTGCTCGTGGGCATTTCGTCCGGTGCCGCCGTGTGGGCCGCACTGCAGCTAGCCAAGCGCCCCGAGAACGAGGGCAAGACCATCGTGGCCCTGCTTGCCGACACCGGCGAGCGCTACCTGTCCACGGCACTGTTCCAGGACTAAGGGCCCGTCACTTGTCGACAGGCCCAAGGCACGCCGGCCTACCCTCTCTTCCGGCAGCCTGGGCTCATCCCAACAGGGTGTCCCACGAGACGTCCGAACTTGCTACAATGTCTGCGGCGCGGAACCAGCCTCCCGCGCCGCTTTTCTTTTTTGGCCACATGCCACCAAGGAGAACCTCCCCATGCACAACAAGCGCGTGCTCGTCGCCATGAGCGGCGGCGTCGATTCCAGCGTGACCGCGTACCTGCTCAAAAGCCAGGGCTACGAATGCGTCGGCGCCACCATGCGTCTCACCTGCCCCGCGCCCGATCCCACCACGGGCATGAGTAAGGTCGACCACGACATCGCCGATGCAAAGGCCGTCGCCGAGCGCCTGGGGATCCCCCATCACGTGCTCGACCTGCAGCAGACGTTCGACCACAGCGTTATCGAGCGCTTTGTGAACGCCTACCAGGAGGGGCTGACGCCCAATCCGTGCATTATCTGCAACCGCCACATTAAGTTTGGCGCACTGCTCGATGCGGCGCTGGACATGGGCTGCGACTACATCGCAACGGGACATTACGCCAAAACAAGCCAGGCGGCAGACGGCACCTGGCAGCTGCATCGCGGCGAGGACCCCAAAAAGGACCAAAGCTACTTTTTGTATTCGCTTACGCAGGAGCGCCTGGCGCACACGATCTTTCCGCTGGCAAGCCTAGACAAAGAGCGCGACGTGCGCCGGATTGCCGCCGATCAGGGCTTCATCAACGCCAAGAAGGCCGAAAGCGAGGATATCTGCTTTATCGCGGACGGCGACTACGCGGGCTATATCGAGCGCCGCTGCGGACATGCCGCTGCACCGGGCGACATTGTGTGGCGCGACGGCAGCGTGGTCGGACGCCATAACGGCGCGCTGCGCTATACCATCGGCCAGCGCAAGGGCTTGGGCGTCGCGATGGCGCATCCCGTGTACGTAACGGGTGTCGATGCCGCCAGCAACATTGTGCATCTGGGCGAGGCCGAGGACCTGACGGCCACAGCGCTCGCGGCCAACGACTGGATCTGGAGCGCCCCTGCCGACCGCATGGAAGCAGAACTCACGTCCGGCGGCATTCACGTGGGTGCCAAGTACCGCTACCGTCAAAAGGACCAGGCAGCAACCCTTACACGTGGCGAAGACGGGCAAATGCTGCTAACTTTTGACGAGCCGCAACGAGCCATCGCCCCCGGCCAGGCCGTCGTCGTCTACCGCGGCGATGTCGTCCTAGGCGGCGGCACCGTTACGGCAGCCATCAAATAGCCCCATCCCCTTCATAAGTTGCGGTGAAATAGGGACTGTTTACGCGTTTAAAACCGCCAAACAGCCCCTATTTCAC
>CAJMPK010000159.1 GCA_905215205.1 uncultured bacterium | reverse complement strand
CCGCCTTTCCAAACGCGACCGCGATCTAGACCTGGGCGAACTCCGTACCCGCTTTGGCACACCCGAGGCGCTGCTGGGATGGCTCGCCGGGCAAACAGGCATCGTGCCGGACACCACACCGCGCTCTGCCGAGCAGCTGGTGGAGCACTTTAGCTGGAATGTTATCCGTGCGCATCGGGAAAACATCACTGTAACGGTCAAGTAGCCAAATACGCCCCTCCCCCTCGCCCCCCTTCAACGAGGACATAATTCTGCATCTTGTTTTGTACGGAATAATTCCGTACAATTGTGCAAAGGAGGTTTTTGCTATGCCAACGATTGAGAAACAACGTCGCATGGATCTAAGGTTGACCGAACGTCAACGCCTTACTTACGAGCGCGCCGCAGCCTTACGTGGCCAAACTCTCACCCAATGGGCCACAGCTCACCTTGACGAGAGCTCCGCACGTGATATCGCCGAGGCGTCAACAACCTATCTTTCTCCTGATGGTTTCGATGCATTTTGCGAAATGCTCGATTCCCCCATGCCCCAAGCCGCAAAAGCGCTGCTTGACCGTAAAGCGGTTTGGGAATGAGCATATTTACAAAGCCCGCTCAACTCCCCGTTGGCCAAGGCATCGAGGCTTTCCACTGCGGAAATACTCTTGTAGACGGATGGGCTAAAAACAGATCAGCCTCGGCGAGAAGAGGATCAGCAGTTATATACGCATCGTATTGCGACGGTGCAGTCGCTGGGTTTTATACGTTGTGCACGCACTCCGTGGCTCGCGAAAATGTTGATGGAGGATGGTTCGTGCGAAACTCCCCCTCCCAAGTTCCCACAGTGCTGCTTGGAATGATGGGGGTCGATGAGAAGTTCAAGGGGCTTGGTCTTGGAGCGTCACTGCTCAAAGATGCCATCGAGAACGCCTTGAAAATTTCTGCCCTAGCAGGAGCGCGAGCTTTGGTTGTCGATCCAGTAGATGATAAGGCGGCAGCATTCTATGCTCATTTTGGCTTCGCCACCCTACCCGGCACCAACCGAATGGCACTGAAACTCTAGATTGTCGGGCGACAACCCCTCCAATTCCCAGTATGCCTTAAGTTACCCTACAGATAATGATTGCTACTGAAATGTAGGGTAACTACTCAAGGCATCATATGAAGCGTTCGCTATACCCGTCCCTACGCGACATCCCAGGGCTGGAGTTCGTCGCCCAAGCGAACGGCGCAGTCGTAGAGCACGGTATGGCGCTCGGCAGGGTTGGCATCCCGATGAAAATGCCCGTAGTACCAGCGCTTGTAATCCAAGCGGTCTTCCAGCTCATCGAAAAATGCCGTAAGTCGATCAACCGTGGGGCAATTCCAGCCGGGTGCCGGATAAAGCGTGGGCGAAAGCATGCGCGTAGAGCAGGTGTGGGTGATCACGTAGTCGACCTTCCAGCCCATGCTCTCGAGCTTTGCCCGCGCCTCCTCAAAGTTGCGCTCGTCCGGCAGCTCCTGCGGCCACCAGCTGGAATACGGAATGCGGTATTCCTTATCCACGCTCGTGGCGCCGCCCATGGTAAAGATCGTTGAGCCGTCGAGCTCAAAAACCTCGCCGCGCGTCAGGCGTCGGATGGGCGAGGTGTCCGACAGGCGCTGCGTCAGGCCGCCGTGCCACAGTTCCATGGGACGCTCCGCCCAGTGATCGAAACGTTCGTGGTTGCCGTCGACGAACAGCAACGTATAGGGGCGCGACTCCAGCCAAGCGATATCGGCGCATTCCTCGGCAGAGAAATCCCACGGAAAGCCAAAGTCGCCCGCGACAATCAGATAGTCGTCGCTCGTCAGGCTATCCCCAAGCTCCCAATCGCGCAGCTTTTGCATGTCGACGCCGCCGTGAATATCGCCCGTCACATAGACCGTCATCGGATCACCACTTCCCTGCAAGTCGCTAGCCCACATTCTGCACGATTACTAAGCTAACCGTTCCAGCCCTTCCATCCCTTAGGGCTTACCCCTCGTTCTTCCATCCAAACGGGTCAAGCACCCAAAAAACCAGATCGAGCACGCCGCCGGTCATCATGGCGCCGGCAAGGGCCATGCAAACGTGCAGGGAACTGGCACTTCGGAGCACGTCGAATGGCCCCAGAACAGCCAGCAGCGCGACCGCTGCGCCGGCTACGCACAGCGCGAGGCACGGCCCCGCGTCCTTGACGCACTTCTTTGCGAGATGCTTGGTGTTGTCACTCATCAATATCGAACTCCTTAGAGGGTCGTTGTTTGGGTACATGCCGCCGCGGCAGAGCAGGACGGCAGGGTAAGTGTCACATGTCGTGCGGACACAGCTGAAAGCCCTCGCGCAAAAAACAGCGCGCCGCAGGATTCGTATCACCTGCGGCGCGCCGAAAATGATCCGCTTTCCTCCATCCCCAACGGATCAACTGAGTTGGTGCCGCCCGACGGAAAGGAAGAAGCCGGCGGCGTCACGAGCTGTGGCAATGTCGCTAGGCATAGGAAACAGACGCGCTCCAAACGCCCTAAGCCCCAAGCCTACCCATTAAGAAATCGACTGCAGAAACGATTTTGATACCGTCGATGTCGGTCGGATGGCTCCCCTGACGAACGACAATGATCTTCTCGTAACCGCCGGTAATCTTCTCGAGCGATCTGAGCTCAAATGGACGCAGCTCGCGCTTACGCGTCGCCTCCTCGTCAATCGACTCTGTAACCTGAATAAACTTACGATCCGAGCCGTCGCCGATTGCAACGAAGTCGATTTCGGCATCTCGAAGATGACCCGTGAAGACTTGATATCCGTCATAGACAAGGCGATTGTAAACGGCATTTTCGAGAACACGCCCACTGTCGCTGCCGCGATACCCATCCAAGAAAGCTCGAAGCCCCAGATCCTCAATGTAGAATTTGCCACCGGTCTTCAAAATGTCCCGACCCTTAATATCAAATCGGCGCGCATGCGAAAAGATATAGGTCTCCTCAAGGGCGGACACACAAGTGTCCACGACGCCATGCGAGGATTTCAGCCCGTTCTCCGCCAGCGTGCCAACAATCTTGTTAATTGATGTCGGGTTTGAAATGTTATCGGCCAAGTAGGAAGTGACGCGGTCGAGCACACTCCTGCTCGTCACCGACCGTCTACCCCGACGCGCCTCGCGAGCCAAAATGTCGCGCCCGACGATTGTTTGGTACGTGCTCCAGATATAGTCCTTCATTTCCTGCTCCGGCAGTTTTGAAGCAGCGAGAAACGGCAGGCCTCCAAACACAAGATAACGGTCGAGAAGATCGTCGAGCGCAACAATGTCCTCCCGACCAAAAACAGCGAGCCTATTCGTGACGTCAGTCGGACCAAGAAAGTCGACATATTCCGAAAAAGTGAGCGGATGCATCCGAATCTCGACATACCTGCCCGAGATTAAGGTCGCAATCTCAGACGACAGGAGAAAAGCATTCGAACCCGTAACATATATATCGCAGTCCCGGTCGACACGAAGTGCGTTAATCGCCTTCTCCCATCCGGCAACCTCCTGGAGCTCGTCGAAGAAGAGATAGCACCTCTTACCAGCAGGCATTAGGCCGTCGACGTGGCGGTAAAGCTCTCGCCAATCACGCACGCCCTCCAGCTCAAACGACTCCATCTTAAAGGTCAAAAGACATTCGGATGGAACGCCGTTATCCTCAAGATGTTTGCGCATCATGTCCAGAAGCGTCGATTTGCCACAACGGCGCATACCCGTTACGACCTTGATGACATCCGCATCACGAAAGGCAATCAATTTCTCGAGATATCGATTTCTAGGGACCATCCGTTTATCCATCGCCCGCCCCAATCTGCAAGTTTTTCTCACAGCATGACAAGAACTTGCGAGTTTTGCAAGTTTTTCTCACGTAGCGACAAGAACCTGCATATCCGTCCGTGGCCATTTGCAGTCGGATTCCGGCGAGGCTATGACAAGCAACTTGCCACATGGCCGACACGGAGCCATGGCATGC
>CAJMPK010000158.1 GCA_905215205.1 uncultured bacterium | reverse complement strand
TCGACACCATTAATACGGGCCAACGTAGTCTCCTCTCTTAACCCTGACGCTGCTTATGACGGGGGTTCTCGCAAATGACGAGGACCTTGCCATGGCGCCTAATGATTTTGCACTTATCGCACATCTTCTTGACCGAAGGACGTACCTTCATCGTTCTTCCTTTCGGTAGCGCTCAAACTACTTCCCTACTATCTACTCGCCCAGCCGCAGGCGTTTAAAACTATGGCTGGTCTTCACACACAATCCGACCGTAGGTTGAGCTAAGCCTGCAGCCGGAAATGGAGTGCGTGTATGCGTGCCGCTATTTATAGCGATAGGTGATGCGGCCGCGGGTCAGGTCGTACGGGGAAAGCTCCACGACAACCCTGTCACCGGGGAGAATGCGGATGTAATTCATTCGGATCTTGCCAGAAATGTTGCACAGAACCGAATGACCGTTCTCGAGCTCAACCTTAAACATGGCGTTGGGCAGCGGCTCTTTTACCGTACCCTCGAGCTCAATTGCGTCTTCCTTCTTCACAAGCAATCATCTTTCTCTAGAAAACGACAGCGATTGAGTATTCTACAATACGTATCCACGCATCGTAATATCTTCGTAATGGCTCCACATCTAAGTGGAACTTGTTACATTTCCCCGCCCTGCAGGGAGCACCAGGAACCCTGGGCATCGGTGGTAAGAATCACCGGACCGTCATTGGTAATGGCGACGGTGTTCTCGTAGTGCGCGGCGGGCAGGTGGTCGTTGGTCGTGACGATCCAACCGTCGGAACCCGTGCTCACATGGTTGGAACCCATCGTAACCATCGGCTCGATGGCAATGACCATGCCGGCCTGGAGGCGAACGCCCCTCCCCTTCTTTCCATAGTTAGGAACGTTGGGGTCCTCGTGCATCACGCGGCCGATGCCATGGCCCACATAATCGCGAAGCACGCCGTAACCGTGAGACTCAGCGAGGGACTGAACGGCATAACCGACGTCCCCGATATGGTTACCGGGAACAGCCTGCTCGATGGCAGCCTTAAGGCAATCGCGCGTAATCTCGCACAAAGCCTTGGCTTCGGGCGTGGGCGTGCCGACGAAAAACGTCCAAGCGTTATCGCCGACCCAACCGTCGACAACGGCTCCCGTATCGATGGAGATGATATCGCCATCGCGCAGGATCATGTCGGGGTTGGGAATACCGTGTACCACGGCATCGTTGATCGATGCGCAAATGGTCCCCGGGAACCCGCCGTAACCCTTAAAGGCCGGGGTGCCGCCATGCATGCGGATAATCTGCTCCGCGAGCTGATCGAGCTCAAAAGTCGAAACGCCGGGACGCACCATGGCTCCAACGTGGCGGAGCGCCATCTTAGATAGCGCTCCTGCCTTCTTCATCTGCTCGATTTGCGTTGCAGACTTAATCTTGATCATAGACCGAGAGCCTCTTTGACATCCCCGTACACGGTCTCGCGAGCCTGGTCACCGTTGACCGACTTGAGCAGACCCTGGCCACGATAGTAGTCGACGAGCGGGCTCGTGGACTTCTCGTAGACGTCGAGACGGTTCTTGATGGTCTCGGGCTTGTCGTCGTCGCGCTGATACATCTCGCCGCCACACTTGGGGCAGATAGCATCGGCAGCGGTGCCGGTGTAACCGCAGGCGCGGCAGGTGCGACGCGAAGACAGACGATCGATGATGACCTCGGGGGCCACATCGACCAGAAGGGCGCAGTCGATCTCGCGACCCATGGCGGAGAGCTCGGAATCGAGCGTCACAGCCTGGGCGGTGTTGCGCGGGAAGCCGTCGAGGATGAAGCCCTGCTGGGCGTCATCGGCAGCAAGGCGCTCCTTGACAAGGTCGATCACGAGCTGGTCGGGAACGAGCTCGCCAGCGTCCATGTACTTCTTAGCCTGAATACCAAGCTCGGTGCCACCCTTGACGGCAGCACGCAGCAGGTCGCCCGTAGAAATGTGAGCGACGCAAAACTCGGCGACGAGCTCCTGTGCGACGGTGCCCTTACCGGCACCCGGAGCTCCGAGCAATACGAGGTTCATGAGCAATCCTCCTCTAGCCTATTTAAAGAATCCATCGTAATCATACATCTTGATCTGGCCTTCGAGCTTATCGACCGTGTCGAGCACGACGCCGACCATGATGAGGATGGACGTGCCGCCAAATGCCTGGATCAGCTGGTTACCCGTGAAGGAGAAGATGATCGAAGGCACGATGGCGATGAGCGCCAAAAAGACAGCGCTGGGAAGCGTAATCTTGTTGAGCGCGTTCTTGATGTAGGCCGCGGTAGCCCTACCCGGACGCACGCCCGGAATAAAGCCGCCCTGCTTCTTAAGGTTGTCGGCCGTATCATCGGGGTTGAACACCATGGAGGTGTAGAAGTACGCGAAAAACACGATGAGGACAACGTTAAGCACCCAGTTGAGCCAGCCGCGCGAAAGCGCAGAGGCAACTGCCTGGATCCAGCCGATGCCGGGGAAGAACACGGCAATCTGAGCCGGGAAGTACAGCAGCGCCGAAGCGAAGATGATCGGCACGACACCCGCGGTGTTGACCTTGATGGGCAGGTAGGTGGTCTGGCCACCCATCATGCGACGACCCACGACGCGCTTAGCGTAGGAGACCGGAATGCGGCGCTGGCCGCGCTCAAGGAAAACAATCAGCGGGATGACCAGCAAGATGATGGCGCAGATGATCACCATGGTGATGATGCCACCGGCATTGCCCTCGGTGCTGGAGAAGATGGCCTGCGGCAGACCGGCCATGATGTTCGCGAAGATGATCAGCGACATGCCATTGCCGATACCGCGCTGGGTGATGAGCTCACCAATCCACATGATCAGCATGGCGCCCGCGGTGAGCGTGCCGACGACCATGAGATCGAAGATGATCTCGGGAGCGCCGGCTCCATTAAAGCTGATGCCGAAGCTCTTAAAGAGGAAGAGGTAACCCACGGAGTTGAGGATTGCCAGAGCCAGGGTGAGGTAACGCGAATACTGCGTAATCTTGGTCTGACCGACCTCGCCCTCGCGGGCAAGCTCATGCAGGGAAGGCACAACGGCCTGGAGCATCTGGAGGATGATCGAGCTGGTGATGTAAGGCATGATGCCCAGAGAGAACACCGAAACATAGCTCAACGCGCCACCAGAGAAAAGATTCAGGAGGGCCATAGCACCTGCGGCGACCGAATTGTTATCGGTCGAGAAAAGGCCCAGCATCCCCTGGAAGGGAATGCCGGGCACAGGAACGTGCGCACCAATGCGGTACACGACGAGCATAGCTATGGTAAAAAGAATCTTTTCGCGCAATTCTTTGATGCGGAAAGCATTCTTAAGACCATTTAGCACGGCAGCTCGACCTTTCCGCCGGCGGCCTCGATCTTGGCCTGCGCAGAAGCGCTGACCTTGTCGACCTTGACCGTGAACTTCTTGGTGAGCTCACCATTGCCGAGCACCTTGACGGGCTCGAACTCGCTCTTGGTGATGCGAGCGGCCTTAAGAGCGGCACCGTCGATCACAGCGCCGTCCTCGAACTTACGCTCGAGACGCTCAACGTTAACAGCGGTGTACTCGATACGACGGGGGTTGCGGAAGCCCGGAAGCTTGGGCAGGCGCATAGCCAGCGGAGTCTGGCCACCCTCGAAGCCGGCACCCTTGGTGCCGCCAGAGCGGGAACCCTGGCCCTTCTGGCCGCGGCCAGAAGTGGTGCCGTGACCCGAAGAATTGCCACGGCCGACGCGCTTGCGGTTCTTGGTGGAACCGGGCGCGGGAGTAAGATCGTGAAGCTGCATTTGCTACTCCTCTACAATCTCGACAAGGTGCTTGACCTTGAAGATCATGCCGCGGACGGACTCGTTGTCAGCAATCTCGCGAACCTCGCGGATCCTGTGGAGACCGAGGGCACGGACAGTACGGACCTGGTCCTGCTTGCAACCATTGGTGCTGCGGACCTGCTTGATCTTGATGGTGTCAGCCATGC
>CAJMPK010000157.1 GCA_905215205.1 uncultured bacterium | reverse complement strand
AGCGAGAATGTAGAAGGGGGGGGCCTCGCGGCCTCCCCCTTTTTTGCGTTTATATCGAGGTTCATACCTTCTAATAAGTACTCCCATTGTTTGCCTGTATTTTGAATCCCTTGTTTCAATTTGCGCGATAATTACTCGCACTGGCGTAAGGAAGGGCTTGATGTTTACAGTATTTGTTTTGGGTAATATTGCTTCTGGTAAATCGACCGCCTGCTGCTATCTTGAATCTCATGGCGCCATGCTTATCGATTTGGATGATCTTGCCAAATCGCTGTATGTGCCAGGCTCCGATATCGTCAATGCCCTCGCGGAAGAATTCGGTTGGGACATTCTGGACGGGGAGGGCAGCATTCGCCGCAATGTCCTCGCTGCTCGAGCTTTCGCCTCTCCTGATACAGTTGCGCGGCTCAATGGCATCGTTCATCCAGTCCTCATCGAGCAGCTGTCACTGAGGATTCTTGATCCGGTTTGTTGCACGGTTTCGTCCCCCCGTTATCCCTTTGCGGTAGTCGAGGTTTCTGCCCCGACTGGTTTTGAGGATGCTTTTGGCCTGGCTGATGAAATTCTGGTTATCAGCGCTCCTTTAGCAGTTCGTCGCGAGCGTGCCATTCATCGTGGTATGGAGTCCTCTGATTTTGATGCGCGCTCTGCATGCCAACCTGATGAGGCTTCGCTTTGCAATCTCGCTACGACGGTAATCGATAATACGGCAGGCGACAACTCGCTCTTTGAACAACTGGACGCATGGCTTGCGCGCCATGGCTTCGGGGATGTAGTGGATAAGGATGAGGCCGATGCCTAAGACACGTTTCTTTACGTGGTATCGCGTGGCGCCACTTGCCGTCGTGTTCGTCTTCGGCCTTATTTCGCTCGTCTACTCGTATGCCCCTGCCGCCTTCTTTCAGCCTTTGTATCCAATTGACTATGAGGCGTACGTAAAGCAATCGAGCATTTCGCACAATCTTGATCCGTATCTGGTGTGTGCTGTCATAAAGTCGGAATCGAATTGGGATCCCGAGGCCGAGTCGAATCAGGGTGCTCTGGGATTGATGCAGCTGATGCCCGAGACTGCCCAGGATATGATTGCCAAGGGTCTTGTCGATGGTAGTGAGTATTCAGCTGACAACCTTAGCGATCCGGCTGCGAATATCGAGTTTGGCTGCGCATACCTCTCGTATCTTCTAACGTATTTCAACGGGTCGACGGACAGCGCCATCGCCGCCTATAACGCCGGTATGGGCAATGTCGACGGATGGGCGCAGCAGAACACGTCACTCCATAATGCGATTACCTTCCCTGAAACTCAGGCTTATCTGATTCGCGTCAATAATGCCTGGGTTCGCTATAAGACCCTCTATCCCGATCAGTTCGTGTAGGACTAAGCCCACCGCCTGCGTATACTGCAGATGTATGAGTTAGGAGTATCCATGGCGGAATTTGAAGTAGAACGCGTTGGCGGTGAACTTAAGCGCTTTGGCGTTGAGGGCGCTGAGGTACCGTTTGAAGTCGTTTCTCCCTATGAGCCTGCCGGTTCCCAGCCCAAGGCCATTGAGTCGCTTGTGCAGGGTGTGAGGGACGGAGACCGCTATCAGGTTTTGCTGGGCGTGACTGGTTCGGGTAAGACTTTTACGATGGCCAAAACCATTGAGGCCCTGGGTAAGCCGACGCTTGTCATGGCTCCCAATAAGACCCTTGCCGCTCAGCTTGCAAGCGAGCTCAAGGAGTTCTTCCCCCATAACTCCGTAGTCTATTTCGTATCGTATTACGATTACTATCAGCCCGAGGCGTATGTGCCGCAAAGCGACACCTATATCGAGAAGGATTCTTCGATCAACGAAGAAGTCGAGATGCTGCGCCATCAGGCGACGGCATCGCTGCTATCTCGACGCGATGTGATCGTCGTTGCATCGGTGTCCTGTATCTACGGAATTGGCTCTCCTGAGGATTATGCGGGGCTGGCGCCGAATGTCGACAAGAAAGTGCCGCTCGAGCGTGATGACTTTATCCACGCGCTCATCGACATTCAATACGATCGCAATGATTATGACCTGACGCGCGGTACGTTTCGCGTGCGTGGCGATGTCGTCGACGTGTATCCGCCCTATGCCGAGCATCCGTTGCGGTTTGAGTTCTTTGGCGACGAGGTCGAGCTGATTGCCGAGATCGACGAGGTCACCGGCGAGATGCTTCGTGAGTACGAGGCCATTCCCGTGTGGCCGGCCTCGCACTACGTGACTGAGAAGCCTAAGGTCAAAGCGGCTCTGAAATCAATCAGCGAAGAGTGTGAGAAGCGTGTGGCCGAGCTCAAGGCGACTGATAAGCTGCTCGAGGCGCAGCGTCTGCAGCAGCGCACCGACTATGATCTCGAGATGCTCGAGACCATGGGTTTTTGTAACGGCATCGAGAACTACTCGCGTCATCTGGACGGTCGAAAACCGGGCGAGCCGCCGTTTACCCTGATCGATTACTTTCCTAAGGACATGCTCTGTATCATCGACGAGAGTCATGTAACGGTGCCGCAGATCCGCGGCATGCACGAAGGCGACCGCTCGCGTAAGGTGACGCTGGTGGAGCATGGTTTTCGTCTGCCTTCGGCACTCGATAACCGCCCGCTCCGCTTCGATGAGTTTGAGGCGAGGATTCCCCAGTTCATCTACGTTTCGGCCACGCCGGGCGACTATGAGCTGCGGGTTAGCCAGAACGACGTTGAGCAGATTATTCGTCCGACCGGCCTGCTCGACCCCAAGATCGATGTGCGTCCGGTTCGTGGGCAGATTGACGATCTTGAGGACGAGATTCGCGAGCGCGTTGCCCGCAAGGAGCGCGTGCTGGTGACCACGCTCACCAAGCGCATGGCCGAGGACTTGACCGACCATCTGCTTGATGCCGGCATTAAGGTCAATTACATGCACTCCGATACAGCGACGATGGACCGTGTCGAGATCCTGCGAACGCTGCGCGAGGGAAAGATCGATGTTCTCGTTGGCATTAACCTGCTTCGCGAGGGTCTAGACCTTCCCGAGGTCTCGCTGGTGGCAATTCTCGACGCCGACAAGGAAGGCTTCTTGCGCAACCGCCGTTCGCTGATTCAGACGATTGGCCGTGCGGCCCGCAATGCCGACGGCGAGGTCATCATGTATGCAGACGTTGTGACCGATTCGATGAAAGAAGCCATCGAGGAGACGCAGCGCCGTCGTGAGATTCAGATGGCATATAACGAAGAGCATGGCATTGTGCCCAAGACGGTCCGCAAGGCCATTAACGACATTTCGAGTTTTATTGCCGAAGCCGAAAAGACTGTGGGCTCGAAGGGACGCTCGAAGGGCGACTCTCTGGGTCACGGTGCGTTCTATACACCCGACGAAAACGGCGAGGGCGCCGCGCCGGAGACGGTGGCACCCGAGCAAACGCTTGCCGAGCAGCTGGAAGGGCTACCGCATGACGAGCTCGTGCGGATCGTCGAGACCATGGAGGAAGACATGCGTAACGCTTCCGCCGCCATGGACTTTGAGGAGGCGGCGCGTCTGCGCGATGCCGTCGTTCAGATTCGGGCGATGCTTGAGGGCGCATCTGAGGACGAAACGATCGAGCGTTTGCGTTCGCAGGCTCGCAAGGGCTCCACGTTCGCATCGGGCAGAAAACGCCAGGGTGCACGGTTTAAGAAATAGCGAACAGGCCCCGAGTTCCCTGTGGAGCTCGGGGCCTGTGTCTTTTGCGCGCTGGAATTCGTGCGTTTAGAGGTCTGCGATCAGGGCTTCGGCACAACGGATGCCGTCGGTGGCCGCGCTCATGATGCCGCCGGCATATCCAGCTCCCTCACCACAAGGGTAGAGGCCCGGGGTCGACACGGCATGGCACGTTCGGTCTCGGGTGACAGTGATCGGTGAGCTCGAACGAGTCTCCACGCCGGTAAGAACGGCATCGGGGCGGTCGTAGCCTCGTAGCTTTTTTCCGAGTAGGGGAAGCCCCAGGCGGAGCGACTCGACGAT
>CAJMPK010000156.1 GCA_905215205.1 uncultured bacterium | reverse complement strand
AGCGCCTTGATAATGAACGGTTGTTCATTATCAAGGCATTGTTTTGACACAGTGTAATGTTACTAGCTTTGCAACAGTACTCATATTTGGCATTTTTTGCCCACCGGGGTCAGCGGAAGGCGAAAATGGAGTGTGAATTATCTAAAACGATCGATTCGATACTCTCCGCGGCGCAGTTTTTAAGTTCGGCAATGTGTCGGGAGGTACTTTTTAGCGATGCGACGAGCTGCTGCGCGCTTGTGTCAGATTGCTGGTCGGATGGAGCATCGGTTTCGAGCAGCAAATGGTCGAGTGGAATCTGACGAGCATACTCGCGTCCGCGTTTGGTCGTGAGCATCCGTTCGTTGACGGAAAAATAACAGTCCGCATCACGCGCGCGGACGAGTTCGTCCGAAGTGCCGCTAAACCAGTGGAAGATGATAACGGGGGAGTCGGGGTTTGGGATGAGTAGTCCATGCGATTCGAGGACGTCCAGTACGGCTCCTGCCGAACGAACGGCGTGAATTGACATCACGCGCCCGGCAAGAGGGCACTGTACGAGCGCATCGCAGAGCCGGTCAAGTGCCTGTATTTGAAGCGGTTCGCTTCCGGCAAAGCGCGCGGAAAAGTCGAGTCCCACCTCGCCGATGTAGTGCTCTTGGGCAGCAACTTCGCAAAGCAGATTGACCTCGGCAAAACCACAGCGGCCGTCGGCGAGCCACCAGGGGTGGAGCCCAACGCCAGCGATGATGCCTGGTAGGCGACGGGCGCGCTCGTTTGCGGCCGAAAAGTCGCGTGGGTCGACCCCGCAGTCAAAGAGCCCCAGACCCGACGCCGCCGACTCACTGGCTGCAGCATCGGGGCCGAGCATCAAATCAAGATGACAATGCGTGTCAAAGAATTGCGGTTCCATCGCAGGACATCCTGCTAGTCCAGGCGTTGGCCGTCGGCGCGTACGCGCTCGGTGCCGCGCCCGCTGATCTGGCGGATAACCTCGCCGGCAATCATCTGACCCATGATGGGCGGCATATAGCTGGCGGTACCCAACTCGGTACGCTCGTGGATGTTGGACGGGTCGCGGGGTTGGGTCTTAACCGATTCCTCGCAGCTAAACAGCACGTGCAGACTCTTGATTCCGCGCTTCTTACATTCTTTGCGCATGATGCGGCTCATGGGGTCACGTACCGTATCGAAAATGTCGGCAAAGCGGAGGCACTCGGGATGCAGCTTGTTGGCCCCGCCCATGGAGCTAACCAAACGAATGTCGTGGTCCTGAGCATATTTGGCAATGGTGAGCTTGGCCGAGATGGTGTCGATGGCGTCGACGACGTAGTCGAGCTTGCCGTCCGTCTGCTCCAAAACGCTCGCGAAGAACTCGTCGATGTTGTCGCTCAGCAGGTATTCGGTGCGTTTGATAACGGTGGCAGCGGGATTGATGTCGTGGATCATGGCTTCCATAACATCGACCTTGCGCTTGCCGATGGTGCTGTGAAAGGCGATAGCCTGGCGATTGATATTGCTGGGCGCGACGATGTCCTTGTCCAGAATGACGAAATGACCAATGCCGCCGCGGGCGAGTGCCTCGCAGCAGTTGGAGCCCACGCCTCCGCAGCCGAGCACCAACACCGTAGCATCGGCGAGCTTATCGAGTGCCTCGCGGCCCATGATGATCTCGAGCTTGGTGTCGCGTGTCTCGACGAGAGCGGCAGCGGTTTCGGTCATAGACATCCTCCGATGGGGAAGCGAATCGTGTTTTAGCTATCGCCATTATAGGTGTTATCGCGATTCCATTTGAGCCCTTGGGCTTGTTGAAATGGGATCGGGGTTCGCATAAGATTGAAGCAGATGGCACCCGTTGCAGCGGGTTGGCCAACTCCAAAACACGTTTGTAGCGTGAGAAGTGGCCGTCTTCGCATTACGCGGAGGCGGCTATTTTTTTGAGTACAAGATTAGATAGTTAGACAAACATCTAAATATCGAGTATAGTGTGCGCGTCATGAGAGATGATGAGAGGAGGTCTTATGCCGGGAGAGGGTTTTAAGGCGCTTGCCGATCCAACGCGACGGCGCATTTTGGAGTTGCTGCGCGAGGGCAATTGCACGGCGGGGGAGCTTGCCGAGCATTTCGATATCAGTAAGCCGTCGCTGAGCCATCACTTGGCGACGCTCAAAAACGCCGGGTTGGTGACCGACGAGCGCCATGGCCAAAACATCGTATACAGCTTAAACACCACCGTCATGCAGGATTTGATTGGCTGGTTTATGGGCTTTACAAACACGGAAGGTGATAAGGATGAATAACGAAAACAAGGGCATTCACCCCACGGGGGTATCGTCGCGCGTGTGGATTGTGCTGGTCGCTCTGTGCGTCGCCAATGTCGTAGCGCACCTCATGGTGATGCCGAGCTTGCCTGCGCAGATTCCCACGCACTGGGGTGCGAACGGCGCCGTCGACGGTTGGGGTCCTAGCTGGATGGCCTCCGCGCTCGGCGTGCTGCCTCTGGCGCTTCTCGCAATGTTCTGCGTGGTGCCGCGCATCGACCCCAAAGGTGAGGCATAT
Source organism: uncultured bacterium (assembly GCA_905215205.1). Taxonomy (GTDB): domain Bacteria; phylum Actinomycetota; class Coriobacteriia; order Coriobacteriales; family Coriobacteriaceae; genus Collinsella. Next base: position 1,473 of record CAJMPK010000156.1, on the reverse strand, counting down.
CGAACCTCGGGCAAGTTCTACCAGGGCTTCGTAATCGCCTTCACCTTGTTCATGTGCGCCATAAGCTGGCTGGGAGAGCTTACGGTCTGGGGCGTGGTGCCGGCGGTCGGTTCGGTTAACGTGCTGATTTCCGGTGTTGTCGGTTTGCTGTTCATCGGCGTAGGCAACTATTTGCCGCGTGTGAAGCAGAACTATACGCTCGGTATCAAGACACCTTGGGCGCTTGCCGATCCCGAAAACTGGCGCCGTACGCAGCGTTTTGGCGGCGCCTGCTTTATGGTGCTGGGTATTGGCCTGATTGTGATGGGCGTGGCAGGCAGCGTGCTTTCGAGTGAAGTCGTCGCCGCGGTGATTGCGGTTCTGGCGTTTGGTTCGGTTGGAGCCGTCTACGTCTACTCGTATCTGTTGTGGCGCAAATCGCAGCGAGCCACTCGCTAAGGTTGCGGAAAACTAGCGTACGCAGTTCATAGTATGTTCCGGGGGACTTTTCCCAGGTAGTATTAGGGGGTGTGGGCAACCATGCCCCTTTTCGTTAAGTTTCAGAGCTGATTTCCTCATTTCGTTTCCACTAAAGCGAAACAAGAATAGGAAAACGGCAGGTAGAAAGGATAAAACAGGCAAATGGCAGAGTTTATCTACCAGATGTATCAGGCTCGCAAGGCCCATGGCGACAAGGTGATCCTTGACGACGTGACCCTGAGCTTCTACCCCGGTGCCAAGATCGGCGTCGTGGGCCCCAACGGTATGGGCAAGTCGACCCTGCTCAAGATCATGGCCGGCATCGAGGAGGTCTCCAACGGCGATGCCAGGCTCACCCCCGGCTACACCGTGGGCATCCTGCAGCAGGAGCCGCCGCTCGACGACGACAAGACCGTCATCGAGAACGTGCGCATGGCGTTTGGCGATATGATCGCCAAGGTCGATCGCTTCAATAAGATCGGCGAGGAGATGTGCGACCCGGATTGCGACATGGACGCCCTCATGGCCGAGATGGGCAAGCTCCAGGACGAGATTGACGCCGCCGACGGCTGGGATATCGATTCCAAGCTCGGCCAGGCCATGGACGCCCTGCAGCTGCCCGATTCCGACATGCCGGTCAACGTGCTCTCTGGCGGCGAGCGCCGCCGCGTGGCCCTGTGCAAGCTGCTGCTCGAGGCTCCCGACCTGCTGCTGCTCGACGAGCCCACGAACCACCTGGACGCCGAGTCGATCCTGTGGCTCGAGCACTTCCTGCACAACTACCAGGGCGCGGTGCTTGCCGTCACACACGATCGCTACTTCCTGGATAACGTTGCCGAGTGGATCTGCGAGGTCGACCGCGGTCACCTTTATCCCTACAAGGGTAACTACTCCACGTATCTGGAGACCAAGGCCGCCCGTATCGAGGCGCAGGGCAACCGCGATGCCAAGCTCGCCAAGCGCATGGAGGCCGAGCTCGAGTGGGTGCGCAGCTCGCCCAAGGCCCGTCAGGCC
>CAJMPK010000155.1 GCA_905215205.1 uncultured bacterium | reverse complement strand
ACCACCGAGCGGATGATATCGATGTCCTGCGCCATAACCTGCTGCGCACCGGGGCGCTGCACCTTGACGGCCACGTCCTCGCCCGTCACCAGACGAGCGCGGTGCACCTGCGCGAGCGATGCGCTACCAAGCGGATTGGGGTCGATCGCATCGAACATCTCCCCCAGGCGCAGGCCGTATTCTTCTTCCAGACAACTGAGTACGACCTCGTACGGTACGGGCTCCACGTCGGAGCGCAGACGACGCAGCTCGTCGCAAAAGCGTTGCGGCAGAATCTCGGACCGGTTGGCCAGAATCTGCCCCATCTTGACGAACATGGGGCCGAGTTCCTCGAGCAGGCGGCGCAAACGAACCGGCGTGAGGTTATCCCACACGCGGTACTTTTTGACCAGGCGAACAATCTGTCCGATGCGCTCGCGGCGACCCGCCGGCGTGAGCTGGTATTCCTCGTCCGGCGCCATCGCGTCGGGCTCCTCGGGGACCATATCGACAGCGCGCGGCTTCTTGCGAGCGCCCGAGACGACGGCATCGACCTCATCGACAACCGCCGCCTCGTCACCCAAGGGATCTAGATTGTTGTAATCGGTGGTGGAATCTGCCATCTGCGCTGCTACTCGGCTTCTTCGGTGTCCCCTGCATCGTCGGGCTCAACGGACTCGACGGGCACCGAGGTCACGTTGTCCTCGACCGAATCGACGATGTCACGCACATGGGCCAGGAAGGCAGTGCGCTCGGGAGCGGTCATGACGCGGACGCGGGCAAGGATGAGCTCGTCAAGCACGCGCTGGGCCGCGGTCTCGCCCTGCATGCCCAGACGCTCGGTCAGGTCGGAGATGGTGCCACCGGCCTGCTCGAACATATCGGACACGCTGCGGGCGATATCGGGGGTGGCGGTGTCCTTGCGGACCTGCTCGCCCTTGGTGTTAAGGTCGTCGAGGACCTTCTTGCCGCCTTCGACAGCAACGGCGGCAGCGCCAAAGCCAACGTTGATGGCGCCGTTAACAAGCTGATCGAGTTTCATAACCATGGTTGTCTCCAATCATAAACAACTGCATCGGCGTTCTTGTACCCAAGATCGAGTGAAAGCGACAAAGCGTTTTAGCGCTATTCGATCGACGGGAAATCCCTACCTCACGTTGTCGTTCATCGCGAAAGAGTTCTTCATGGCGCAGCTCGTGGTGTAGAGCACCTTGCCCAGTAGAGCATCGGTCTCCACACGAACACGCTCGGCAAAGGCCTCATTGGCGCGTGCAAGCTCGGCAGGCACCTCGGCCTCAGGCAGAGCGGCTACGGTAGCATCGACGTCATGGATCTGCTTGTGGCCCATGCCACCGACCTTCTCCTGGTAGTCCTCCACAGCGCGGCCGCACTCATGGAAACGGACGTCAGCCAGGGCGCCGATCAGGCGGTTGGCCCAGTAGAAGTTTTCGGACGTCACGCGAGCCTGCGTGTCGGCATAGTACTCGGGCATGGTCTCGACGTTGGCGTACAGCGGAACCAGCGCGTTAAACGAGTTGGAACCAAAGGCCATCCACTGCACGGCGCGATACGCCGGCTGCGCATAGGGGCGCAGCTGCAGCACGGCGAGCTGGCTGTTGCGGTTGATGCCGATGGGGCGATATGCGCCACGCGTAGCGGGCGTGCCCTTGCTACCGTAGCAATCGTACTCCGTGCCCTGGTAGTGGCTCGAAAGCACGTACTTGATGTCCTCGATGGTCACCTTGCGCTCGGGCACGCGGCTCCAGGGGATGTCATCGCTCTCGGGCGTGTAGTCGGCGTCGGGACCGTCCCACACATCGCTGGGGTTGAGGCAGCGCTGCATGTACCAGGCGCGCGGCGTGTTGTAGACATGGTCGCTGTCGCTGTGTGAGCCAAAGGCCTCGCGCGGGTTAAAGACCGCAACCGGACCGTCGCCATCGACGCCCAGCGTCAGGTCCAGATGCCACTCGGCCATCCAGGAGCGCAGGTCGGCGGAGCACATGTGGTCGGCTTGGGCGCCCTCGGCGTCGTCCAGGTCAAAGCTGTCGATACCCAGCTGGTTGGGCATGGTCACATAGGCGTCGTCAGGCACGCGCTTGGCGATCCAGTGGTGACCGCCGATGGTCTCGAGCCACCAGATGTCGTCCACATCACTAAAGGCGATGCCGTTGTTCTCGTAGGTGCCGTAGCGCTCGAGCAGGTCGCCCAGGATACGAACGCCGTCGCGGGCGGACTTAGCGTACGGCAGGACCAGGGTCACCATGTCCTCCTCGCCCAGCCCACCAGGCTGCGCCGGCACATAGCCGTCCTCACCCTCGTTGCCCTTGGCGGGTACGTAGTCCACGAGCGGGTCGGCGCCGCGAACGCGCTCATTGGTGGTGAGCGTCTCGGTTGCGGACATGCCCACATTGAGCTCGTTGAAACCGGCCTCGGCCCAGATGCCGTGGCCCGGGACAACATCGGGGACGCTCGTGTAGCGCATGGGGTTATCGGGCAGCTCAACGGTCAGGTGACTCAGGACGCTCGTGTAGACGCGCGGCTGCTCGTCAGGATGCACCACGCGCATACGCTTGGGCTCAAACACCCCGTTGGACGAGTCCTCGTTACGCGCGACAAGCGTCGACCCGTCGTAGCTCGCGTTCTTACCGACCAGAATCGTTGTGCACGGCATGCGCATCCTCCTTGAGCGAAGAAATCAAACGGCAACAGTGTATCGCTTCGGAGCAGAAAGGGCGAAACCACGGCCTCGGCAGCCCCCGTGGTCAAAAAATGCCAAATATGAGTACTGTCACAAATTTAGTGGCAGCAAATTGCACTGTTCCGGGCGCCAGGAATCCTCACCTGTCCAAAAACTGAGTCTAGTAATTCCCCATACGTCCAATAAAATTGGCTCTTTAACGATATTACTTATCGCTAAAGAGCCAAAATGATCTCAAACATATGTGACTAACTTGGCAACAGTACTCAAATTTGGCATTTTTTGACCACGGGGTATCTAACCAACCCCCTAAACAGCCTCCAAACGCCTATTTTACCGCGCGCTCAGCCGCCTCGATCACGTGCTTGGCGAGAATTGCTGTCGTCACGGCGCCCACGCCCCCCGGCACGGGGGTGATTGCGCCAACAACCGGCTCCGCGGCATCAAAATCGACGTCACCCACCAGCTTGCCAGCGTCCTCATCCCAGTTAATGCCCACATCAATGATCGTCTGGTCCTCGCGAACGGCATCCACGCCAATCGTGCGCGCGCGTCCAACGGCGGCAACCACAATATCAGCCGCACGGCACTCGGCAGCAAGGTCGCGCGTATGCGTATGGCACGTCGTCACGGTCGCATTGCGCGCCGTAAGCATGGCAGCAACAGGACGCCCGATCACCAGCGAGCGCCCGACCACAGCAACCTTAGCTCCATCCAGCTCAACGCCATAATGATCCAGCAAAGCAAGCACGGCTTCGGCTGTGCAGGGGGCAAAACCCTCACCGCGCCCCGAAAGCGTGGTGAGCAGCGAAGCCGGCGTCACGGAGTCAACGTCCTTGGCGGGATCGAGCGCCGCGGCGACGGCGTTCTCGTCAAGGCCGGCGGGCAGCGGGCGGAACATCAGACAGCCATGGACAGCCAAATCGGTATTGATGTCCTCGATGGCCGTCAACAGCTCGTCCTGCGAAACATCGGCGGGAAGCAAAATGCGACGAACCTCAATCCCCACTTTTTCACAGCGCTTGAGCGCACCGCGCTCGTAGGATAGGTCGTCCTCGCGCTCGCCCACGCGAACGATGGCGAGCGTCGGCACAACGCCGCGCTCACGCAAAGCGGCACAGCGAACAGCAAGTTCCTCGGTCAGCGCGCGAGCAACAGGAGCACCCTTCAGTAGCTCAGCCATGTCTGCCTTTCTGGTTCGCGTCGTGAAACTGGCGATGTTACCGTATCGCGTCCATGGTGTAGGCGAGAATTCCGTCGGCGCGCTCGTTCGCCTCGGCGATGAGCCGATCGGCTTCGGCGCGATAGCGATCGGCGCGCGCTTCGTCGTCCATCGAGGCCGCGTTGATGTAGACGTTCATGC
>CAJMPK010000154.1 GCA_905215205.1 uncultured bacterium | reverse complement strand
GCTCTTCCAGGGGATCATGTTGATAAGCTTAAGCAGCCTCGGCAGCAGCAGCTTGATCCAGATGAGGCCGCCCAGGCCCCACAGACAGGCGAAGCCCGTGCAGGTGCGTCCGCCCGTGAGGACCACGAGCGGGTCGGGCATACCGAACAGCGTTATGTGCGAGTAGCTCCACGAGACCACGCCAAACGCGGTCTGCATAAACCAGCCCACGAACACCTCAAAGCTGGCGCCGAGCAGGGCGCTCACCAGGAAAATGATGATGGGGTTCTTTTTATAGAAGCGGTTGAGCACCATGGTCATGAGCACGGCACCAAAGCCGTAGATGGGGCTGAAGGGGCCAAACAGCATACCGGCGCGGTCCTGGTAGACACCCGGATCGTTGACGGTCATATGCCAGATATCCTCCAGGACCAGGCCGAGCACGCAGCAGACAAAGAATACCCAGAACAGGTTGAAGTAGTTGAGCTTGATGTAGCCCTCGCCGGTTTCATCGCGCCCGAGCATGCCCTCGGCGGCGGCGTCGCGGTCGAGCATCTCCTGCAGGCGGCGCTGCAGCTCGCGCTCCTGGCGCAGTGTGGGGTCGACGGTGGCCGAAAGCGCGACGAGGATGCCGAGCTGGATGGCAGGGCGCAGCAAGAAGGGCCCGATGCCCTGGAGCATCACGTCAACCAAAAGCTCGACGACGGTAAACGCGATAAGGATATAGGACAGACGGGCGGCATTGCGGCGCTGGTTCTTGATGAGGTCCAGGCCAAAGATGATCAAGATGACGGCACTGGCAGCCGAGAGCATGATGCCGGCGACGATGAGGCCGACCGCGACGAGCGTGTTGTCGCCGAGCTTGGCGGCGGCGTTGCCGTTGATGAGTGCGGTGATGACCTGCCACATAAAGGCGGCGACCGACGGGAGCGTGCCCACGCCGGACAGGATGCACAGGACGGCGTATACCTTAATGATGAGGGGGATCTTCTTGACCTCCGTGGCGCTGGGGACGCTGGGGTCGAGTTCGTTTCGATACATACATAACCTTTCTCGTTTTGCTGTAGGTACAAGGATACGCCGCCGACCTGCCAAAAGACAGGACGAACGTCCCAATTGCAACAATGTAAGCCCCAACGGCGGGCGAGACGCGTCGCAACGGAAGAATGCGGGATCGTCGGCCCCGAGGCGGTTGCCCAATAAAATGTTTGGCTGCAAAACGGATTATAAGCTCGGTGGGCTTTTAAAAAGCGCTGTTCATGCGCGGGAGTGCTTGTCTTGCCGTGCGTATAATAGGGCAGGTAACGCCAAATAACGAGGCTCTGAGGGGATGCCATGTCTCAAGAAACCATCCACGCGGCCGAGCGCGCCGCGGGACAGGTGAAGACCATGTCGACGTATGATCCGGACTCCGACCAGCTGCATGAGGAATGCGGCATTTTTGGTGTGTGGGCACCCGATCGCGATGTGGCTCGACTGACGTACTTTGGTCTGCGCGCGCTACAGCATCGCGGCCAGGAATCGGCGGGAATCGCCGTGGGTGATGGCGGCACGGTTATGGTTCGCAAAGACCTGGGACTGCTCGATCGCGTGTTCTCCAACGCCGACCTGTCGACGCTTTCCGGCCAGCTGGCCGTGGGCCACGTGCGCTATGGCACTGCCGGTGCCAAGAGCTGGGAAGCCTCGCAGCCGCATCTTTCTACCATCAACAGCGTCATTATCGCGCTTGCTCACAACGGCACTCTGGTCAACACCGACGAGCTGCGCCGCCAGCTGATCGAGCTGGGCGTGCCGTTCCTCTCCAATTCGGATTCCGAGGTCGCGACCAAGCTTATCGGCTACTTTATCCAGCGTACGGGCCACCTGCGCGAGGGCATTCGCAAGACCATGGAGCTCGTGCGCGGCGGCTACGCCATGACGCTCATCAACGAGCAGGCACTCTACGCATTCCGCGATCCGCACGGCATTCGCCCACTCGTGCTGGGCAAGCTGGTGGACGAGGGCCTGGACCAGGCCGATGCCGCATCCGTTTCGCAGCTGCCGTCGCAGGACGGCGCCGCGACGGTCGACTCCGCCGTCCATGTCACGCGCGCCGGCGGCTGGGTCGTTGCCTCCGAGACGTGCGCACTCGATATCGTGGGTGCCGAGTATGTCCGTGATGTCCGCCCCGGCGAGATCTTGCGCATCAGCGCCGAGGGCCTGGTGTCCGAGCAGGGCGTGCCCGCAGCCGAAGAGTCCGCCAACTGCATCTTTGAGCAGGTCTACTTTGCCCGCCCCGACTCCATCATGAGCGGCAAGAGCGTCTACGCCTGCCGTTACGACATGGGTCGTCAGCTGGCACACGAAGAGCCCGTCGAGGCCGATCTGGTCATCGGCGTGCCCGACTCCGGTCTGCCGCCCGCGGAGGGCTATTCGCACGAGAGCGGCATTCCCTTTGGCGAGGGCCTCATCAAGAATCGCTATGTGGGCCGTACGTTTATCGAGCCCACGCAGGAGCTGCGCGCCATGGGCGTGCGCATGAAGCTCAACCCGCTGCGTGACAACATCGAGGGCAAGCGCCTGGTCGTGATCGACGACTCCATCGTGCGCGGCACCACCATGGTGCAGCTCGTCAAGATGCTGCGCAATGCCGGCGCCAAGGAGATTCACATCCGCATCAACTCGCCCGAGGTCATCTGGCCGTGCTTCTACGGCATCGATACCGACGTGCAGTCGCAGCTTATCAGCGCCAACAAGACGGTCGACGAAATTTGCGAGTATATCGGCGCCGATTCGCTGGCCTTCCTTTCGGTCGAGGGCCTGCTGAAGGTCATGCCCAAGGGCGGCTACTGCGATGCGTGCTTTACCGGCCGTTATCCCGTGGCGATTCCCGAGAGCTTTGGTCGCGACAAGTTTATGGAGGGCTTTAAGCCCCGTAACCTTGATAAGCCGCTGCACTTTGACGACGACGCCGTGGTCGAGAAATACGACGACCGCAGCTGGGAAGAGGAGCACGGCGAGGCCTAAAGCCTGCCATGTAGGGACAGGTTTATTCTGGTAGGTTTTACCTGCTGTTTTGTTGATATGACGGCGTGTGCTGTTATGGCACACGCCGAAATGAACGCAACTATGAGCACCGTTTGGCGCCCGCGCGGCGGACGGTAGTGGGAGAGGAAGGCTCAGATGAGCGACAGCAAGCATGTGACGTATGAGGATGCCGGCGTCGATACCGCTGAGGGCGGCCGCGCCGTCGACGCTATTAAGCAGATGGTCAAGGACACCAATCGCCCCGAGGTTATCGGCGGTATCGGTGGCTTTGGTGGCCTGTTCTCGGCCGCCGCGCTTAAGGATATGGAAGACCCGATTCTGATTAGCGGTACCGACGGCGTGGGCACCAAGCTCGTGCTCGCCCAGATCATGGACCGTCACGAGACGGTGGGCCAGGACCTGGTCGCTATGTGCGTCAACGACATTCTGGCTTCGGGCGCCGAGCCGCTGTTTTTCCTGGACTACGTTGCCATCGGTCACATCGAGGCCGAGCACATGGCAAAGATCATCAAGGGCGTGGCCGATGGCTGCAAGCTCGCGGGCTGCGCGCTCGTGGGCGGCGAGATGGCCGAGCACCCCGGCGTCATGGCGCCTGCCGACTACGACCTCGCCGGCTTTACCGTGGGTGTCGTCGATCGTCCCAAGATGCTCGACCCCGCGAACGTCCGCCCCGGCGACGTGATTCTGGGCCTGCCTTCCACCGGTGTGCACTCCAACGGCTACTCGCTCGTGCGTAAGGTCATCGGCGTCGACGGTATTAAGCCGGGCACGCCCGAGGCCGCCGCTAAGGCCGAGGAGCTGAGCCGTCCGCTCGAGGAGCTCGGCGGTGCATCGCTGGCCGACGCCCTGCTGGCCCCCACGCGCATCTACGTCAAGCCGGTTCTTGAACTGCTGCGCGGAGGTGCTCCGGTGCACGCGATTGCCCACATCACCGGCGGCGGCATCACCGAGAACCTCAACCGCGCGCTTGCCGACGACGTTGACGCCGTGGTCACTCGTAACGGTGCCGAGATGGGCTGGGACGTTCCGCCCGTCATCACCTACGTGTCGCGCCAGGCCGAGCTCGCGCCCAACGAG
>CAJMPK010000153.1 GCA_905215205.1 uncultured bacterium | reverse complement strand
AAACGTCGAGCTTGTCGGCGTACAACCCGAGGTCTCGAGTGCATTCGGCGCCACTGTGCGCGCCGCTCGGTCCGGCTCTGTGTTCTTTGCCACGCTCGTCAACGGCGGACAGAAGTACCTACCGGCTCCCGACGCGTACGAAAAAATCACCTATGAGGCTATGAACTCCGGTTTTGCCGCCGGATCCCATGAGCGCCTCGTCGAAATCATCATTGCCGCCTTGAATGCGGCGTGACACAGAAGGAGAACGTGCATGAACATTGGACACGCGCGCCGCAAAATTACCCCACAGGGCGACATCTACCTGATTGGCTACCGCAATCTTCCCAACCGTCTTGAACCTGCGACGGGCGTCCATGACGACGTCTTCGCCAACGCCATCCTCTTCCAGCAAGGCGGACGTGAAGTGTTTCTCTTTAATGCCGATGTCCTCGAGTTCGAGGAAAGCATGGCCGAGGAAGTCAAGACAATGCTCGCCGAGCGCTACGGCATTGACCGTGATTGCGTTCTGCTCTCGGCGACGCACGACCATACTTCAATCGTCGCTTACCACCGCAGCTGGTGGACGGGAAAATTCGACGAGAACTACTACCGCTGGTTCCTCGATACCATTTGCCAATGCTTTGAGGAATGCCGCGCCAACGCACAGCCCGCGATTTGTCGCTTGGGCAAGCAGGTCATCACCGGTTTCTACGACAACCGCATCATCCCAGGTGAACTCGCCGACAATGAGGTCATTGTCGTATCGTTCTTCGATACCGAAGGCAAGCCATTTGCGGGCTTTGTGAACTGGGCGGTGCATTCCGCTTGCGTCGGACCCGACTGCACGGAGCTCACGAGCGAACTCGCCGGTCTTACCGGCAAAAAGCTCGCTCAGAGTCTTGGTTACTATCCGGCCATGGTCGTCGGTGCTGCTGGCGACTGTAGCGACCGCAATTTTCGCCAGGGACGCGGCATTCCCGAGGTCGAGCGCGTTTCGACCGGTCTTGCTGAGGCGATTTCCCAGATCAAGCTCGATCGCGAGGTCGTTCTCGACCGCATCGAGCCTCAGACGTTCTATCACACCGTTGCCCATGACGACTTTTCGCTCACGCTTAAGTGTGCCGTCATCAGTCTGGGCGGCCTGCATCTCTTTGTTTTCCCGAGTGAGCTCGGCAGCGACCTGGGTATTCGCATGAAGCGCGAATGCCCGGTCGAGGGAATAGTTTGCGGTTACACCAACGGCTATTTCGAGTATTTCCTTCCGGCACGCGAGTACGGCCTCTCCTTTGAGACCGAGCGTACTCAGATTCCCCAGGGCGAACCGGAACGTCTGTGTGACAAGTTCTGCCAGACGACGAGACTTCTCGGCGCAGCAGATTCGCGTCTGTAGACCTGATTGCGTGATATGGGCCAATGAGGCTCCCTGCCATGTGATCGGCATCTTCCATCTTCTCTGCCGTTTCCCATCCCGGGCGTACGTGCGTCCGCGGATTTCAAAGGGGGAAGCGGATTCCTTGCCCTCCCACGTCGACTACGGAGGCATGAAATCGATGCTATACCCCGCTCAGAAAAAGGAGAGTTCCATGAAATACCAGAAGCTTTGCGATGAAATCATCACAAAGGTCGGTGGTCGAGACAATGTGTTAGACGTGAGCCACTGCATTACGCGTCTCCGTTTCCACCTCAAGGATGAATCGCTCGCCCAGACCAATGAGCTTAAGGCGACGAAGGGCGTCGTTGACGTCATCCAGGCCGGCGGACAGTATCAGGTCGTGATTGGTGCCACTGTCGAGGCCGTCTACAACGACCTTGTTCAGATTGGCGGGTTCGACTCCAAACCCGCACTCGATATCGATGAGGGCGACGACGTCAAAAAGGGCGATCCATTCTCGCGTCTGCTTGCCATCATCTCCGAGATCCTGCAACCGGTTCTTGGCGTGCTTATGGCCGGTGGCTTTATCAAGTCGATGCTCGCGCTCTGCACGGTTGCCGGTTGGCTTGCCAAGGACAGCAATACGTATGTGACGCTCTCGGCAATCGGAGATTCGGTCTTCTATTACTTTCCGCTAATCATTGGCTGGACGTCGGCCAAGAAGTTCGGACTTAAGCCCGTTATGGGAATGGCGCTCGGTGGTATCCTCGTCTACCCGACGCTCGTTGCCCTTATGGGCGGAGATCCGCTCTATACGCTCGGCGCCGGTACGGTCTTCGAGTCCAATGTCTATGGTGATATTTTTGGCATCCCGCTGATCATGCAGAATTACTCATCGACGATTCTGCCTGCGATCTTTATCGTCTGGATTGCCTCCAAGGTGCACAAGGCCCTTTCTAACGCGCTGCCCGCGCTTGTGAGCTCGTTCTTCTCCAACATCCTGACACTCCTCATTTGCGGCATCCTTGGCCTGCTTGTGGTCGGTCCGGTCATGACGGTCCTTTCCAATATCGTTGCCCAGATCATCTTGATGCTCATCAACTTCCAGCCCGCCATCGCCGGCTTCGTCATCGGCACGTTCTGGAGCCTGCTCGTCATGTTCGGCCTGCACTGGGGTATCATCCCGCTGTGGTTTCTCGATGTCGCAACCTACGGCTATGACCTCATTAATCCGCTCGTGTATGCAGGCGGTTGTGCCATCGCCGGTGCTGTGCTTGGCATGGTCATCCGAACCAAGGATTCCGAGGAAAATGCTACCGTCAACATTCCCGCCCTTGTCTCTTCGATTTTCGGTGTCAACGAGCCTGCGCTTTACGCCATCTTGCTGCCGCGTAAGCGTCTTATGTGGGCAACCTTTATTTCCGCTGGTGTAGGCGGCGCCATCGCCGGCCTCATGGGTGCCAAACTCTATGCCTTCGGTGCCTCCGGCCCGCTCGGTTTCCCGAGCTTTATTAACCCTGCCGGCATCGACACTGGCTTTATCGGCCTTGTCATCTCCGGTGTGGTCGCTTTCGTACTGGCTCTTGTCGCCGCTATGGTGATCGGTACCAGGAAGGACGAGGGCGGTAAGGCGCTCAACATCTCGGTGGACTAGTCTTTTTGCGCACTTTGATTAAATATGCCTCGGACGGCGACGTGCCGCCCGAGGCATATTTGTGTTTCGTGCCGCTGCCAGCGTGTTTGCGGACACAAGTCTGCCGTTGTGGGGCAGCGGGATTATGACGGTCGTGCCGCGGTGGAAGACGTACGGTCGCCCTGCAGGAGCTGACGGTAGGGGAGGAAGCCGATGAACGAGACGACCGCCTGCGAGTGCGCGGCGTTCCGCTTGAGGTAGAGCCTGACCTCGGAGGTCGTCGCGGGCTCAAGCGGCACCAGGGCTACCTTTCCGCTGGCAAGCGATTCCGCCGGCTTGCGCATGAGGAATGAGACGCCGGCGCCGCGTGCGACAAGAGAGATGATGTTCTCGGCTCGTTTGCCAGTGAACGTAACGCGTGGGCCAAATCCAGCTTCGCGGCAAAGGGAAAGGACGAGCCCGCTTACGAACGAGCCTTGGGGAAGCATGAGGAAATTCTCGTCGATAAGGTCGTCTATCTCGACGGTGTCACGTTCGGCGAGTGGATGGTCGAGCGGAAGGACGGCCACGAGCCGGTCGGTCGTAAAGGGAATCTTTTTGAACTCCGGCTCGATGGCGCCACTGTCACGGATGAAGGCCAGGTCAATGTCCTCGTGCAGGAGCATGCGCTTGAGTGTGTCGCCCTCGCCCTCGATGAGCTCAACAGAATATGAGGGGTTCGCCTGCTGAAAATCGATGACGGCGTCCGTGATCCCATAAGGGGCCATAATGGGGATAGAACCTACGGTGAGGTGCTCGAGCGGCTCACCTGCGCCTATTTGAATGGCGGCAAGATAGCGGTGCTGAAGCGTCGCAATTTTTTGCGCATAGGGGAGGAGCGCTTCACCTTGCGCGGCGAGTGTTACGTGGCGCTGGCTTCGATCGATGAGCTTGCAGCCGAGTTCGTGCTCCATTGCCATGATGTGCTTGGAGAGGGTTGATTGCGACATGAAAAGCAGTTCCGCCGCATCAAGAAACGTGCGTGACTGCGCTAAGATGGCGAATTCGCCAAAGCGGCTGATATCCATAGGGAGGCCTCCGGTACCCTCATTTTGGCAGGTGGCCTAAACTACGACGCCAT
>CAJMPK010000152.1 GCA_905215205.1 uncultured bacterium | reverse complement strand
TCTGACGTTCAATTTCGAGGGCGCGACCAAAAGGTCAGCGCCCTCTCATTTCACGTCACCTTGGCGCAAATGCGGCTCGCTCGCTGTTGGTGACTGACATCGGGTGCATCACTGTTGACATCCGGCACTTGGGCAGCTAATGGACCGGATGATAGAACGTGTCGACGACCGTCTGCTTTACGTTGCCTTGGTCTAGGTAAAACTCGGCAAAGGTGTCGCCCTGCTGCATGGCGCCCTGCAGCGTCACCACGTCAAATGACGTCAGGCCGTGCTCGAGCATTGTGGTCGCCAGGTAGCTAAACTCATCGAGGCCCAAATTGGTCCACGTATAGTCGCCCATCGTCTGGTACAAGTTGATCAGCACGGCCGGATCGCTCTTGGCACTGCTGAGCACCTTCGATGCAAACGCCTGCACGTAGCTCACCTGGCGCGCCGTACGATCCAGCGAAGACGTCAAATTCGTCGTATCGCGCCACTGCACGTACTTCTCGGCCATCTTGCCAAAGAGTGTTGTCTCCTGGCCCTCGACCACCGAAGTGCCCGGCACAGTCTGCGTGGGTACCAGCGTCACGCCGCCAATAGAATCATTGATAGGCGCCACGCCCTCAATATTGAGCGTGTAGTAATAGTCGACCGGGATATTGTCGAGTACGCGTGAAGCGGCCGCCGCCGTCAGCTGCGAGGAATTATCGCCGTCGGTGCCGTAGGCAAATTGCAGACACAGTTGCTCGGTCACCTGTCCCGAAAACGAGCCGCCTGCGTACGTATCGACCGCGACCAAGCTATCACGCGGAATAACGATGCCTCGCGCCTCGCCCGTATCGGTATTAAGGGCTACAACCATAACGGTATCCGACTGGCCTTCTTTGGTGCCATCATCAGATGCGCGGTTATCAAAACCGATAAACGCGATTGTAGCCATGTGCTTGTTGAGCGCGTACTTCTTACCGTTATAGGTAATGGTGTCGCCCTTGGCCTTAATGACCTTCTGGGTCTTTTCCTCAATCTTCTTTTTACCTTGGTTCACGCTATGGCTCACAAAGCCCCAGCCGGCGACAGCGATCGCAGCGATTACCAGCAGCACAATCACTAGCACGCGGATACGACGATGACGCTTTATACGCTTAATCGACTCCTTGGAACGGCGACGGCGCTGCGGTGCTGCCTCGTGGAGCGAAGGCCATTCGGTCTCATCAGCCGGCTGTGTCACATCATCCGTAACCTGTGCCGAAGTCTCGGCCTGGCCCATGGTTTCGCTCTGCGCCCCATTTTTTTCGTCAGAGGCCGAGACGACATCGGTGCCCTGCTGCGTGCTGGCAGGCTCCGCCACATCGGAAATCTGCTGCTGGGAAGTGCTCTCCCGGCCGCTTTCTTCGGGGTCTACCGCATCGATAAAGTGTTTACCGCGTGGGTTCATTGCTACTTGGTTTCCTGATCATTAACTAATACACCGCTAACGATATAGCGCCAGTTGCTGAGCTGCGATTTATCGAGTACGCAGGTGCTCAGCTGTACAATCTTACTATCTGCATCAAGCGATACGCCTTCGCGCACGTTTTTAAGGAGCGCGTCGGGATTGCAAACGGTATTGAAATACTCCTGGCGCACGGCGGGATCGTCAAAGTTAAACGAGTTGAGGATGTGGCGATTGTCGTACTGGTAGGCCGAAACGATCTTGTACTTCAGGATATGACCGGGTGTGTAGATAAAGAACTCGGTGTTCTCGTTAAAAAAGTCCGCATCCTCAAAATAATGCAAGTTGTGGAACATGCGGCTGTTCACATGACCATAGATCACCGTGACGGGGTCACTAAAATCGCGGGCGTTGGCCATCTGGCTAAAGGCGGCGCCGTACGGATCGTACTTGCCATCCTTGTCGTGATTGAGATAGAACAGGTCATCCACCGAGCTCTGCAGCAAGGGCGTATTGATATCGGTGCCCGGAATATAGAGCCAGGCGTAGATGTCGGCGTTCTCCTGGATCAGTGGAGCAAAATCGATAGGATTATCCGGCAGCTCGTCGTTCTTAGACTCGACCTTGGTCGCGGGCTTGACCGTCGCGCTCATCTCCTCGGCGCCCTTTTGATCTAGCTGTAAAGCACGTAGCCGCCACAGCCAACTACAACCAACAGCAGCACGGCGATAACACCTTTGAGAATTGCGGCGCGACGCCTTTTGCCCGGATCGCCCGCGTGCTTGCCCAACGGCTGCTCTGCCATGATATTCCTTCATCCCAAATCAGTTAAAAAAGGACCCGCACAAGTACGGGTCCTCAAATCTTACGGTTGAAACCGTATGCGTGCTAGTTGTTCTTGCGAAGAGCAACAAAGGCGCAAACGGCACCAGCGGCGGCAACAACAGCCACGGCGGCGACACCGGTGGTGTCCACACCGGTAGTCGGGGACTTAGCACCCTTGTCGGCAGTCACAGTCGTGCTAGCGGCAGCAGAAGCGCCGCTCGTGGCAGCAGAAGCACCACTCGTGGGCTGAGCAACCAGAGAGATGGTGCAGAGCTCGTTCATCGTGAAGGAAACGTTGCCGTTGGCGTCGGCGAGCAGCTGCTTCTCCTCCCAAACGCCAGAATCATGCTGGATGTAGGCGGTCACCTTGGCGCCAGCATACTGGGAGCCAAGAGCAAAGGTGAAGTTGTACGGGCCGCTCGTGTTCTGCTGGGTGACCTCAAAAGAAGCAACCACATTGGAGCCAGAGGGAACGTTGACGGCGGCAGTGCCAGTACCGACAACCTTAAGCCAAGCATCGCTACCAGCGGCAACGCCAGACGCATTCGCAGTCACGCCATTGGACGTAACAGGACCGCTTTTAACATTTGCAGGACTGTCTGCGGCGAAAGCAGCCACGGGCAGAGCCAGGGCAAGAGCGAGAACGCTCAGTGCTGCCATGAATCTCTTCTTCATGTTAGGTACTCCTCAACTTGCAGCTTACGGATTTTCAAGTGCTTAGTAGTATAGCCTTTTTCTGCAAACTTCGACCAAAGAGCCCTGCATGAAACAATGTTGCAGATTTTTGTTCGCCCATAGCCCCCCAAACGACACCTCGCTGTGACGACTTTATGTTCCGGCAGGTCTACGCCGTTTGATTTGAAGCTGAATTCGCCCCGTCATCGCTCGTCTGCGCCGCTCCCTCTGCTTTTTGCCCGCCTTCATCCTTTTGAGCATCGGCAATGGTAGCAGCGACTGCGACCATGCCGCGCTGGGGCGCGACACCCGTCTGGGCCTGAGCGCCTTCGACAACTTCTATGCCTGCATGCGCGAGCTCGGGCGATTTAAACACTGCGTCCAAGTTGGCGCCGCCACCTGCATAGCCAAGCGCCGCGAGCGCGATGACGATTATCGCGGCAACGACCACGATCGGCACATAACGATGCCAACCAGCAGGATTGAGGCCGCTACGGCGGGCAGCACCGCGGCTAATGTAGCCAAGCGTGCCATCGTGCTTGAGCTTTGAACCCACCACACGCCTTCGCCCCCGCAACGAGGACTCGGCCTGCATGGCCAAGCGAGCGCTTGCCGAAGGATAGCCATATTTTGTGCGCTTGAACGAGCCGTCGAACCCCGAGGCACTTTTACCCCACGTCCGCGAAGTCGTACGTCGGTTGACCGGCGCCGCACTTCGTTTTGTTCGGTTCGTTTTTGAAGTCTCCGCCATACTCCCCCGCACGTCGTAACACAATCGAAACAGTACTGCTTTGGACTGTATCACACGCGCCGCTCGTGGTCACGGCGCCTCGCTCAGCGGTCGTTGTCCTTCAGCAGGCGCCATAAAGTCGTGCGACTTATACCGAGTACCTCTGCCGCACGAGTCCGGTTGCCGTGAAGATGCTGCAGGACCAACCGCGCGATATCGCGCTCGGTATCGACCAGAGGCCGCAAGATATACAAATCGCTTTCGAGTGTCGGGGCACCAAAGGTCGCGGTCTTGATAACGTCCTCCTGGGCAAGTGCCTCTTTCGCCACGGCACGCTCCACCGTACCCGCCCCCACTAATATATAGAGTCGTTCCGATACTTCGCGCAGCTGCAGGTAATTGCGGGGCCAACGGTACGCATCGAGCGTCTCTGCCGCCGCGGCGGACAGCCATGGGGCATCCGTTTCAAACATATC
>CAJMPK010000151.1 GCA_905215205.1 uncultured bacterium | reverse complement strand
AACGATATCGCCGTACTCGTCGGTATACACAAACGGTGGATAGAGGTCGCTTCCGACGTTGAGCGTCTTAAGGTCGTCGTCTTTGACTTGCGAGGCGTCCAGACCTTCTAATGCAGACGTCGAGGCTCCGTCATTCGACCCGGAGCAGCCAGCTATCGCTACGACAAAGACGCTCGCCACTGCAAGCGCAACAAACAACGAAATGGCAACCGAACGACGGGATCTTTTCGTCGAGCTCCATACGATCCTGTTTACAGACTTAAATGGTTAAAGATAATAGCAAACAAAACCACACGAGTGCCCAATTGTTACAGGCGCTTTACCGTGTGGGACCTTCCAGCCGACTTGGCAGAAGGCCCCGCATGCAGTGCTCACTTACCGTGCATTAAAAACGTAGCGGTCCAGGCGGTCGCACGCCTCCCTTACGCGCGAAAGCGGCAGCGCCAGATTCACGCGAATGTGGCAGGGTCCGTGGAACGGGCGGCCGTCCTGATACCCCACGCCCACGCGTGCCCCCTCATCGAGCAACCACTGAATATCGCGGCCATGCTCTCGGCACCACTCGGTGCAGTCAATAAACACCATGTACGTGCCCTGCGGACGTGAATAGGACACGCCCTCAAAATGCTCGTCCACGTAATTGCAGAAGTACTCGATATTGCCGGCAAGCACCTGATTGAGCTCGTCCACCCACTCATAGCCCTGCGGCTGGTAGGCACCGATAAGCGCATGCATGGAGAGGACGTTCATTTCATTGTAGTGAGTCTTGTTGGACACTGCGCACACGCGGTCGCACAGCGTCTCGTTATAGATGATGTGGTAGCTGCCAACCAAGCCCGCCAGGTTGAACGTCTTGCTCGGCGCATAGAGGGCAACCGTGCGCATGCGGGCATCCTCGCTCACCGACTGCGTCGGGATGTGCTTGTGTCCCGGCAGGATGATATCGGACCAAATCTCATCCGAGATCACCACGCAATCGTGCTGGCGATAGATATCCATGGCGCGTTCGATTTCATCGCGCTCCCATACGCGGCCGCAGGGATTGTGCGGCGAGCAGAACACCGCGGCATGGATGTGGTTTTGGGCGAGTTTGCACTCCATGTCCTCAAAGTCCATGCGCCACACGCCCTGGTCGTCGAGTTTAAGCGGGCTGTGGACAATGCGATAGCCCGCGGCTTCGATAGACTTGGTAAAGCCAATGTAGGTGGGGCTGTGGACCAGCACCGCATCGCCCGGCCGGACATACGCGCGCAACGTCGACACGACACCGCCCAGCACGCCATTTTCGTAGCCGATATGCTCAGGTGCCAGGCCCTCGACGCCATTACGGCGGCTCTGCCATTCGATGATGCGGTCGAAGTACTCGGGGCGCGGATCGAAATAGCCAAACATGGGGTGCTGGGCACGCTGAATGATGTGCTCCTGGACCGTGGGGACCGTGGCAAAATTCATGTCGGCCACCCACATGGGAATGCGGTCGAATCCCTCGTCGGGTGCATTCGGAGCCATACCGGGGATCTCACCCCAAGAGTCAACGGCGATGGAGTCCATGCCGTGGCGGTCGATAAGCGAGCTAAAGTCGTATTTCATGCTGAGCCCCCGTGCAAAGTGATTGTTTTGGTAGGCGTTATTGTCCACCAGCGTGGGCGGTTTTGGCGCGGGGTTTGGTGCTTAATTTGACGGGTGCGGACGAATGGCTGGTTAGTCTCGTGCGTCGTTGACGGCGACTACGGTTAGCTGGGTTTCATCGACCGTAAAAGATATGTCGAGTCCGGCGTAGGCCAAGTGGTAAACGCGGTTTGGCTCGTGCTTGCTGCCCGCGCGGCGCGGATCTTGGCGCAGGACCTCGACCAGACCGGGAAGCTTTGCGGGCGGGACCATATCCTGCAGCGCCTGCGGAAACTCAACATCGAGCTCTTGCCACGGAGCATCCTCGATCCAGCCGCCCGTTGCATCCGGGTGGCAGTCCGCAAACGGAATGTAGGGCTTGATATCGTAGATGGGCGTGCCGTCGCGCAGGTCGGCCCCCAGCACATGGATGATGGGGCCATCGTCAGTGAGCTCGACACGATCGAGCTTGACGCAGGTGAGCCCAATGGGATTAGGGCGAAACGGACTGCGCGTGGCAAACACGCCCACGCGCTCGGCTCCGCCCAGACGCGGCGGACGCACGGTCTTCGACCACTTGACGTTGGTGCCGGACCTGTCCTGCGTCTTGGCATCGGTAGCTATGTCCTTAACCGTGCCGCCGGGCGTTCCGTTTTCGAAGCGCCACAACAGCCATAGGTGAGAGAAAGAGTCCAGGCCCTCAACCGCTGCGTTGGAGGCAAATTCCGGCTCAAAGACGATGCGTCCCTGCAGATGAGGCGCCAAAAAGCTGTTGCGCGGAATGCCGAACTTCTGCGGCAGGTCGGTATGTATGTGTGCAATAGGTTCCATGCCGGTCATTGTACGGCATGGAGGCGTGGGGCGTTGCGCGCAATTCTTCGCCGCGGTCCCCCGTCATGCAACCAACGGTTGCTTGGAAGGGCGCCTGCCGCCGCGTATGCTTAAGCCATCAACCAGCAGAAAGGAGCCGCTATGGCCTTTGCAGAAAAGCTCATTGCCATCCGTCGCGCCCATCACCTTACCCAAGAGCAGCTCGCCGCCAAACTCTTTGTCACGCGCCAAGCCGTCAGCCGTTGGGAGCGCGACGAGGTCACCCCGGGCATCGACATGATGAAGCTCATTGCCGCCGTAACCGGAGAGCCGTTGTCCCACCTGCTCGAAATGCCCGAGCATTATTGCCAGAGCTGCGGCATGATACTCACGCCCGGCGACTGCGGCACCGATGCCACGGGCGCCACGACCGACCATTACTGCAAGTGGTGCTACGACCACGGCAAGTACACCTACGACACCACCATGGAGGCGATGATCGAGGATTGCGCCCCGCGGCTGGCGCAAAACACCGGCATGTCGCTCGACGAAGCCGTCTCGCTCATGGGCGCCGTCCTGCCGCAACTGGAGCGCTGGCGCACCGTGCAGGAAAACGAGGAACGCTACGGCGCCGAGGCTCGGGCTCGCTATGGCAATGAGGCTATCGATGCAGCAAATGAAGCGCTGCTGGACATGGACCCCGAGACATGGAACGACATGAAGGAACTTGAACGCGCTGTTCTGGGCCAGCTTTCGATTGCCATGGGCATTGGCGACCCAGAGAGCAACGAGGCCCACAAACTTGTCGCAATGCACCGTCGATGGATTGCCCTTAACTGGGGACACGAGCCCCAAGACGAAGCATACCTGGGCCTCGCCCACGGCTATCTTGCCGACCAGCGCTTTGTTGACTACTACGACAAGCCCTGCGGCACCGGAGCCACGGCGTTTCTGGTCCAAGCCATCGAGTCGTCACTGGTCCGCGCATAGACCGCGGCAGCTTTGGGTATTTCAATCGAAACCTCAACCGATTGGAGACCCATGACCACTAATCATGAGCTCACGCTGTACGTTATGACCGGCTGCCCGTATTGCATAAAGGTCAAGCGCTTTTTGGCCGATAACGGTGTGACCGTCCCCGAGCGCAATATCTCAACCGATTCCGATGCCGAACAGACGCTTATCACCGTCGGCGGAAAACGCCAGGTTCCCTGCCTGTTCATCGACGGAGAACCGCTCTACGAATCGAACGACATCATCGCATGGGTACAGAAGAACCTGCTCTAGTACGCGCACTCTGTCCGTCCAAGGAACCCCACCGACCCAAACATGTACATCAGCATCCAAAGTCGACATTTTTCGACATCTTTGGATGCTAGTGTACAGCTTTTGGGTAGCCATGGACGCTCTTAGCCGGCTAATTGTTTGAGGCGACCTTTGGATTATGGCTGTTTGACGCCTCTGGAAAGGTTTCCGAGAGGGCTGTGGTCAAAAAAGGGCAAATATGAGTACTGCTACCTGTTTAGTAGCAGCGATTTTGATCACTTCAGGAACTATTCAACGTTCCACTCGTCCGCAGACGACGTTATTTCTCCTCATATGTTCAATAAAAGTAGCTCCTAATGGGAACAAATCTCATCAGGAGCTGCTATTTATAGCAAAATAAATGCAACCATAATGGCAACAGTACTCATATTTGCCCTTTTTTGACCACGAC
>CAJMPK010000150.1 GCA_905215205.1 uncultured bacterium | reverse complement strand
GGCGAGACGGCATGCCATATCTTGGGCTATACCGGCACCATTACCTCCGAGCAGCTCGAGGCCCAGAACAAGAAAACCTCTGGCGATGATGATGCTTCTGCTGGCAAGATTACGTACCAGTCGGGCGATATCGTGGGCCAGGCGGGCGTTGAGAGCTACTACGAAAATCTGCTGCAGGGTATTCGTGGCGAGCAGACCGTCAAGGTCGATGCCTCGGGCAATGTGACCGGTCAGGCCGGCGCCGTGCCCGCGAAAGCCGGCTCCGACATTAAGCTCACGCTCGACCTTAAGATCCAACAGGCCTGTGAGACGGCACTGGCGAGCGCTATCGAACTTGCCAAGACCACTGGCTACAGCAATGCCGGCAACGGCGCTGTGGTGTGTCTCGATCCCAACAATGGCGAGATCCTGGGCATGGCGAGCGAGCCCAAGTTCGATCCGTCCGTCTTTATCGGCGGCGTCTCAAATGACGTGTGGACCGAGCTCAATGATGACAAGGGTTCGCACCCGCTGCTCAACCGCGCCATTAGCGGACAGTACATGTCGGCTTCGACCATCAAGCCGCTCTCGGCACTGGCCGGTCTTGAGTTTGGAACCTACACGTCGGGGCAGACGACCAACTGCACGGGCTATTGGACGGGTCTGGGCAAGTCGTGGGGCAAGTACTGCTGGCTGCATTCCGGCCACGGCACCATGACGCTGCAGTCGGGTATCGCCAACTCGTGCGACCCCGTCTTCTACGACATGGGCAAGGCGTTCTTTTATGACGAGAAACATTCCGAGGGCCTGCAGGAGGTCTTTCGTCGCTGGGGCCTAGGCAAGACCTGCGGTATCGATCTGCCGAGTGAGGGCGCGGGCCGTATTCCCGATGCCGAGTGGAAAGAGTCGTACTTCACCGACGCATCTGCCGAGGACCGCAAGTGGAATGCCGGTGATATGACGAACATTGCCATCGGCCAGGGCGACATCCTGGTGACGCCCCTGCAGATGGCGTGCGCCTATATGGGTCTTGCCAACGGCGGTAAACAGTACGTGCCTCACGTGTTTTTATCTGCCGTGTCGCGCGATGGCGACGGCGATGCCTATAAGTACAACGGCAAGGGCAAGAAGAAGCGCCTGGAGGCCAAGATCAACAGCGATTCGGATTTGGCTCTAGTTCGCAACGGCATGCACGACGTGATTTACACGGCATCGACGTCCCTGGCGGCGCACTTTGGCACCCTGACGCCGCAGGTATACGGCAAGTCGGGCACGGGCGAGAAAAGTGGCGAGGACGAATACGCGTGGTTCTGCGCCTATGCACCGGCCGATGATCCCAAGTATGTCATCGCTACTGTCCTGGAGCAGGGCGGCGGCGGCTCAGATACCGCGATGCATATCGTGCGCGACGTGCTCGGCGTGATTTATGACGAGCCCGATACCTCTTCGGCCTCGGGCGATTCTTCGGTTCGATAGGAGGTTGCGATGGATTTTTCTCCGGCGGATCTGTTCCGTTCAACCAAGACCGGCTCTCGCAGCAGCCTGGACCGCGTCAACAAGCAACTTTCGGCCTCGCGCGGCACGTTTCGCCAAAAGGTGCATATCGGTGTGCTCGTGGCTACTGTGGCGCTCGTTGCCTACGGTGCCATCATCATCTGGTCGGCTTCGCAGTTTAAGGCCGATGCCTCGTTCTCACGCCATCTGCTGGGAATTGGCATCGGAGCGGTGCTGGCGGTGCTGGTCTGGCGTACCGATCTGCGTGGTATTTCCAATTTCTCGACGGCGTTGCTCGTCATCGACCTGATCGTGATCCTCTCGCCCAAGATTCCGGGTCTGTCCTATACGGGCGGTCTGGGCATGACGGGCTGGATCAAGATTCCCGGTATCGGCTTGACATTCCAGCCGGTTGAGCTTGCCAAGCTCATCACCATCTTCTTTATTGCTACGCTTGGCTCGCAGTATAACGGTCGCATCGATACCGTTCGCGACTACGTCAAGCTCTGCGGCATGCTGTCCATTCCGTTTTTGGCCGTCGTTGCCATGGGCGACCTGGGATCGGGCCTGGTCGTGCTGGTTTCTGGCGCTATCGTCATCTGTATGAGCGGTGCGCGCCGCGAATGGGTGCTGTCGACCTTGGCTCTGCTCGTGGGCCTGGTGGCGCTCGTCCTGGCGCTCGATTCTGTCTTCGATTCGCTGCTCGGCCACGATGTGCTCATCAAGCAGTATCAGATGAACCGTCTGACGGTCTTTATCGACCCCGATAATGCCGATTCGGACGATGCGTACAATCTGCAGCAGTCGTTGATCGCGGTCGGCTCGGGCGGTTTCTTTGGTAAGGGCCTGGGGCATGCGACGCAGTCGGCCGGCGGCTTCCTACCCGAGTTCCATACCGACTTTGTCTTTGCCTTTTTGTCCGAGACCTTTGGCTTCTGCGGCTCCTTTTTGCTGCTGTGCCTGTACGTGCTGCTCATGTTCTCGACGATTCGCGTCGCCTTTAAGTGCGAGTCTCTGTTCCTACGCTTGTCTTGCGTAGGTATCGTCGGCATGTGGGCATTCCAGACCTTCGAGAACATCGGCATGTGCATTGGCATGATGCCGATCACCGGTATTCCGCTGCCGTTCATTAGCTTCGGTTCGTCCTCGATGATGATCCAGTTGCTGACGGTGGGTATCGTACAATCCATATGGCGGCATCGTTCGGGCGCCGCGTAACCGCTGGAGGGGTTTGCTATGAAAATTCCCGTAGATAAGCTGACCCGCGCTTTTAAGATGGGCGCGTCCGTTAAGAAGGATTCCGATACGCCGGTGCGCGTTTCGGTCTATCTGGATTCGTCCGCCTCGTGCTTTCTGGCCGAGACGGTGCGTGACGCCTTTGTGCCGCAGACGACCTCGGGCATTGTGCGCGTCGAGCGTCTGGGGGAGGAGCGAATTGCTCCAAAGACCGATACCGATGTGGTGCTAGTGCTCTCGTGTGGCTCCGACCGCTTGGAGAGTGCCGTGCAGGAGCTCGTGATCGCCGGCGCACCCGTGTGCGTGCTTGCCGAGTCTGCTGTGGAGGTGCCGTTTATCGAGGAGTCCACGCCCATGCTCGGCGTGGTAGCGGCAACCGATAAGACGTATCTGCTCGAGACGCTTGCCCGCTGGATTCTCGATCGCACCGACAAGGAAACGGCTTTTGCGGCGAACTTTGCCTTCATGCGCATCGCGGCCGCCAATCGTATCATCACCTCGTGCGCGCTCACCAATATGGCGACCGGTGCGCTGGTGTTTTTGCCGGGCGCCGATTATCCCGTTATGGCGCTGGCGCAGGTGGGCATGCTCTTTGAGCTCGCTGCCGTCTTTGGACGCGGTATTAAGCCCGAGCGCGGCTACGAGGTCGCGGGCGTGCTTGCCGGCGGTCTTGTGATCCGCGCGGTCACCCGCGCGCTCGTCAAGCAGACGCCGCATATTGGGTTTGCCGTCAAGGCGCTCACTGCTGCCGCGGGCACCTATGGCATGGGCCGTGCGCTTGTTTCGCTCTACGAGCGCGATGTCGACTACAGCCGTGCCAACGAGGTGGTTACTGCCACGTTCTCCCGCGTTCGCGATCTGGTAACCACGGTCGCGGGCGCTACCCGTCCTATGGCGTCCTACCAGGACGCATCAGATCTCGCTGCTTAGGGGTTTTCCGTTGCGCGTTGCATACCAAGATTGTTTTCATTTAATTGAGCCGTTGCTCGCCAAGGTCGAGAAGCCGAGTCGCTATATCGATCACGAGTGGGGCACGCTTTCCAAGGCCGATGCCGATTACCGTTGCTGCCTGATCTACCCGGATGTGTACGAGGTTGGTCTGCCCAACCAGGGTATCGCCATCCTCTACAACATCCTCAATCAGGCCGAGGGCATTTCCTGCGAGCGCGGCTATGTGCCGTGGCCCGATATGGGCGATGCCATGCGCGAGGCAGGTATCCCGCTGCTGTCGCTCGAGGGCGCAGCACCCGTGGCCTCGTTTGATATCGTCGGCATGCACGTGCCGCACGAGATGGCCGTGACAAACTTTCTCGAGGCCCTCGATCTAGCCGGCATTCCGCTGCTGGCGGCCGACCGCACCGAGGATGACCCCATCATCATTGCCGGTGGTCCCTCGGTCTATAACCCCGAGCCGTATGCGGCCTTCT
>CAJMPK010000149.1 GCA_905215205.1 uncultured bacterium | reverse complement strand
CAGCAACTGCCCGACTGCGAAGGCTATTCCAACTCGCGTGGCCTGTTCTCCGCGCGCAAGGCGATCATGCAGTATTCGCAGATCAAGGGCCTGCCCAACGTTCAGATGGAGCATATCTACACGGGCAACGGCGTGTCCGAGCTCATTCAGCTTTCGATGAACGCGCTGCTCGACAATGGCGACGAGATCCTGATCCCCAGCCCCGACTATCCGCTCTGGACGGCGTGCGCAACCCTTGCTGGCGGTCATCCCGTACATTATCTGTGCGATGAGCAGGCGGATTGGTATCCCGACCTGGAGGATATGGAGTCCAAGATTACGAGCGCGACCAAAGCCCTCGTCATCATCAACCCCAACAACCCCACGGGTTCTGTCTATCCGCGCGAGGTGCTCGAGGGCATCGTCGAGATTGCACGCAGGCATCAGCTGATGATCTTTGCCGATGAGATCTACGACCGCCTGTGCATGGACGGCTACGAGCACGTCTCGATTGCCTCGCTCGCTCCCGACCTGCCCTGCGTTACCTTTAGCGGTCTGTCCAAGTCGCATATGATCGCGGGCTATCGCATTGGCTGGATGGTGCTTTCGGGCAACCAGCGCTGCATGAGCGACTTCATCATGGGCATTAACATGCTCTCCAACATGCGCCTGTGCTCCAACGTGCCGGCTCAGTCGATCGTTCAGACGGCACTTGGTGGTCATCAGTCGGTCAACGACTACATCCGTCCCGGCGGCCGTGTCTACGAGCAACGTAACTTTGTGTATGAGGCACTCAGCAAGATTGACGGTATCTCGGTGGTTAAGCCGCGTGCGGCGTTCTACATCTTCCCCAAGATGGATGTGAAGAAGTTCAACATTACCGATGACGAGCAGTTCGCCCTTGACCTGCTGCACGAGAAGAAGATCCTGATCACGCGTGGCGGCGGCTTCAACTGGGCTGAGCCCGACCACTTCCGTATCGTGTACCTGCCGCGCATGGAAGTACTCAAGGAGTCCCTCGAAGACCTCGCCGACTTCTTCGATCATTACCGCCAGTCGTAGGGGATTAGGTATCTGCCGCCGCAAGAATCGAGGCGTCGCAGGATAGACATACGACAGCGAGCGAGCCGCATTTGCGCCAAGGTGACGCGAAATGAGAGGGCGCTGACCTTCTGGTCGCGTCCTCGAAATTGAACGTCAGATTGGCGTGAATGCGGCTCGCGCAGCGTCAAGCGGTCCGCCGTTCGGTAGAACGGCGGAACTAAATAACGACGCCGTTGCAGTGGTCGATTTCGTGTTGGATGATCTCGGCGGTGTAGCCCGAGAAGTTTTTGATGCGGTGAACGAAGTTCTCGTCCAAATACTCCACCTTAATGCGGCGATAGCGGGTACAGGGACGCTCGCCGATCAGCGAGAGACATTCTTCGCTCGTCTGATAGGCATTGACCTGCTCAAGAATTTGAGGGTTGTACATCAGGAGTGTCCTGTTGCCGTCCTTTACGCAGATGATGCGTTTGCGCACGCCGATCATGTTGGCGGCGAGGCCCACGCACTCGTGCTCATGCTCGTGGAGCGTATCCAGGAGGTCCTGCCCGGTCGCGGCATCGTCGGGTCCCGCGTCTTCGGAAAGCAGGCGCAAAAAGAACTCGGATTTCATGATGGGCTTAATCATGGCGGGCTCCTCATATCTCATGCTTTCGTGGACTTTTAATAATAGCGCGGAAGGAAAGCTGTGCGTCCGCGTTACAATCTTTCGACGTTGGACCATGTTGCCAGATTCGTCGTGTACGGCGCCTGGCGTAAGTCTAGGGCTCATTTTTCGCCCTGGACTGTTCCTCTGGGGCGATGCGACTGTCGTTCCAAGAGGAAGGAAATGCATGGGGAGCAAATCTCAGCAACAAGTTCAAGTAACGCCATCGGGCACTGCGGCGCTTCTTACCGTAATGTATATTGCAGCCTTTGTTGCCGCGTTTAACGAGAACATCATTAACGTGGCGTTGCACGACATTATGGCGGCCTTTTCGGTGAGTGCCACCACGGCACAGTGGCTCGTCTCGGGCTACATGATCGTGACGTCGATTTTTACGGCCATCATGGCCTTCCTGTCCGGCCGTTTCTCGACGCGCAAGCTGCTGTTTTTCGCATGCGGATGCATGGTCGCCGGCGAAGTCCTGTGCCTGGTTGCTCCGTCGTTTAGCATTTTGCTGCCAAGCCGTATTTTGCAGGCTGCGGGATCGGGCATCTTGTTCCCGCTCATGATGAACGTGGTGCTGTCTTGCGCCCCGCGCGAGAAGCTTGGTCTGTATCTGAGTCTGGGCGGTGCCTGCATTACGCTGGGGCCGGCGTTTGGACCCGTGATCAGCGGTCTTATGTGCACCCTGTTTGGCTGGAGGGCAGTGTTCGTGGTGCCGCTGGTGGGCGGCATTGTGGTCGCTGCGGCGGGCGTAAAGCTCGTGCAAAACGTCGGCGAGCGCCAGGATGTTTCGCTCGATATCCTCTCGGTTATTTTGCTGGCTGCCGGCATCACGGCGTTTGTGTACTCCGTTGGTGAGTTCTCGTCCAACGTTATGATGGGTGTTGCGGCACTCGTCGCCGCCATTGTGCTGCTCGGCCTGTTTGCGGCCCGTCAGCTCAAGCTCAAGCATCCGGTGCTTAACGTGCGCCCCATGGCAAGCATTCGCTTTTGGCCGGCGTGTCTGCTCGTCGTTGTGTCGATGATGACGACGTTCTCGATGAGCGTTTTGTTGCCGCTCTATTTTGAGGGTGCATACGGCATGACCGCACTTATTGCGGGCTTGCTCATTTTGCCGGCGATTGCCTGCAACGCCGTGACCTCGATTGTGGGCGGACGCGTGATGGACGCCCGTGGCGCATGGCCGCTGCTGCCGGTCGGCTTTGCCCTGATTGCCGTGGGACAGACTGCCATATCGATGACGGCGGCAAGCATGAACATCGGCATCGTCGTGGCGCTGACCGTTGTGGTGTATGCCGGAGTCGGTTTGGTGCTGAGCCCCTCGCAAACGGCCGGCTTGGAGACGCTGCCTGCCGCTGAACATCCTCACGGAACGGCATTGCTCAACACGTGGAACATGATTGCCGCATCGTTAGGCCCGTCGCTGTTTATCGGCCTACTCTCGAGTTCTGCGGCGACTGCCGGCGCGGCTGGCGCTGCGACCGATGTTGCCCAGGCGATTGGATTTGCAGCTGCCGTGCGTGTGGCGGCTGTAATTGCCGTGGTTGGGTTCGCGACGTCGCTGGTGTACGCTCGTCGCGAGTCGCACATGTCGCATTAATGTGTGCACATAGATTCTGCAGCTAGATTGGATGGCGACACCATAAACTAATGGACGTTTTGCCGAGAGGCATGAATGTTTAAAGCGCAAAGAGTGCGCGACGGGCCCCGCGAATGGGGCGATGATGCCCGAGAGGGCCAAGAAGGAGTCTCATGTCCGAGAACGAAGAGATCATGAACGAGACCGAGAACGAGACCATGGCTGCCGAGGTCGAGGCAGTCGAGACCGTGGAGACCGAAGCTGCCGAGGTTGAGGCTGCTGACGAGGTTTCCGCCGAGGAGGAGGCCGAGGTTGTCGAGGCCGCCGTTGATTATGATGACGAAGAGCTGATGGACAAGATGCAGAAGGCCGCCCGTCTGCTGCGTAGCCGTCGCTTTGCTATTTCCAAGGAGGAGGAGGCCAAGGCCGAGCGCATGGCGAACATTGAGCGCGCTATCAAGCTTCTTGACCTCAAGCCCAAGATGGAGCAGAAGGAAATGTCCGACCTGCTGGGCATGCGCCTTCGTGAGCTCGATGGTCTGATGGCCGAGGCCGAGGCTGCCGATCTGGTCGGCCGCATCGACGACGCCGAGGGCGATATGCGCAAGATCGTCGTCTTCGCTGCCGAGGATGCCGCTGAGGGCCTGGTCGAGCTTGCCAACAAGAAGGAGAAGCTCCTGCCCGAGCTTTCTTACGAGGAGGCCACCGAGCTGATGGCCGCTCTCGATAAGGTTATCGCTCCGCTCGTCGCCATGGGCCTGGACGAGGACCGCGGTCCTCGCGGCGGTCGTGACGATCGCGGTGGCCGTGGCGGCGACCGTGGCGGTCGCGGTGGCGATCGCGGTGGTCGCGGCGGCTTTGGTGACCGTGGCGGCGACCGTGGCGGTC
>CAJMPK010000148.1 GCA_905215205.1 uncultured bacterium | reverse complement strand
CCTGCTTGTTGAAAATGTAATCCGGATTCGGTGTGTCCACTTTTCTCACTGTAATCTCATCGGTGCAGTCCCCGGACACTGCCCGGATCGTGTGCGTTCCCGTAATCGGCACCCGGAATCTGAAGATGCGTGCACCTTCCTTGGTCTCCTGCTCTGCTCCATCCACAAAAAGCGTGACCTTCTTCTGGTTAGAGTACACTTTAATCTCCGTCACATCCTCCGCACGGTCTGTGTATCTGCTGCCGCAGAGATGCACGAACGGTTCTCTGCTCCAGTATGCCTTGTATACATAAAATGCATCCTTTTTGATCCTGCGGGTGTCATGGCACGCGGGACTCCCCGACCTTAAGCGAATCCAGGCAAGCCTCGTCGAGCTGTCCGGTATGCCGACTGTCATATCCGAGGCGCACCTGGAGCAGCGCCAGCGCGAGCGACTGCAACAGCAGCGGATTCCCTTTATCTGCCCCGGCGTTCAGGCATATCTGCCCTTTATGGACGAGGAGTACTGGAGCGGCAAGCCCAACAAACAGGTAAAGATCTACGACCCGCATAAGTGGGTACAGCTTGAGGACTGACCGGAGCGAACCTGCCGGCGGAAAGCGCATCCCAGAATCTGCACTCAGAACGGGACACGCTTTCCGCAGCTGCTACAGCAGCGCCTCGGCCCAGGCCGCTTCCTTAAAGCCAGGAATCGCAAAGTCGTCGCCCACCAGCAGCGGACGCTTGACCAGCATGCCGTCGGTCGCCAGCAGCTCGTAGCACTCCCGATCCGTCATGCCCGCATCCAGACGCGCCTTCAGGCCCAGCTCTCGATATTTCATGCCCGACGAATTAAAGAAGCGCCGCACCGGTAGCCCCGAACGAGCAATCCAGGTCGCAAGCTCATCAGCCGCGGGATTGTCCAAAACGATATCGCGGTCGATATACTCTACCCCATGTTCGTCCAGCCATGCCTTGGCCTTCTTACAGGTCGAGCACTTGGGATATTCAACAAACAATACCGCCATGGGATTTCCTTTCTTAGAGAAAACAGGTATATGGAAAACTGCACATCGACGACCGCTCGCGATTGCAGCCGTTATTGTAGTCAATGTCGAAGCATAGGCAGTCGCGATGTCTCGTCTTAAGGCTAGCGCCTCGCATGGGCGCCGATCGGCCGAGTCGCATGGCGCACCAACGCCGCTGCCAGCAATACCAACAGCATGGCGGTGATATAGCCCGCAGCATCGAATCCTAAATCGATAACGTCGAAATGCCTGCCGGGAACAAAGATCTTATGTACCTGATCGCCAACGGAGCAGGCGGCGCAAAAGAGCAATACGGGCACGCAACGGGAGCACACGCTCCACGGACGCCTGGAAAAGCAAGCCACGATCACCGAGGCGAACAATCCGACGAAGAAAAACTCTACGGTATGGGCAACGCGACGGACGTTCGCGCCCACCCACATGCGGATGGAAGCAAGTCGGCCAGACCGGACATTCGAGGCAGCCGAATCGGTGCCCCCGGTCATTCCGTTCTCCGTCTGGGCTTCACCCGTGGCATCGGCGGCCTGAACGCCCGTAGCCTGACCCTCCACCACACGCGCGGTGGACTCGCTCAGCAACGACGTCTCCACCGCATTTTGCTCCGTCAGCACCCAGATGCCCGCCAGCGTTACAGCGAACAGAACGATCGCGGTCCATCCGATTATTTGTTTTACGCGCGCCAAGGGCCAACCTCCTTTTTTGAATATCAGCGAGTGTAGCCCCAAATGACATCGTCACCGTATCAAAATTTGAATCGCAACAGGAAGCGACAAAGCGACGCAAACCCCTACCCCGCCTCGCGCATCCAGCGATCGAACGTCCCCACGCACACGCCCAGGCACTTTGCTGCCTGGCTGCGGGTAATATCGCCTGCCTCATAGCTATCGCGCACTAGCTCAAACTGAGGAGGGCACGGCTTGCGAGGTCGACCGAAACGGACCCCTCGCGCCCGCGCCGCTGCAATTCCCTCCGCCTGGCGCCGATGGATATTCTCGCGCTCCACCTGCGCCACGTAGCTCAGCAGTTGCAGCACAATATCGACAATCAGGGTGTTGGTCACATCCGGCGCGCCGCTGGCCCTGACACGCGTGTCAAGCAATGGCATGTCCAACACCACAATGGCAACCCCGAGCTCCTTGGTAATGCGCCGCCATTCCTCAAGAATCTCGGAGTAATTACGACCAAGTCGGTCGATAGAAAGCACCACCAGCACGTCCCCGTCTCCCAGGACGTGCAGCAGCTCGCGATAACGCGGTCGATCGAAGTCCTTGCCGCTCGCATGGTCGGCATAAATATTCGCCGAGCCCACGCCATAGGCGCCCAGCGCATCCAGCTGCCGATTAAGGTTCTGATCGCGCGAACTCACCCGCGCATAACCGTACACCGTCGCCATCTCATCCCCGCTTTCTTGTAAACCTGCCAAAAAGGGACAGGTTTATTTTGGTAGGTTTACCTCTCAAATAGCAGGTAAGCGGGCGGCCGAGCAGACGGCAAGGTAGCCACGATTCAAATGCGGAGGGCGTTCCCGAAAGGCCGCCCTCCGCTCCCCCACCATCAGTCGGGATTTGGCTAATGGATAAGCTTAAAGTCCAAGTGCCCACGCGTGGTATTGACGCGCGAGACCTCGATGATCACGCGCTGCCCCAGCTCGTAACGGGTGCCCGTGTCGGCACCCGTGAGCGTTAGCGCGTCCTCGTCGAACTCGAACCACTCGTTGCCCAGGCTCTTGATCGAAACCAAGCCTTCGACCTGCGTTAGGTCCAAGCGCACAAAGAGGCCCATGCTGCTAACCCACGAGACGGTTCCGGCATAGCGCTCGCCCAGGCGGTCCTCATAGTACTGGGCAATCTTGATCTTTTGCGTCGCATGGCTGGCGGCATCTGCCGCGCGCTCGGCATCGCTACATGCGCGGCAGATCTGCGGCAGAATGCGCGGCAGCGACTCGCGCCCCTTGCCAATCAGCCGCGGCGTACGGACCAAGGCGTCCTTGCCGCCGAGCTGCTCATAGGCCAACTGCAGTTTGAGCACGCGATGCACCACCAGATCGGGGTAGCGACGGATGGGACTCGTAAAGTGACAGTAGCACGGCGCGGCGAGCGCAAAGTGGCCCTCGTTGCGCGGCTTGTACAGCGCGCGCTGCATGCTGCGCAGAAGCAGCGTGTTAACGAGCGGTGCGTTAGCCGTACCGGCGGCAGCATCAACTGCAGCCTGCAGCTCATCGGGGCTCCCCAGGGCAATACCGGCAGCACGGCGATCGTCGATGATGCCTAGCTGCGCCAGCGCAACGGCGGCACCGTGCAGGCTATCGGGGCTCGGATCCTCATGCACGCGATAGCAGGCCTCGATATCACGGTCTGCCAGCCACTCTGCAACGCACTCGTTGGCGAGCAGCATGGCTTCCTCGATAAGCGACGTGGCACACGAACGCTCACGCGCCACAATCTGCACGGGCACTCCGTCCTCATCCAATAGAGCGCGAATCTCGGCTGTGTCAAAATCGACTGAGCCGCGGGCGCGACGGATATGACGGCGAAGTTCGGCGAGTTCGTTGGCGGCGACGAGGAAATCGCCGAGGTCGACGTTGTAGCCGCGAGCGGTCTCCTCGCACGCAAGACCGCGCTCAAGCGCTTCCTCGCGCGAGGTCTCAGCAGCCGCAACATCCTCGGCCGCACCCTCCAGCACCGAATACTCAACCGCACCGGCACGCACCAGCAGCGCCTCGGCGCCGTCATAGTCCATACGCACACGCGAGCGAATCACGCTGGGGTACGGATCGTAATGCCGCACGCGACCCTGCTCATCGAGCTCGATATCGACGGTAAACGCAAGACGGTCCTCGTCAGGGCGAAGCGAGCACAGGTCACAGGACAGGCGTTCGGGCAGCATGGGAAACACGCGATCGGCCAGATACACCGATGTCGTGCGATGGCGAGCCTCAAGATCGATATGCCCGTCCCAAGCCACATAGTGTGAAACGTCGGCGATATGCACACCCAGCTTGTAGCCGCCCTCGGGCGTACGCTCCAGCGAAATGGCATCGTCAAAGTCGCGCGCGTCGACCGGGTCGATCGTGATGACAAAGCGGTCGCGCAGATCGCGGCGGAGCGGGTCCTTAAGCGCCGCGGACACATCGAGCGAAAGCCC
>CAJMPK010000147.1 GCA_905215205.1 uncultured bacterium | reverse complement strand
GGCCCCAATTGGGGCCCTTTTTCTTTTACGCGACGGAGGTATCGACGACGCCAGTCGCGTTTGCAATGGCAACAATGATAATCATTACCAACAAGAGCACACCCATAGCCTTGAGCCAGAGCTTTGCAAGCTTTTTACCGCGGTATCTATCGAGTAGCTCAAACCGCCGGCGAAGGCGGCGTTTGTCGAGCATCACAAAATGGATGAGCACTACGAGACCGTCGACGAAGATAAAATACTCAATCGCGAGAAACCACATCGGGTAGTTTTGGTTGGCGCCCGTAGGATGAAAAACGGCAAAATGGCTTCCGGCAAAGAAAACAAGTAGCGCAAGATAGACGAATGCGTTCCAAATGCGCCCAACGGTGTCGGGAATGCGGGAGAGTAAATTCGGGCGCTCAGGCACCAACGGCAATCCGCCCTGAGACTGATCCGTGGGGAGCACGGGCGCAGGGCACACGGCTCGCCGCTCCGGAGGCTCTTGGAAGGAAGCAGCATTCGGCGCGGACGACGGCGTCGGTGCGGACAACGCATACGATGCGCGTGCAGC
Organism: uncultured bacterium; assembly: GCA_905215205.1. Lineage (GTDB taxonomy): Bacteria > Actinomycetota > Coriobacteriia > Coriobacteriales > Coriobacteriaceae > Collinsella. Next base: position 3,632 of record CAJMPK010000147.1, on the reverse strand, counting down.
GTGCCCTAGCGCCTTCGCGCTTGCAAAGCGCTTGTCCGGATCGAGCGCCATCGCCATGCAAATAACATCGGCAAGCGAGGCGGGGATATCATATGCCTCGCATTGCTCGCGCATGTCGAGCCCTGGTTTAGGGTCGACTCCCGTCAAGCAGAAGAACAACAGGGCGCCAAGTGCGTAGACGTCGCTTCGCACGCTCGTCTGCCCAAACCCATACTGCTCGGGCGGCGCATAGGGACGCGTGCCAAACTTAACGGTATCGGCATCGGCTCCCTCGCGCCACACGCGAGCAATTCCCAAGTCGATAATCACCAGCGATGAAAACGTCATGCCTGTATCGGGCGTATAGTTCGCGCCCGTCACGATGATATTCGAGGGCTTTAGGTCGCGATGGATCACCGGCGCAGCCATCTCCCCCGCCGACGCAAAGCCGGCATGGAGCTCCGCAACTGCATCACAAAGGGCGCCAAACAGTTCACAAGCATAATCGGGCGTCGCGCCCAAACGCCCCACCAGGGCCCCGAGCGTTTCGCCTTCGATGTATTCCATGACCACGCAGAGCTCGTCGCCCACGCGGTGGCAATCGAAAATCCGAGGCAAGTGCTCGTAACGGCGCCCGGCACGCTGGGCCGCAAACAGGCGTTCATACGCTCCGCCAATCTGGGCCGACGCGTCGATGCGCTTGCGAACAAAGGGGCCAAGAGATCCTCCGCCAGAACCCTCAAAGTACACGAGCTCGGTCGTCTCGACGTCGGAGTGCTTGAGCACGCGGTCTACGCGATAGCTGTCATCACGCTCAAGTGACGCCAGGTGTTCGGCGAGCGCAGCGGTCAGCTCATCAACGGAATATGTTGGGCTCTGAGTATCCATAGCGTCCATAATAACGCAGGGCGCGGACGCCCCATGACGCCCGTGCCCTGCACGTTCTAAATATCGTGAACGGCGCTTCCGCCGGCAGCTAACTGTTAGCTCACCGTCTCCTCACCAAAGCGATACAGCTCCTCGTTCACCTTTTGCAGGCTGCAGCCACGATCGATACAGAAAATGATGATGGCGTCACGGCGGTCCTTGCAGTTGAGGACATTGGCGCCTGCCGCCGTCAAGGCGCGGTTGGCCTCCTTGAGCGTCAGCGCCATGGCAAAGGCAAGCTGCAGCACCTTATTGCGGCTCGGATGCCGCGCACCGGTAAAGATCTGATAGCCAAACGTTTCGTTGAGGTCGGCCATACGCACCACGCGCGAACGCTCCAGCCCTTTTTCTTCCAAAAGCTGTTTCAGATACTCCGAAAGCGACGGGGCGGCAAAGTCATGCTCTTTGATATAGCCCTCGATACTCGGGGCATCGAGCAGCTCGTTGAGCAACTCTTCGGTCAGCTTTTTATCGGGCATACAGCCTCACCTCCCCAGATCGCATAGTAATCATGTTGTTTATTCTAGTTAAAAGCCGCTCACATCAGAACGTTCCCAGCTAGCAACCTGGTCGGGAGATACCGTACTCATCGCTTCGAACTTCCAGGTGCCGCCCGCTTTGAGATGGTTGGTGTTCGCAAGAGCCGTTCCCACCTGATTGCCGTCTGCGTCATACAGGACATACTCAATCTGAATGTAGCTTTGCTCTTTATCCGTATTATTGGTCAATGTGCCAGTGATCTTATACGCGAACTGATTAGACGCATCCCCGGCCTCATCCGAAACCGTATAGGGTTCTTGTGCCTCTTTTTGCTCCTCGACTTGCTGGGTCTGTTCGGCAGGCTTTGCTGCATCACCCGTAGACGAATCAGACGAGTTGCCGCCCATAGAACCTACGACGCCGGCAACAACAAGCACCACGATGACACCCAGAATGATCTTGCCGATCGGCTTCTTTCCCTCTTTTGCCATTATGCATCCTTCCCACGATCCGGCTACCGTGCCGGCACACAGCACATCGTAGGAGGCGGCGAGCTCAAATTCATTAGCTGGGAGCTAATGTCGCAACACAACTTGCCATCCGACGCTCATTGAGTCTTTTTTCCTTCACCGAACTCATGCCTTTGTTGTTGACTATTAAACATTTAGACGTAAACTGCTTTGTTACCTTGTCAACATCTGAAAGGAACCTCATTGGGAAAAGACGTACTGGTGCAGCAACTCGTCGACTCGTTCGACAGCTGGCCCGCCAAAAATTCCGGTTGCGGATCGTCCCGCATGACACAAGAGCTCTATCCTTTTGACAAGCTCTTCTCTCCCATCAAAATTAACAAGCTCGCCGTCAAAAACCGCATTGTCATGGCACCGATGGGCAATATCGACATGTGCGAGGAAACTGGCCGCCCCAGTGACATGATGCTGCAGTACTTTTTCGCCCGCGCCAAAGGCGGCTGCGGCCTCATCACAACAGGACTCGTGCCGGTAAGCCACGGCATCGATACCACGGTCACCGAGCTGGACAAGCTCACCTATTTCCCGCGCATCGATCGAAGCCGAACCGTTATGGCAGGCTGGCGCGACCTTGCCCAAGGTGTCCATGCCTTCGGATCGCGCATTTTTGTCCAGTTTACGGCTGGACTCGGCCGCGTGGGCAACCCGCAATGCCTCATCACACAAAAGAAGTTTCCGGTCTCGGCGAGTTTCTTGCCTAACTACTACATCCCCGCCATTCCATGCATGCGCCTCTCGGACCAAAAGCTGCGCCGTATCGTAAACAATATCGGCCAAGCGGCGGCCGATGCCCATGCCATGGGCATCGATGGCGTCTATTTGCACGGGCACGAGGGTTATCTTATCGAGCAGCTCGGAAACCCCGCCTTTAACCATCGCAAGCTCGGACGTTATGCCGATTGGCGTCAGTTTGGCCTCGATATGATCAAAGAAATCCGTCGCCGCGTTGGGCCCGACTACCCCATCATGTACCGCATCGACCTTTCGCTTGCACTCGAGGAAACCTATGACGAGCAGGTCATGCATTCGACCTATCTGGGACGCATGCGCGGCGGCCGCACAGTCGAACAGACCCTGGGTTATATGGAAGAGCTCGTGGCGGCGGGAGTAGACATCTTTGACGTCGACCTTGGTTGCTATGACAACTGGTGGATGCCCCACCCGCCTGCGAGCATGCCCGCAGGCTGCTTCGTTCCCGTGGCGCGCGCCGTTCGAGAGCGCTTTGCCGCCGACAATATCCGCTCCAATGCCGGCCTTCCCGTACCCGTTGTCGCGGTGGGTAAGTTGGGCTACCCCGACATTGCCGAACGCGCCCTTCGCAATGGCGACGCCGATATGATCATGCTCGGACGCCCGCTGCTTGCGGATCCCGAGTGGCCCAACAAGGCGTACGCCGGTCGCGTGGCAGATATTCGCCCCTGCATCGGATGCCAGGAAGGATGCCTCAACGAGTTTGTCGAAGGGGGCCATCCGCAGTGTGCCGTCAATCCACGCTGCAGCTTTGAATACCTCATGCCCCAGACACCCGCTCCCGCCAAAGAACCCAAACGCATAGCGGTGATAGGAGCCGGACCCGCTGGGATGGTCTGTGCGCTAATCGCCGCGCGTCGTGGCCACGACGTAAAGCTCATCGACGCCGAAGATGAACTTGGAGGAAAACTCCTCTCCGCCAGCGCCGCCCGGATCAAGTTCGACCTCGATAACTACCGATCATAT
>CAJMPK010000146.1 GCA_905215205.1 uncultured bacterium | reverse complement strand
GTGTGCGGGCGACATCCTGTTCTTTGGCATTCAGTGCGACAACCCGCTGCAGTTTATACTTGCAGGCTGGGTCGCTAGTCTCGTGTTCTCCAATATCGTCTACACGCTTACGGTTTCGTTTGGCGATATCGGCAAGGCGCTCGCTGTCGTGCTGCTGGTCATGCAGGTCGGCGGTTCGGGCGGTACGTTCCCCATCGAGATGACGGGCCCTGTGTTCCAGGCGATCTATCCGTTCCTGCCGTTTACTCACGGCATCAACGCCATGCACGCCGCCATGGCCGGTGCCTACCATATGGAGTATTGGATTGAGCTAGGCATTCTGGCGAGCTATCTGATTCCGTCGCTGGCACTGGGCGTCGTCTTCCGCCGCCCGGTCATCAAAGCCAACGACTGGATCATCGAAAAGCTGGAGTCAACCAAATTGATTTAATACAGCAATGTAAACGCCGTCGGAACATCGAGGTCTTCCAACCCGATGCTTTAGCGTAATGAATTGCACGGGCTGCTTGATTGTTGCTACAGTAGCGGGGCGTACCGGGGGTCCGGTGCGCCCTGTTTTTATTTGACCATGAGGCGGCACGCAGCCATACGCGTGCGGACACCACGCCCAGTTTGAGTGTGAGGATGTTCCATGGCCCAATACGCTGCCAACGAAATCGAAAACATGCCCGATAGCCCTGTTGCTCGCGAGGACCTGGGCGCGGGCGGCACTTCCCGTGGTGCCGGTGCTCGTTCGCCGTTGTTCTGGAAAGTTCTACTGCTTTCGGTGGCGATTATCTGGGGTTACTCCTTTACCACTATGAAAGACGCGCTCGACACCATTCCGGTGTTCGAACTGCTCTATATTCGTTTTCTTTCCGCAGCTCTGGTCATGCTTGTTATCTTTCGCAAGCGTATCGCCGCCCACTTTAACGCTCGCAATCTGATTGTTGGTCTGGGCATGGGCGCGCTCATGTGGGCAGCCTATGTCTTGCAGACGGTCGGTCTGGCTCAGACCACGGCGGGTAAGAACGCTTTTTTGACGGGTACCTATTGCATTTTGGTCCCGTTCGCGAGCTATTTCCTAAGCGGCGAAAAGCTCACTCGTTACAACTTGGGCGCCGCATTGCTCTGTCTGGCGGGCATTGGCCTGGTGGCGCTCGATAGCGTCGAGTTCAACATCGGTGATGCCATCACGCTGGGCGGCGCGGTTTTCTTTGCCATTCAGATGTCGGTGACGGCCAAGTACGGCCGAAAGATGGACATCAACGTCATCACGTTTTGGATGTTTGTGGGCAATGGCGTCCTGAGCCTTATCTCGTCGCTGTTGTTCGAGACCCAAGCGCCTGCGTCCGTGTGGACGCCGAGCTTTATCGGCGCGATGGCCTTTCTCTCGGTGGGCTGCACGTGCGTGGCGCTGCTCATCCAAAACGTCGGCTTGGCGCACGTCCCGGCCTCGACGGGCTCACTGCTGCTTTCGATGGAGTCGCCATCGGGCGTGTTGTTTTCGGTGCTGCTGATGGGGGAGGCGCTCACCTCGCGCCTGCTTGCCGGCTTTGCGCTCATCTTCCTGTCGATCATTTTGAGTGAGACGCATTTCGATTTCTTGCGCCGAAAATCTCGCCCGCAATTGTAAACAACTTGTTGCGCCGCCCTCCCAGGGCGGCATTTTTTATGTCATGCCTTTACAGTTGTGCCTTGCACTTTACGCTATCAAAGTTCGTGCTGCAAAAACGTTACTGGAGGGCATCTATGGCACCAGCTCTGTCCGATTTTCAACCGCAACCAGCGCCTCAGGCTACCACGGCGGCGCAGACCGCTATCGGCGATGGCCTGGTCAAAGAAGCCCAGGCATTTGCCGATGAGCTCGCTGCGTGGCGACACGATCTACACCAGATACCCGAGCTCGGCAACAATCTTCCGCAGACGTCTGCCTATATCCAGGCACGTCTGGACGAGATGGACATCCCCCATACCACGCTAGTCGACGGTTCCTGTGTCGTTGGCCTGATCGGTGCCGGTGCGGCCGCGGCCGCTCAGGGCAATGGCACGTGCAAGGACGAGCAGGCCGGTACGGTCATCATGCTTCGTGGCGACATGGACGCCCTGCCCGTTGTCGAGGAATCCGGCGAGCCCTTTGCATCCACCAACGGTTGCATGCATGCTTGCGGTCACGATATGCACGCGACGGCCCTGCTTGGTGCGGCGCGCCTGCTCAAGGCCCGCGAGGCCGAGCTCGTCGACGCCAATGCCACCGTCAAACTGCTGTTCCAGCCGGGCGAGGAGACCTTTGAAGGGGCACGCGCTGCCATCGCCGACGGCTTGCTCGAGAGCCCGCGCCCTCAGGCGGCCTTTGCCATGCATGTCAACAGCCAGTCGCCGCTTGGCCTGGTGCTCTACGGCAGCCCGGCGCTCTCGGGCGTGTACGGTTTCCGCATCACGCTCCAGGGCAAGGGCGGCCATGGCTCGAGCCCCGAGATCTGCATCGACCCCATCGCGGCCGGCGTCCATGTGCACCTGGCGCTCCAGGAGCTTATCGCCCGCGAGGTGCCGGCGGCCAAGGAAGTCGCACTTACCGTTGGTAAGTTTGCTGGCGGCTTGGCGGCCAACGTCATCCCCGACACCTGCGTGCTCGAGGGAACGCTGCGCGGCTTCGATGTTGAGCTCATGGAGCACCTCAAGACCCGCATCGCGGAGGTCGTTAACGGCGTTGCCGCAACATATCGTACGCCGGCGACCATCGAGACGCTTTCGGATGTTCCGCCGCTTGTACTCGACAGCGATATGACTCAGGCGTCGCTTGGCTACGTGGGCGCAGTGCTGCCCAAGGCGGCTTTCTTGCCGCTTTTCCATGCCATGGCGAGTGAAGACTTCGCGCTTATCTCGAGCGAGATTCCGAGTGCGTACTTTACCGTGGGCGCGGCCGTAACCGACACGGACGAACACTTTGCCCAGCACCATCCCAAGGCACGTTTTAACGATGCCGAGCTTCCCCTCGGCGCCGCGGCTTATACCGCCGTCGCTTTGGGCTATATCGCCGACCACAAGGAGTAACCAATGCCCCAGCAGCGTAAGTTCTTCCCCGGCTGGCTCGTGGTGACCTCCGGCTTTGTGATCATGGCCACGTGCTACACAATTTTCGTCAACTGCATGAGCCTGTTCCAGCCGCTCATCGTCAGCGACCTCGGGATTACGCTTGCCCAGTACAACATCTCCAACGCTATCTCCACCGTGGTGAGTGTCGTGGGTTCGCTCGTTATCGGCCATGTTGCCGATAAGGTGAGTGGCCGCATATTGGGCTCGCTCACCGTTATCGCTACCTCGGCGGTGCTCGCGGGCATGAGCTTTGTCGGTGAGCTGTGGCAGGTCTACGTGCTCTTTGCCGTTTCGGGCTGCTTCGCTGTGGCCTCGACCCGCCTGCTCATCAGCCTAGTGACCGCCAACTGGTTTACCGCCAAGCGAGGCCTTGCCATCTCCATCGCACTTTCGGGTTCGGGCTTTGGCGGAGCCATTCTCTCGCCGATCGTGAGCTCGCTTATCGTGAGTGTGGGCTGGCGCTCTGCGTTCCTGGTACTCGCTGCCGTCTGCATTGTGGCGGCACTGCCCATCACGGCCTACTCCTTTCGCACCAAGCCTTCCGAGATCGGCCTTAAGCCGCTCGGCGAGAACCCGGGCGATCCGTCCGTCTCGACGGCTGGCGACAAGGACGAGCACACGGCGCCCGAGGTTAGCGTCGGCTGGTCTCGTATCAAGAAGAGCCCGGCGTTTTGGCTGCTTGTCGTCGCCTTCCTCTTTATGGGCTTGGTCAATGGCGCCATCTTGCCCAACCAGGTTACCAACATGACGAGCGTTACCGTCAACGGCGCCAAGATCGTCACGGGCGGCCACGATCCCATGTGGGCAGGTACCGTGCTTTCGGCCTATATGGTCACCGTCGTTGTCGCCAAAATTTCGCTCGGTGCGATCTATGACCGCTTTGGCCTGCGCTTTGGCAATATCCTTGGCTCCGTTGCGTGCATTATCGCCTGTGTGGCGCTGTGCTTCCCGACGACGGACCTCGGTCCTGTTGTCGCCGCTGTGAGCTTTGGTATCGGAACGTGCATGGGCACCATCACGCTCACGATCGCGGCTTCCAAGCAGTTTGGCATGGCCGACCTCGGCAAGGTCACGGGCACCATCACCTCGCTCGAGATGGTCGGCGGCACCGTGGGCGCCA
>CAJMPK010000145.1 GCA_905215205.1 uncultured bacterium | reverse complement strand
AAGGAGCTGCTCGCAGCCGAGGGCGCTTACGCCGACCTCTATCTGAGTCAGTTCGCCTAAGGTGACAAAGGGACAGTCCCCTTGTCACATCGAAAAGAAGGCGCGCCGGGGGATTGATTCCCTGGCGCGCCTTCTTGCGTTGATGCGGGTCTGTACCGTCCGCAGCCCTAGCGTTCGTCCACGAGCTTGGCGACGAGGGCCTTGAGCTCCGCCACCTCTCGCTCGAGTTCCTTGACGCGGCGGGCATTTTCGGTGATGCCCTGGCGGTTGAGGGCACTCTGCTCGGCGGCATCGTCGGGCATGTATTCGCGGTGCTGCTTGGCGTCGAAGCTTTCCTCGAACACACGGCAGCCGTTGCGCTTGATGATGCGCCCGGGCACGCCCACGACGGTGCAGTTGTCGGGGACGTCCTTAACGACGACCGAGTTGCCGCCGATTTTGACGTTGTTGCCGATGCGGATGTTGCCGAGCACCTTGGCACCGGTGCCAACGGTGACGTTATTGCCGAGCGTTGGGTGGCGTTTGCCGGTCTCGTTGCCGGTGCCGCCGAGCGTGACGCCCTGATAGAGCACGCAGTTGTCGCCCACGATGGTGGTCTCGCCGATGACGACGCCCATGGCATGGTCGATAAAGAAGTGCTTGCCAATCTGCGCGGCAGGGTGAATCTCGACGCCGGTGATATGGCGAGTGAGCTGCGAGAGCACACGGGCGAGCGAGCGATAACCATGTTCCCACAGCCAGTGCTCGGGCACGTGGTTCCACTTGGCGTGAAGACCGGGGTACGAAAGGAAAATGACCAGGCCGTTTTGCGCGGCGGGGTCCTGCGCTTGAACGGTCTTGATGTCCTCGCGAATGGTATTGATAAAGCTCACCGGCCGCCCTCCCTTAGCGCCATGGCAATGCGATTCAATAAAGTATAGCGATTCGCTAGGGATTAGGAAGAGCAATCTTGCCTGCTTTGCGCGACAGGTGTCAATTATGCAAACTTGCTGGTAATGAAGTCACGCTTTTGTAAGGTCGTGTGCGTGGCCGTGTCGTAACCGTATACTGGTCAACTTGGACGTGTCCGCGCCCACAACTGAGAGGTTTTACTTCATGGGTTTCATCAATTTTATCGCCGAGCTGCTTAAGGATCCGCGCACCGCGATTGCCAGCTGGATCGCCGCCGGCCCGCTTATGGCCTACGGCTGCGTGTTCCTGATTATCTTTGTCGAGACGGGCGTGGTGTTCTTCCCGTTCCTTCCCGGCGACTCGCTGCTGTTCGCCTCGGGCTTCTTTGCCCACAACGGCGGCTTTAACATCGTGGCCCTGCTGGCCGTCGCATGGACGGCTGCTATCTTGGGCGATCAGTGCAACTTTATGATCGGTCATTTCTTTGGCCAAAAGATCATCGCCTCGGGCAAGGTCAAGGCCATGACGCCCGAGCGTATCAAAAAGTCTGAGGACTTCCTGGACAAGTGGGGCCACCTGGCCATCTTCCTGGGTCGCTTCTTCCCGTTTATCCGTACCTTTGTGCCCTTCATCGCCGGTATGGGCGGCATGCACTGGCGCAACTTTGTCATCTTTAACGTGCTGGGCGGCATTACCTGGTCGACGGTCTTTACGCTGCTGGGTTACTTCTTTGGCGGCATTCCCTTTGTGCAGGAGCACTTTGAGCTGCTAATCGTTGGTATCGTTGCCGTGTCGATCATCCCGACTGTGGTCGGTCTGGTTAAGGCTAAGCTGGGCAAAAAGAACGCGTAGCTCGAGCCAGCGCGCAAACCGTGCCGTTGAAGCCCGTCACCGTTTACGGTGGCGGGCCCTTTGCTTCGGTCAAATGAAAATACTTTAGTTAGTTAAAGAAAAACGTTTTATCCAACGCATGCGGGGAGTACAATCTCGTGCATGCGAACCGACGTGCCATCGGCTTTGATGCTGTTCGCGTGTCCCGTCCGGCTCTACGCTCCGGGCGTGCGACGTTGCGACGCGGTCGGCCTCGGTCCTTGCGTGCGGGTTCGCGAGTATGCAACTGTGTATGTAAGGAGCGACATATGGCTGTCGAGAAGAAGGATATCGATTGGGGTAGCCTTGGCTTTGGCTACATGAAGACCGATTACAGCTACGAGGCTCATTGGAAGGATGGCGAGTGGGACGAGGGTGGCCTGACCACCGACCACACCCTGCATGTCTCCGAGTGCGGCGGCATCTTCCATTACTGCCAGGAGGTCTTTGAGGGCCTGAAGGCCTATACCGCCGAGGACGGCAGCATCGTCTGCTTCCGTCCCGACATGAACGCCGAGCGTATGTATAACTCTGCCCAGCGCCTCGAGATGCCCCCGTTCCCCAAGGACAAGTTTGTTGAGGCCGTCAAGCAGGTCGTTTCTGCCAACGCCGCCTGGGTTCCGCCTTTCGGCTCCGGTGCAACCCTGTACGTGCGTCCATTTATGATCGGCTCCGGTGACGTGATTGGCGTGGCTCCCGCTCCTGAGTACACGTTCCGCATTCTCGTGACCCCGGTCGGTCCGTACTTCAAGGGTGGCCTTAAGCCCGTCAAGCTGCGTGTTTCCGAGTACGACCGCGCCGCACCGCACGGCACCGGTAACATCAAGGCCGGCCTCAACTACGCAATGTCCCTCAAGCCCACGATGGAAGCACACCGCGAGGGTTATGCCGAGAACCTGTATCTCGACTCCGAGTCCCGCACCTATGTCGAGGAGACCGGCGGCGCGAACGTCCTGTTCGTGAAGGAGGACGGCACCCTCGTCGTTCCGCAGTCGCACACCGACTCCATCCTGCCCTCCATCACCCGTCGCTCGCTCGTTCAGGTTGCCGAGGATCTGGGCATGACCGTCGACCAGCGTCCCGTCGAGTGGGCCGAGGTCAAGGCCGGTACCTTTGTGGAGTGTGGCCTGTGCGGCACCGCTGCCGTCATCTCCCCGGTGGGCGAGATCGACAACAAGGTCTATGGTGCCGACGAGACCGTGACCTTCCCGGCTGGCTACACCGAGATCGGCCCTGTGATGAAGAAGCTCCGCGAGACCCTGACGGGCATCCAGTCTGGTGCTGTTGAGGATAAGCACGACTGGGTTTACACCGTCGCGTAATTTGCCTTAGCTGTCCGGCCCGAGGGCAACCTACCTTTCCGGCGCGTCCTCGGACATGAAAGAACCTCAGCTGCGCACTTCGTGCGGCGGAGGTTCTTTCGTCCTGCGGAGTGCGCCGGAAAGGTAGGTTGCCCTCGGACCTGCGTCACCTTGGCGCTGTCGTACGGGCAATGATTAATCTGAATAAAGATGGTGCGCGGCCTTTTGGCCGCGCTTTTGTTACGGGCTTTAGCCTGTGCGGGGCGCGCAGCGCGCCGCATCAGAAACCACCCGCTATGCGGGTGGGGCCAAACGGCTTTACAAAGCCGCCCCCTCGCCGGACACTTGCGATTGTTCAGGCCGCAAGGAATCCGAGTCGAGAGGGCGGTGGTGGCGTATGGCCCAGAAGGCCTACAGCCTGTCGCACACGAAGTGGATGTGCAAGTACCACGTCGTGTTCACGCCGAAGTATAGGCGCAAAGTCATCTACAACCAAATAAGGTCCGACCTTGGGGAGATCTTCAGGAAGCTCTGCCAGTACAAGGGGATAGAGATCATCGAGGGGCACCTGATGCCCGACCACGTCCACATGCTGCTGGCGATACCGCCGAAGTACAGCGTATCGAGCGTGATGGGCTACCTGAAGGGGAAGAGCTCGCTGATGATATTCGACAAGCACGCGAACATGAAGTACAAGTTCGGCAACAGGAAGTTCTGGGCCGAGGGCTACTACGTGTCCACCGTCGGCCTGAACGAGGCCACCATCGCGAAGTACATCCGGGAGCAGGAGAAGGCCGACATCGCGATCGACCGGCTGAGCGTCAAGGAGTACGAGGACCCCTTCGATAGGGGGCCGGGGCGTAAATAGCGCCGGTTTGACCGGCCCGTCACGGGTCAATCTGCAGTGCGGCCCGAACCCCGTGAGGGCCGGCGCCTTTAGACGCGTGCCGGAAATCCAAGGGTTATACCCTAAGAGCAAACCACCCCTTTTAGGGGTGGTTTTGATTTTGCTTCGCGCCATGTGGGGGTGGTGGCGACGTGCATTTTTGCGAGTATTCTGCAATCGAAGGCCCCTGCATACCGATCTCGGGCAAAAAATCGGGATTTCTCGATGTTTGCTACGAATGATGGGCG
>CAJMPK010000144.1 GCA_905215205.1 uncultured bacterium | reverse complement strand
GTGAGCCATACCATTACGAAGACCGCCATGGCCGTGGTTATCGGCATCTTGGTGCTGATTCTTGGCATGCAGATTGGCTACGGTGTGATGCGACGCCTGAACACCGCGAACCTCTCCGAGAGCGTTTCGGTAGATACCGTCTCGACCGCGCTCAAGGGTGGACTTGAATGGGGCAATGGCTTTACGCAGTTCCCGCTCGATTTTACCGTCGACGAGGCCGATGAACGCACGGGCACGGTTGAGGTGACGGTGCTGGACACGTCTTCTGCCAATGAACTCGAGCTGCTGTCCAACGGTCAGATTCAGGCCGCGGCGCTCGCAACCAATGCCCTGCTCAACGACAAGATCGACCGCGTGGTGTATAACGTTCACGCCTATATCGACGAGGACAGCAGGATTCAGCACGATTCCTTCTTTGGCATGTTTCCTGCTCAGGGGCACCAGAGCGCCATCCTGACGTTCGTCTGGACCAAGAGCTCGTCCAATGCCACGAATATCGACTGGAAGATGAGCATCGTAAGCATGGACGACACCATTGCCGAGCGCATTCAAAAACAGGTGAACTCGGTTTCGTCGCTGATCGAGGACCCGGCGGTGAGCCAGACCAAGATTGACGAGGAAAAGGCCGAACGTGACCTGGAGCATCGTCTGCATGGCCGCGAGATTTTCCGCGGCGGCAAGCCCGATCGCACACCGTCCGATCTGCTGGAGCAGGACAAGCAAAAGTAGTCCGCAGCCATGTAGAACGATGTCATCCCGCGTGAGTCACAAGACCACGCGGGATGATTTTTTAATCCCCGTCCTGGAAAAATCATTATGCATAGGAAGTCATAATTATCATTTTGTAAACAATTCTATGTAATTAATGCCATGGGCTATGCTTGCGGTTAGAATACCGCGAGGCCTAACTGCACACCTTTAAGCCGGTCCTGTGAGACCGGGAAGGAGAACTATGGCGAACAACCATATTGCGGGCGCTGCCGCCCGCACCATCGCGCCCAGTGAATTGTGCCAGCGTATGCTGGCTAAAACCAGTAAGGGCGCCTGCGGTCCCTGCATCCTGTACCTTGAGGATGGGACCATTTTTTATGGCCGTGCATGTGGTGCCGAGGGTACCGCAACCGGCGAGGTCTGCTTTAACACGTCGCTCGAGGGCTACTTTGGGGTCATGACCGATCCGAGCTATGCCGGCCAAATCGTAACCATGACTTATCCGCAGATCGGCAACTACGGCATTGACGAGACCGACGTCCAGTCGGCCTTCCCCGGTGACACCGCTCGCCCCGCGAGTGCTCCCGCCATGCGTGGCATGGTCGTCCACGACATGTGCGCCACGCCTTCTAACTGGCGCTCGACCGTCAGCGTGCCGGAGTACCTGCGTGCCCACGGCATCGTCGCTATCGAGGGCGTCGACACCCGCGCCCTCGTGCGCCACCTGCGCGACAACGGTTCCAAGATGGGCATTATCTCGACGGAGATCTTCGACGTCGACGAGCTTGCCGAGCGCCTGTCCGCCGCGTCTACGCTGGTCGGCGAGAACCTGGTCAAGACCGTGAGCTGCCCTGAGCCCCATGCCTTTGCTGCGAGCGACCTGCCCGCCGAGCATAATTTTGCACTGGCTCCTGCCGCCCCCGCCCGCCACAGCGTGGTCGCGTACGACTGCGGTGTCAAGCGCGGCATCCTGGAGGGCCTGGTCCGTGCTGGTTGCGACCTCACCGTCGTGCCGTGGAATACGCCCGCGCGTCAGGTGCTCGACATGAATCCCGACGGCGTCTTTTTGTCCAACGGCCCCGGCGACCCCGATGCCGTGGTGGAGACCTACGAGCAGGTGCAGCAGCTGATCGGCAAGGTGCCGGTTTTTGGTATTTGCCTCGGTCACCAGATGATCAGCTTGGCATGCGGCGCCCAGATGGAAAAGCTTAAGTTCGGTCACCGCGGTGGCAACCAGCCGGTCATGAACCTGGTAAGCCGTCGCGTGGAGATCACCGCGCAAAACCATGGCTTTGGCCTGCTGTTCCCCAGCTTGGGCAAGCTTGTCCCCGAGCTTTCGGGCGGCGAGACCGAGCACGCGGTCGATGGCGATCTGCGCATCTGGGTACGCCGCGGTATCGCGCCGGTCGTGATGAACGAGCGCTTTGGCCGCATTCGCCTGACGCACGTAAATCTCAATGATGGCACCGCCGAGGGCATCCAGCTGCTCGACGCGCCGTGCTTCTCGGTCCAGTATCATCCCGAGGCCTCGCCCGGCCCCACCGATGCCCACTATCTCTTTACCGCCTTTACGCGACTCATGGACGGCGAGGAAAACTATCTGGACATCGATACCGCCAAGGACCGCCTTGCCGGCTGGAATTTCGCCGACGGTGGTTCCGCCGCGACCGAGACCGAGGAGAACTAACATGCCTAAACGTACCGACATCAAGCGTATCCTCGTCATTGGCTCGGGTCCCATCGTCATTGGCCAGGCCTGCGAGTTCGATTACTCCGGCGCCCAGGCCTGCAAGGTGCTCAAGGAGGATGGCTTTGAGGTCATCTTGGTCAATTCCAACCCGGCGACCATCATGACCGACCCGGGTCTTGCCGACCGCACCTATGTCGAGCCCATCACCGCCGAGTTTATCGAGCGTGTGATCAAGAAGGAACGCCCGGACGCGCTGCTGCCCACGCTGGGCGGCCAGACCGGTCTGAATGCCGCCGTCGAGCTGGCAAAGGACGGCACGCTCGACAAGTACGGTGTCGAGATGATCGGCTGTGACCTGGCCGCTATCGAGCGCGGCGAGGACCGCAAGCTCTTTAACGAGGCCATGGCCGAGATCGGCCTGGAAGTCGCGCGCTCGGGCTATGCCTACAGCGTGGCCGACGCCGAGGCTATCGCCGAGTGCGTGGGCTATCCCTGCGTACTGCGCCCGAGCTTTACCCTCGGCGGCGCCGGCGGCGGCATCGCTCACACCCACGAGGAGCTCGTCTCCATCGTGAGCCAGGGCCTGGAGCTCTCGCCCGCCCACGAGGTGCTGGTCGAGGAGTCCATTGAGGGTTGGAAAGAGTACGAGATGGAGGTCATGCGTGACCACGCCGGCAACGGCATCATCGTGTGCTCCATCGAGAATCTCGACCCCATGGGCGTGCATACCGGCGACTCCATCACCGTAGCGCCGGCGCAGACCCTCTCCGACCTTGAGTATCAGCGCATGCGCGTGGCCTCGCTCGCCATTCTGGAGAAGATCGGCGTCGAGACCGGCGGCTCCAACGTGCAGTTTGCCGTGAACCCCAACACCGGCCGCCTGATCGTCATCGAGATGAACCCGCGCGTGAGCCGCTCGTCCGCCCTCGCTTCCAAGGCCACGGGTTTCCCCATCGCCAAGGCCGCCGCGCGCCTGGCTGTGGGCTACACGCTCGACGAGATCGTCAACGACATCACCAAGGCTACGCCCGCCTGCTTTGAGCCCACCATCGACTACTGTGTGGTCAAGGTGCCGCGCTTTGCCTTCGAGAAGTTCAAGGGCACCGACCCCACGCTCACCACGCGCATGAAGGCCGTGGGCGAGATCATGGCGATCGGTCGCACCTTTGAGGAGGCCTTTGGCAAGGCCATGCGCTCGCTGGAAGACGGGCACCAGGGCATTTGCGCCGGTGGCAAGGAGGGCGCCGATAAGCTGAGCGACGAGGAACTCGCCCAGGCTGTGGGCACCCCGACTGAGCACCGCATCTTCTTTGTGGTCGAGGCCCTGCGCCGTGGCTGGGATGTTGCGCGCATCCACACCATCTGCGGTATCGATCCGTGGTACCTCAATCGCATCAGCGATATGGTGCAGGTCCAGGAGAGCATTCGCGGCCTGCGCGTGGAAGACATTGACGCCGACGCGATGCGCCTGCTCAAGCAGTATGGCACGAGCGATGCCGAGATTGCCACGCTGACCGGCTCAGATGAGCGTTTTGTTCGCGCTTACCGTAAGGGTCTGGGCGTGGTTCCCAGCATGAAGACGGTCGATACCTGCGCCGCCGAGTTCTCGAGCGCCACGGAATACCACTACAAGACCTACGAGAACATCTACCGTACGAGCCCGGTCGCCAAGAAGTGCGTTGCCCCCGACGAGACCACGCCGGCGAGCAAGCCCAAGGCGATGATTCTGGGCGCCGGCCCCAACCGTATCGGCCAGGGTATCGAGTTCGACTACTGCTGCGTGCATGCGAGCTATGCGTTGGCGGCTC
>CAJMPK010000143.1 GCA_905215205.1 uncultured bacterium | reverse complement strand
GCAGGTCGGAATCGCTTCTACAAGAAATTGTCAGCATAACCGAAGAAGAGATTGCCGATAAGAAAACCGACCTCGAACAAAAGAAAGCACAGCGAGAAGCCGAGCTCGAAGAGGATAAGCGCAATCTCATCAACCAGCTCGAAGACTGCAGAGAGCATGCACGGCTGGACTCCTCGGCCGGCTATGCCGGCGCCATCGACAGGAACGTTTCCGCTGAGCAGTGGAAAACCAACCTTGACACGCTTCAGGCGCGTCAAGGCGCCATTACCGAAGACAAGCGAGAGCGCCTCGAATACTCAAAACGGTCGAACGCAGCTGCGCAAGCGTTTGACTCAATCGCTCCTAACTTTTTCAATAGGCTCGGCGAATCGATAAAAGGAAGCCCGGCCAACACGCAAAAGGACGTCGACTTCCAGCCAACATTTGGGTTAGCGGAGGTTGGCAAAGGCCTTTGCGATGACATCACCGATGCGCTCCAAAAAAGATCCGATGCAAAGGCTGCCGAAAAAACAGCCGACAAAGATGCCGCCGACCAACTCTTTAACGAGGTCATCAATCACTATGACGAATGTACCGAGCAAATAGCTCAAACCATCGACGAGCTGTCGCAAAGTTATTGGAAGGACTGTGCAGAGCATAGCCGCGATGCTCTCTATCGCATCGCCACCAGCAGCGACAATCCTCTTTCCGAAGAGAAGCGCCAAGAGGTCGGCGATATCATTCTTAAATATCGTGGCCCCGCGCTCGATAAGACAAAGGGCCCCATTTTCAGCAAGGCAGACTTTACCGAACTGAAGCTCATGAACCGTGTCATCTTTAAATCTGACAAGCTTTTGCTTAGGAAAGTCGAAGACAAATTCAACCGCGAAATCTCACGGTGTTTCTGCGAAGCACGCGCCGAAACAGAGCGCGAGCATACCTACGGCTTTACCGAATGGCTCAACGAGCTACTCGGCCAAATTACGAGCAATATTACCGACTACAACCCGGTGCTCCATGGCCATGTCGAAGACATCAACAGGCAAACTGCGGAGATCAACGCTCTCGAGGCAAAACTCGAGACGCTCAATAATCGAAAAGAGTACATTGCGCGCGTCATTAATTGGAAGGAATAGGCTGATCGCATGGGCATCAAAAACGCGATTATGCGCGCTGCCGATAAAGCCGGCAACGCGGTCGCAACCGTCTCGGTACTCAGCAGCTCCCAACTCGATGAGGTCGACAAAAAGCGAACAGCATACTTGTCAGAAAAGCCGAATCCGGCAGACGAGCAAGCTGTTGAGCTCACCAATCGGCTCTTGGCAACTGCCGCCGTTGAGCTTCACAACGCCTATCTGCCGCAGCTGCGAAATGTATACGTACCGATTGACCCCTCCATCGAGTATCCGACGACCTTTAACGCTGGCAACAATATCCGCTTCATGAATATCACGAAATGGATCGTCAACCCCAGCGAGGATAGCCTCGAGAAGCTCGTAAATGTGTACGACGTTCTTTCTGATGAAGACTGCAATATCGCTCTGACGTTTCATCGCACCGGTGCCAGCACCGAAGTATTTCTCGCGGTCGTCAACAGCGACAACGCCAGCGACAACATCGACGCCGACAACTTCTCCAAACGTATCTCGGATGCCCTGAGAGGCAACTTCCCCGGGTCCGAGATGGGACCCGCCAACCGCGGTCCTATTCCGTGTCTAGACAATCGACGCCCGTCTTCGGTTGCCGCCGTTTCGAATATTCCAGCCGAAAAGAACGAGAAGTTCGTCACACAAACTATTGAGAAGGTTCTCGACGGCATTGTGCCCGGTAGGCCGAGCGAAGACTACACTATCGTGCTGCTCGCAACCCCGATTCACGATATCGAATCGCGTAAACTCCGCCTCGCCGAGCTCCACACACTGCTGACGCCCTATGCCACATGGACGACCAACTACACATATCACCAGAACGACTCCATCGGATCGTCCGCGACGATTGGCATCAATGCAGGTGTGAGCGCCGGCAGACAGGTGGGAAACAATCAGGCTGTTGCTCAAAACTACAACGAGACAGACTCGACAAACGGGTCGGTCTCGGAATCGAGCAACGAGAGCGTAACCGACTCGTCCACATCGACCGAAAGCATCACGGATACGGTCACCGACGGCAGGAATGAATCCTCGAGCGGGAGCGTAAGCCTAGGTGTAGGCGCAGGAATAGGCCCAGGCGCATCCGCAGGCGTATACGGCGGCGGCAATCTCGGCGTATCCGCAAGCCATACCGAGGGCTCGTCGCACTCCACATCTACGGCAACAGGCACAAGCTCATCTACCGGCAAAGCCATATCCAACTCGCTCGGCAAAGCCGTTACCAGCGGCGTTGGCAAGGCTGTCTCTAAGGGAGCTTCCGTGACTTCCGGTGTTTCGCAGGCAGTAAATCTAGGTGCCAACTTTGGCGGATCGTTCGCACGCTCAAGCACGGTCACCGCTACCATCGGCGCCGACGAAGGCATCACACAGACGTTCAAGAATTACTCCATCCAACACGCGCTCGAAATACTCGAGTTGCAAATGAAGCGCTACGACCTTGCCTCGGCACTCGGCATGTGGGACTTTTGCGCCTACGTGCTATCAGAAGACCACAACGTCGCGAACAACGTTGCCCACACTTACCTCGCCCTCACCCAGGGCAAAGAGTCCTATATGTCTCAGGCTGCAGTAAACCTCTGGCGTGGAGACCTCGGAGAGCAAAGTGCCGACGCCGCGGCAATCTGCTCCTACCTTCGCGATTTGCGCCATCCTGCTTTTGCCCTCTCCCCCGCCCTGCTCGATCAACATCCGAGCTTTTCGGTTTACCCAGCAACGGTCGATGCAACAACTGCCCTTTCGGGCAAGGAGCTGGCCTACTCGCTCAACTTTCCCAAGAAATCCGTCCCAGGGCTGCCCGTCATCGAGTGCGCTTCTTTTGGGCGCAACGTCTCGACGTTCGATGGCACGCAGCCCCAACAAGGCCTTTGCATAGGCAAGGTTTTCCACATGCATCGCGAGGAACGCATTAGGACGTTCCTGTCAAAAGACTCGCTCGCCTCGCACACCTTTGTTACGGGCAGCACCGGCGCAGGAAAGACCAATACCGTCTGCCGCATCCTCGATCAGGCGCTCAATCAGCAGGTCAACTTCCTTGTCATTGAACCTGCCAAGGGCGAATACAAGGACGTGTACGGGGGCCGCGAAGACGTAAACGTCTTTGGAACCAATCCAGAATTCACGCCGCTCCTGCGCATCAATCCTTTTAGCTTCCCGTCCGGCATCCATGTGCTGGAGCACCTCGACCGACTCGTTGAGATCTTTAATGTTTGCTGGCCCATGTACGCCGCCATGCCCGCCGTCCTTAAAGACGCTGTCGCCAGGTCATACGAAGACTGCGGATGGGATCTTGCCGCTTCTGATAACCCGTATGGAGCCGATCTCTTTCCCTGCTTTGCAGATGTTGCCCGCAACGTCCGCGATATTCTCGACTCCAGCGAGTACGATGCCGATAATAAGGGCGCCTACAAGGGGTCGCTGCTCACGCGTCTCAACTCGCTCACCAACGGGCTCAACGGCATGATGCTTTCGTCGAACGAAGTCGATGCCAGCGTGCTTTTTGACGCCAACACAGTCATCGATCTATCGCGCATTGGCTCCGCCGAAACAAAATCCCTACTCATGGGTCTTCTTGTACTCAAACTTCAAGAACATCGCATGGCCGAGAAAAAGGGCATGAACCAGCCGCTTCGCCATCTGACCGTGCTTGAAGAGGCGCACAACCTGCTTAAGCGATCGTCGAGCAGCCAAGGCTCGGAGAGCGGCGACCTGACAGGCAAGAGCGTCGAGATGATCTCAAATGCCATCGCCGAGATGCGTACATACGGCGAAGGCTTCATCATCGCCGACCAGGCGCCCGGACTTCTCGATATGGCAGCCATTCGCAACACAAATACCAAGATCATCCATCGCCTGCCTGATCTTTCGGACCGCGAGCTCGCCGGTCGCGCCGCCAACCTCAACGACCAACAGATCGTCGAACTGGCACGCTTGCCTAAGGGCGTTGCGGCGATCTATCAGAATGACTGGGTCGAACCTGTGCTCTGCAAGATCGCCAAAGCAGAAGAAGGCGAGCACTTTACATACAGCCGCCCCATCGACGATGTCGCAAGCAACCAGAGCGATGATGCCCTTGCCGTAGCGCGCATGTTGGCATACGGCATCAGCATTGGAACCGAG
>CAJMPK010000142.1 GCA_905215205.1 uncultured bacterium | reverse complement strand
GCATTGCCTATCACAGCGATTTCCGTCTACCCGCGCAGCTCGACGAGCGAACGCGGCGCTTCTGCGATATCGTGCGCGATGGCGACAAAATCGACATCATGCGAACCATCGCCGACAGCGCCGTCGATACCATCCTCAAGGTTGATGAGGATACATTTCTCGCCAGCCGGTTCTCGACACCGGCGCTCACCGCCTTTGACGAGCGCCGGTGCGTTGCACGCGACGAACGCGATGAGGCCGCCGACTACCTGGTAGGGCTTATCTGTTTTATGTTTGAGCTCGTCTATCCGGCAAGCCGCGCGCTGGCGCGCGAGCAGGGCGATATCTACCGCCTGCTCGACGCGCCTTTTGGCATTGTGCGCCCCTTTACCGATCCCGCCACGCAAGCGACCTGGGAATGCCTAAAGAAAGAAATGCGAGCCTGGCTGGCCGGCGCCTAGCGCTCGAGCTGGGCCAGAAGTTCCTCGACGACTTCGACGGCGTCACCGACAACTTTGTGCTGCGCAGCGCCAAAGATGGGAGCATCCGGGTCCTCGTTGACGGCGATGATGCACTCCGCGCCGCCGATGCCGGCTAGGTGCTGGATAGCACCCGAAACGCCGATACTCACAAGGAGCTTGGGCGAAACCGACACGCCGGTCTGGCCAATCTGGTGGCGATACTCCAACCAGCCTGCCTCCACAACGGGACGTGTGCAACCAAGCTCGGCACCCAGCGCATCGGCGAGTTTTCGCATCAGGGGCAGATTCTTCTTGGAGCCAATGCCGCGGCCCACCACGACCAGGCGCTCGGCATCGGCAATTGATGCCTGCTGTCCCCACTCCTCGGCGGGAATCGAGATCTCGACGCGGGCCTTAACATCATCCGCCAGCGATACCTGGGTAATTGTGCCAGAGCGGTTGTAATCAAACTCGGGCGCCCCAAAGATGCCGGGACGCACCGTTGCCATCTGGGGACGATGATTGGGGCAGATAATGGTGGCCATCAAGTTGCCGCCAAACGCCGGGCGGGTCTGCTGCAGTAGACCCGTCTCCGTATCCATCGAAAGCACCGTACAGTCGGCCGTAAGGCCCGTCTGCAAGCGTACGGCCACACCGGGCGCCAGCTCACGGCCAAAGGCGGTCGCGCCGTACAGAATGGCCTCGGGCCTGCGCTCTGCCACCAAATCGCAAATCAAGCGAGCATAGACCTCCGCATCGTTTTGACGCAGCCGCTCGTCGCGGCAGACCACGACTTCGTCGGCGCCGGCGCAGACCAGATGTTCCAGGTCCTCAAGCGAACTCTCAAGGCCCATGCCGGCCAATGCCACCAGACGGCAACCGCGGGCATCGGCAAGCTCGCGCCCCTTGCCCATGAGCTCGTAGGCCACCGGGGCCACGACATCGTGCTCGTCGGTCTGAACGAATACCCAAATGTCTCGATACGTATCGAGGTCAACCGCGCCGGCGGCCTCGTCGCGCTCGATCGAAATGGCATTGACGGGGCAAGCGTCGACGCACCCGCCGCACAAGATGCAGCCGTCGGTCACATGGGCGCAGCGGTTGGGGCGCTCGCCCTCCACCACAATGCCACCCGAGGCACAGGCGCGAACGCAGCGACCACAGCCAATACATGCCTCGTTATCGATTATCAGTCCGCTCATCTATGCCATCCCCTCGATAATCTTGGCAAGTTCTACCGCCTGCTCGGACGCCGTCCCCTCAACGGCCTCGCACGTTTGGTCACGGTCGGGCACAAACGAGCGCACGACCTGTGTCGGCGACCCGGCAAGACCGCAACGCGCGGGGTCGGCGTTCACGTCGGCGGCACTGACCACGCGCACGTCCGCCTCCTCCGCCGCGCGAATACCGGCAATACTCGGCATACGCAACTGGCCAATCTCCTTGGCAGCCGTCATCGCGCACGGCATCTCAAGACACACCGTCTCCTCGCCGGCATCGCATCCGTGAACGAGCGCCAGCGAGCCACACGTCGTAAAGCCCGCGCTCTGCACGCAGCTCACGTCGGTCACACAGGGAATCTCAAAGGCACCGGCAAGCTCGGGACCAATCTGGGCCGTATCGCCATCCACCGCCATCTTGCCGCAGATGAGCAGGTCGAAGTCCTCGTCGAGCGCCTCGATGCCGCACTTGAGGGCATAGGTGGTGGCTAGGGTATCGGCGCCCGCAAAGGCTCGGTCGGTCAGCAGCAGCGCGTCGTCGGCACCGCGGGCGATACAGTCGCGCAGCAGCGATTCGGTTGCAGGGATACCCATCGACACCACCGTCACGCGTACATCCATGCCAAAGCCGATAAAGTCGTCCTTGAGCGCCAGAGCGCATTCGAGGGCACTTGCATCGAAGGGATTAATGACCGCCTGCTTGCCATCGCGCACGATGGTATTGGTCTTGAGGTCCATCTTGACCTCGGTGCTGCCCGGCACCGCCTTGACGCACACCACCATATGGAAATCGCTCATCTTCACGCGCCCCCTTTCTGGACGAGCTCATCCAAGAGCTTCTCCGAAAACAGGTTGCCACGGCCCAGCTGCCCGTCGGGATCGAGCTGGAGTTTAAGCCGCGCCGACTCGACCATGGCCTCGTGACCGTACATCGTCTCTAAGAAGCCCGCCTTGATCTTGCCGACGCCGTGCTCGGCAGAAACGGCACCGCCCATAGCCGTTACCTCCGCAGCCCACTGGGCAAACAGCTCGCCACCGCGACGGTAGTCCTGCGCATCGCGCGGCAGAATGTTCACATGCAGATGGTTGTTACCGATGTGCCCCCAGGCAGCAGATTCAAGCCCGCTTTCGGCCAGTGTGCGGCGATAGAGGGCCACGACATCGGCAAGGCGTGCATTGGGCACCGACATGTCCGAACCCAGTTTGGTGATGGTGGGATCCGTGCGGCGGCGCTCGTCGATAAGCATATTGACGCTCTCGGGGACCGCATGGCGGAAGAACCGCTGGCACTCGCGATCAACCTCGGTGCGCGCGACCCATGTCGCATCGTCGCGGCCACCCGCAAACTCGAGCACCCATCCCAGGTGGTACAGTTCCTCGGTCGCCTGGGCCTCGTCATCGCAGTCGAGCTCCACGTAGACACAGACCTTGGCCTCTTTGTCGAGCGCCGGCAGCGAGGCAAACGCTGTCGACTGCTCGCGCTGGCGACGTAGAATATCCAGGGCGCCAGCGTCGAAGTACTCGATGGCAGCCGCATGGGACAGGACGGGACGCACGGAATCGGTAAAGGACACCGCCTTGTCCTCACTGTCGAAAAAGCAGCTCACGCCCCATACGACCGAAGGTGCCGCCTGCAGGGCGATCTCGAGCTCGGTAATGACGCCGAGTGTGCCGCACGCACCGATAAAGAGGTCGATGGCGTCCATTTCGTCCGCAACGAAATAGCCTGAGGCATTTTTTGTCTTGGGCATGGTATAGCCGGGAAGATCGAGCTCGAGCGTACGGCCCGCTGCCGTCACGAGCGACAGGTGGCGGCCCTGGGCAAAAGCCTCGCCGCGCTGAAGCTCAAGCAAATCGCCATCAGCCAGCGCAACGTGGAGTCCCGTGATATGCGGGCGCATGGGGCCGTAAGCGTAGCTGCGGGCGCCGGAGGCGTTGCATGCCGCCATGCCGCCCAGACAGGCAGACGCCTCGGTGGGATCGGTGGGAAAGAACTGCTCGGGGGCCTCTTGGAACTCCTCGTAGGCCTCAAGCGATGCCTGGTCCCAACCAGCGGTCGGCAGCACCTTCTTGCTCAGCTGCTTGCGCAGCTCCGAGAGAACAACGCCCGGCTCCACGCGCAGCAGAAATTGGCCTTGTTCATCGCGGCGAAGGCCCAAGTAGCGATTCATACGGGAAGTATTGAGGATATGCCCGCCGTGGGGCACGGCACCGGCGGCAAGGCCGGTTCGGGCGCCCTGAACCGTTACCGGGACACACTCGGCATGGAGCTTTCCCAAAATGGTGCGGACCTCGTCTTCCGTCGTCGGAAACGAGATGCTCGAGGCCTCGCCCGATGCGCGAGACTCATCGCGACCATACTCTTCGAACTCGTCGGTGAAGGGTTTAATGGTTGCAGACACGCGAACTCCCCCTTTAGCTAACTACAGTGTTTGCAGGGAGATGTTACCGCATCGTTTCGTCGACGTGTTCGAGACCGTCTCCATAATTGGCGATTTTTACGTTCGTGCAATTCGGCGAACGGCAAGGCTTCCTCGGCAGACGATGCTTTTGACACATATGGCCCCGCCGTCGCCGACCGCGCGATTGTCGCTCG
>CAJMPK010000141.1 GCA_905215205.1 uncultured bacterium | reverse complement strand
CAAAGTTCAAGGACTGCGGTAATGGCGACGGATCTGGTATAGAGCAGCCGGCGGAAGGCGTGGTCTTTGAAGTGGCAAGCAACACTTCGCAGCAGGTTGTTGGAACGCTGACCACCAATATCTACGGCTTCGCATCGACCAAAGATCAGGCTGGAGCATGGTTTGGCGCAGGAGAACGCCCCGATGGTGTCAGCGGAACCATACCGTATGACCGTGCCGGCTACACCATTCGCGAGGTTGTCAACACTGTGCCCGACGGCTTTAAGCAGGCAGGGGAATGGACCATCACGGCAGAGCAGATCTCGGACGGCGCAGAACTTCAGTACATCGTAGACAACCACGCGCTGGGTTCACCTTTCAGCTGCTCAATGGCAACCGTGAGCCCATCTCGCAAACATCCTGGCATCCCGCCCATACCGTTATGAATACCTTTACGACCGATGAAACCGGCACCGTCACCCTACCCGAATCGCTTAACCCGGGCACGTATTACATACGAGAGACTTCCGCCAAGGAACCGTATCTTGTTGGTGAAGATCTGGAGATAACGATTCCCGCCGACACGAACTTAACGCCCGTCGCGGTCGCCTCGTTTTACGACGACGCGGCGACAGGAAGCATCGAGATCGTCAAGAACGATGCCGTAGGTGGGCGCGCCCTTGCCGGTGCTGTTTTTGATATCCGTGCCGCGGGCGATATCGTGCGCCCCGACGGCAGCATTGCTGCCCTGGACGGCGAGACTGTCGCCACCATCACGACCGACGAACGGGGATTTGCGTGCGCAAATCATCTTTCACTGGGGTGCGGAACCGCCACCTATGAGGTAATCGAGGTGCAGGCCCCCGAAGGTTACCTGCTCGACCAAAGCGTCCACACCGTCGAGCTGTCGTATGCCGACCAGGAAACACCCACGGTCAAAGCGCACCTCGATATCTCTAACGACTACACCAAAATCGACATCTCCAAAGTAGATTTGACCGGCAAACAAGAAGTGGAAGGCGCTCGGCTCTCCCTCCACGGTGCCGACGGAACCGAAATTGACGCTTGGACCTCCTCTGACAAACCGCATCGCATCGAGCATCTTTTGCCCGGCACCTACACCCTGTGCGAAGTGATGCCCCCGCGCACTTACGACCTTGCCGAAGACATGACGTTTGAAATTAAGGCCACAGGAGAAGTGCAGACGGTAACCATGAAGGACGCACCCATCGAGATCGAGGGCAGAGTCGACAAGCGGCAAGAGATCGCCCGCCCTATCGGTAAGGGTCTCGTCGCCAACGGCGATGGCAAAAACCGAGCCGTGGCACAATCCAATGCGGACGGCTCCTTCTCTTATACGCTCGATGCTAAAAATGAGTCGAATACCTGGGTTGATGAATTCACCATCACTGACGATCTCGAATGCGCCAAGGAAGGCACTGCCAAACTCATCGCCATCGAAACCCCTGTCGCGACCGGGGACATCGACGGTCTTTGCAACGTGTGGTATCGAACGTCTCCAGTGGGAAGTATCGATACGGGCGAACAGACCAATGCAACGCTCAGCGACGGGCATGACAACCCCTGGCTCGAAACGGACGAGGTCAAAAAGCTCCTAGGTGACGATTTGCGCATGGTCGATTACGGCGATTGGCATCTTTGGAAAGCCGATATCCCAACAACGGAATCAGTCACCCTCGAGGCAAAAGAGCTCGCTCTTTTGGACGATACCGCCGTCACGGGCATTCGTCTTGAGTACGGGGCCGTATCGGCCGACTTCACGACAAGAGGCGCTGCAGAATCTTGGACCCGCGAGGACCTCAAAGACGAGCATGACGACCTTGATGATGTGAGCGCCGTCCTTGACTCGGATATTCACGGTGCCGTCATCCATATGCAGGCCGCGTCGTCTTACACGCCTCAGACCGCACTCGCCAACAGCGCCCGTGTCGACCTCTGTCGCAATGGCGGCGGTAGCAACCTTGAATCACATGACGAGGATCGCGTCATCCAGCGATGCGCCATGCCGCAAGATTTACCGGCAACGGGCTCCCTTCCCATTGCCGCCTGCCTCACCGCCTTCGTGACCTCCGGCGCCGCGGCAATCTGGTTTGCCCATCTAAAGCTGGCGTCAAAACGTCGCTGACGCAATAAAAAAGAGGCGAGCCCGTCTCCCGGCTCGCCTCTCATTCGTTCGTGGCGAAATGGCTATTCCCCAGATGCAGACCCACCGTCGATGAGCGCTTGATCGGACTCGGAGATGCCATCGGCTCCCAAACTCTGCTCGTGCTCCACTTCTTCGCTAATCGTGGACTCGGGCGTTGAGCCTTTAACACCCACGATATACGCGGCCCCAAAACCAAGGGCAATGGCGATCAGGGCCAAGATGAGATAGATGGGCCAGTGGCGCTTGATGTACGAAAACACGCAGACTCCTTAGAGGTCAACCTACGAACGACGAATGACCTCGGTCACGACCTCGGACACCGTAGCGATATTTGTCGGATTGACGTTGTGCGGCAGATCGTCCTCGGTGTAAGCGCATGCCAGACGCGGACCGTCAACGCCGGCAATGGTAAGGGCGCGTCGGCTTGCCTCGAGCGCAGCATAGGCGTCGGTCTTGGCATAGGGCATCTCAAATGCACCGCAATCGACATGGAACGACTTGCACACCTTATTGACCAGGTTCATGATGCGTCGGTCACCCTTGAGCAACTGCTGCTCGCCCTCGACCGTCACGACCGAAAGACCGCCGGCACCAATGGACTCAAGGTTGATAAAGAACACGCCGCGGAGCTTGTCGCGATGTGCGGCCAGGAACGCCTTCATGCCGGCGCCGTCGCAATCGGAAGCGCCTGTAGCCACAAACCAGATGTCGTGGCCAAGCAGCTCGTCATCGCCCATGGAGGCAACGGCAGCGAGCATATCCTCGGCGGAAGCTCCATCGGAAGACGTGGCACCGCCCTTCCAGCCGTCGTCGTCATCCTCGAAGTTATCCCACGAGCCGATACCGCGACCAGACTTCTTGGCGTCGTAATCATCCTCGACGCCAAGCCAATCGCTCATGCTGTCCTGCTCGTTTTTCTTTTTGCGACCGAACAGACCGCCCAAGCCGCGCTTTTGCGGCTTGGCGGCCGGAGCGGCAGGAGCCGAGATAGTCTCAAGCGGCTGAACATCCGAGGTGACCGGCATGGGGGGAACAACCGGAGCCGATGTGGGCTCGGGACCCTGTGCCGTCGCGAAGGGATCGTTAACCTGAGCCGAAGGGTCGGGAAGGTCGAACAGCGAGGTGCGCGAGGCGACATTGGCCTGCTGCATCGAAGGCATCGAGGGATCGGGGACCGAGGCCAGCGGCGACGAAGAGGGCGCAGGCGAGGAAGCCGGATCGGGGATATTCATTTGCTGGCGCGGAGGCACCTGAGACGAAATCTGCGCCATGAGGGAGTCAACTGTCTCGTCCTGCGCGGGAGCGACATTGGCCACCGTGGCACCGGGATCGCTCGGCGCGGGCATGGTGAAGATCTGCGTAGAGTAAGGCCTCGACTCATCCGTCTTGGGAGCCTCGTCAATCGCAGGGGACTCCTGCTCCATAGCAGGAGCCTCGACCTGCTCGGGTGCGCT
The DNA here is from genome assembly GCA_905215205.1 of uncultured bacterium. GTDB lineage: Bacteria > Actinomycetota > Coriobacteriia > Coriobacteriales > Coriobacteriaceae > Collinsella. The sequence continues at coordinate 689 of CAJMPK010000141.1, read as the reverse complement.
GGCCTCAACGGAATCGGCCTCGTCGACAACCGAATCATCGGCGGCGTCCTGGGCATCATCGGAGATGGGAAGGGACTCGGCAATTGCGGTGCCCTGCTTCTCAAACGTCATCGTGGCATCAAATGACATGGTGCCATCGACCGGCTGCTGCGCCTCAAAGGACGTCGTGGCCTCGGCAACGTCGGCGGACGTCGTCTGCGGAGTCTCGAAGGACGTCGTGGCGTCGGCGACATCGACAGGCTCTGGCTGCTCGGCCTCACTCTGCTCGAACTCCTGTACCGCGCGTTCACGCTCGGCCTCGGCAGCCTGCTGCTGGGCGATGGCCTCCCGCTCGGCGGCCTCGCGGGCAGCGGCGCGCTTTTCCTCAAAGTCGTCGACGAACTTCTTGCCCTTCGCGAGCGCGCCCATAAAGAAGCTAGAAGCGCTGGCACCAATCGAGGAGAACGCGGAAGCGATATCGGCATGGGGCGTTGTCGAGGGAAGCTCGGCCGAGAAATCGGTGTCGCTCTCGTAGGACACGCGCTGAGGACACTCGTCGTAGTCTTCGTCGGCGGTCTCGTCTTCAACCTGTGCCGGAGCGGTAGGTGCCAGAATATCCAGACCGACAGCATCGTCGAGCGCGGGCTTTTCGTCAGATTCCGCGGCAGCAACAGGGGCAGCGACCGGCTCGGCGGGAGCAACAGCCGTAT
>CAJMPK010000140.1 GCA_905215205.1 uncultured bacterium | reverse complement strand
GCCGAGCAGCTTGAGCAGCACTTTGTGCCCATCGAGCGCGATCCGTTCTCCGATACGCCGAGCTGCGTGCTGTTTGTGGGCATTAACGGTGCCGGCAAGACCACGACGGTCGGTAAGATCGCGAGCGCCATGGCCGCCCGCGGCAAGAACGTCGTGATCGGTTCGGCCGATACCTTCCGCGCTGCAGCTATCGAGCAGCTCGATGTGTGGGGCCAGCGAGCTGGCGTCCCCGTCATCAAGCGCGACCGCGGCTCCGACCCGGCAAGTGTTTGCTACGACGTGCTCGACGAGGCCGACAAGCGCGGCAGCGACCTGGTGCTCATCGATACCGCCGGTCGTCTGCACACGAGCCCCGAGCTCATGCGCGAGCTTGCCAAGGTGGTCAATGTGACCCGTAAGCGCGCCGCCAATATGGCCGCCGGCCCCATGCCCGTCTATGTCGTGCTCGTGATCGATGCCGCAACGGGCCAAAACGGCCTCAACCAGGCGCTCGAGTTTAACGAGGCGCTGGGTCTGGACGGTATTATCATGACAAAGCTCGACGGCACGGCAAAGGGCGGTATCGCCATGGCCGTGGCCGAGAAGCTCAAGCTTCCCATCCTGCGCATCGGCGTGGGCGAGCAGGTCGATGACCTGCAGGAGTTCAATGCCAAAGATTTCTGCCGCGCCCTGGTGGGCGAGTCCAACTAAGGAGTAACCAGTGTTTGATTCCCTGAGCGATCGCCTCAACGACACATTTGACCGCCTGCGCGGCAAGGGTAAGCTGACCGAGGCCGACATTACCTCGGCCATGCGCGACATTCGCATGGCGCTGCTCGAGGCCGACGTCAACTTCAAGGTCGTCAAGGAGTTCGTCGCCAAGACCAAGGAGCGCTGCATGACCGCCGAGGTCATGGAGTCGCTGTCGCCGGCGCAAAACGTCGTCAAGATCGTGCTCGACGAGCTCACCGAGATGCTCGGCTCCACCGAGAGCAAGCTCGTCTTTAGCAACCGCATTCCCAATGTCATCATGCTCGTGGGCCTGCAGGGCTCCGGTAAGACCACGGCGGCCGTAAAGCTGGCCTACCAGCTCAAGAAGCAGGGCCGCTCGCCGCTGCTCGCCGCGTGCGACGTCTACCGTCCCGCCGCTGCCGACCAGCTGGCCACACTCGGTGGAGAGATCGGCGTGCCGGTCTTCCGCGGCGACGGCGAGCACCCGGTCGATATCGCCAAGGGTGCCATCCAGGAGGCCGTCGACCACCTGCGCGATGTAGTCATCGTCGATACCGCCGGTCGTCTGCAGATCGACGAGCAGATGATGCAGGAGGCCGTGGATATCAAGAAGGCCGTCAAGCCCGATCAGGTGCTGATGGTCGTCGATGCCATGACCGGCCAGGATATCGTCAACGTCGTCTCGACCTTCGCCGAGCGCACCGACTTTGACGGCGTGATCATCTCCAAGCTCGACGGCGATGCCCGTGGCGGCGGCGCGCTTTCCGTGCGCCAGGTGACCGGCAAGCCCATCAAGTTCGTGAGCATGGGCGAGAAGCCCGATTCGCTGGAGCCGTTCTATCCCGACCGAATGGCCAAGCGAATCTTGGGCATGGGCGATGTTGTCGGCATCATCGAGAAGGCCCAGGAGGCGGCCGACGCCGAGCAGCTCGAGGCTGCCGAGCGTATGCTGCGCGAGGGCTTTACCATGAACGACATGCTCGACCAGATGAAGGCTGTCAAGAAGATGGGCGGCATGAAGGGCATTCTGGGTATGCTCCCCGGTGGCCAACGCGCGCTCAACCAGATGGGCGGCAATTTGGACGAAAAGGGGGTGGAGCTGTTCAGGGATTTTGTAGGCATCTTTGACAAGAACGAGGCCATCATCATGTCGATGACCAAGGAGGAGCGCCTGCGTCCCTCCATCATCAACGGCCAGCGCCGCGCCCGTATCGCCAAGGGCGCCGGCGTGACTCCCACCGAGGTCAATAGCCTTATGAAGCAGTGGGGCGAGATGAATAAGATGATGGGCCGCATGCGCTCGATGGCCAATCAGGCACAGGCCGGTGGCAAGAAGGGCAAGAAGGGTAAGAAGGGCAAAAAGATGCGCATGCCCAATATTCCCGGTCTGGATGCTATGGGCCTGGGCGGCATGGGCGGCCTGGGAATGGGCGGTCCTAAGTCCGATATGGACCTGCTGCGCCAGATGGAAGCGCAGATGCGCAACAAGAAGTAACGACTAGTTGAGTCGTGTATGGCGAAGGCCGCCTGGATGGTATTCCAGGCGGCCTTCGCCGTTTGTTCGCTGGTTGTCGCACGCGTGGAAGCGCGTTCTCGACGAGGTGCTTGCCGCTAGTGGCAGCCGCAGCCTTCGTGCCCGTCATGGTCGTGGTGACCGTGGCAGCCGCAGGACTCGCCATGCTCGTGGATGTGCTCGTGATCATGTCCATGGCAGTCGCAGGTGGCCTCGCCGTTCTGTGCGAGCGTGCCGGCAATGAGGGCCTCGACGCAGGCATCGCAGCTGCCCTGGGCGCCCGCATAGACCGTGATGCCGGCTTGGGCAAGCGCGTTGATAGCGCCGCCGCCGATACCGCCGCAAATGAGCGTGTCAACGCCACCGTTGGCAAGCAGGCCCGCCAAGGCGCCGTGGCCGGTGCCGCCGGTGCCTACGACCTGCTCGTTGAGCACCTTGCCATTCTGGATGTCGTAGATCTTGAACTGCTCGCTGCGGCCAAAGTGCATAAAGATGTTGCCGTTGTCGTACGTGGTTGCCACCCTCATGGTGTCGACCTCCTTTGCTGGCCATGCGGCCGTTGTCGTGGTGATGGGGGAGTATGCGATATTGCCGCCCTCGATAACGAGCGCCCGTCCGTTGACCAGCGCATCGGCCACCTTGCGATGCGCGCGGCTGCAAATGGCCGCCACCGTTGCGCGGGCGATGCCCATCTGCTGGGCGACCGCCTCTTGATTGAGACCCTCCAGGTCGCACAGGCGCAGCACCTCAAGCTCGTCGACGGTCATGTCGATGGCATCACCGCTGGCCAGGCCATCGGGGGTAAAGCCGCGGTATTCGGGGATGATCCCGACGCGGCGCAGTTTTTCGCGTCTTCCTGCCATACACACTCCTTATCTGACATATGTCAACAATAGGATAACGCGTTAGTCGTTGGGCGCAAGGCATTTCTGTCATATGTCAGAAAAAGGCTAAGATGCCTCGTTGCCGCATGCGGAGCCGCGCTGCCGTGCATTGCGTGTGCCGGACTAAGTGTCCAATTCGACACTCGCGCGCCTGGGCTACAATAAATCTCACTTATAGGCGACTGACAGGAGGGTCAATGAGCAAAGCTGATCAGCAGTTTGTAACCATGTGCCGCGATATCTTGGACCATGGCACCACCACCGAGGGCCAAAAGGTCCGTCCGGTGTGGGAGGACGGCACCCCTGCCTATACCATTAAAAACTTTGGCGTCACGGCGCGCTACGACCTGCGCGAGGAGTTCCCCGCGCTTACCCTGCGCCGCACTGCGCTCAAGTCCGCCATGGACGAGATCCTGTGGATCTATCAAAAGAAGTCCAATAACGTCCATGACCTCAACAGTCATATTTGGGATGAGTGGGCCGACGAGACCGGTTCCATCGGCAAGGCATACGGGTACCAGATTGGCCAGAAAAGCCATTATGCCGAGGGCGATTTTGACCAGATGGACCGTGTGCTGTACGACCTCAAGCATACGCCGTACAGCCGCCGCATCATGACCAACACGTACGTGTTTAGCGATTTGTCCGAGATGCACTTGTATCCGTGCGCCTACAGCGTGACCTATAACGTTACGCAGCGCCCGCAGGACGATAAGCCCACGCTCAACATGATTCTCAACCAGCGCAGTCAGGATATTTTAGCCGCCAACAACTGGAATGTGTGCCAGTACGCCATCTTGCTGATGATGGTCGCGCAGTCGGTCGATATGATCGCTGGCGAGCTGCTGCATGTGATTGCCGATGCCCACATTTACGACCGGCATGTCGATATCGTCCGCGAGCTTATCGAGCGTCCGCAGTTCGCGGCGCCCAAGGTAACGCTTAACCCCGACGTGCACGATTTCTATGCGTTTACGACTGACGACCTGATCGTGGAGGGCTACGAGCACGGCCCGCAGGTCAAGAACATCCCCATTGCGGTGTAGGTGACGCGCATGACGTGTAAGCTTTCTGCCATTGTCGCCGTGTGCGACGACTGGGGTATTGGGTGCGAGGGCGACATGGTGGTATCCAACCGTGCCGACATGCGTCATTTTGTGGCATGCACCAAAGGTTGCCCGGTCATT
>CAJMPK010000139.1 GCA_905215205.1 uncultured bacterium | reverse complement strand
TTTTCGTAGGAGTCGCACACGCTCGCCAAAATAAGCTCGGCATAAACAGCAGCCTGGTCATCCTCGTCGACGGTGGCCTGATCGCCAAAGGTAAAGGTCATGCCAACGTGAGATTCATCGACATCGAATTTGATTGAGATGTCGTCGGAATCAACAGCCGTGCAGCCAAAGATAAAGGCTTCCTCGGCAGCCATGCGGATGTCCTCGATGCGATCGACAGACATAGAGCACAGGGCACCAACGTTGGCTGCCGTCATGCGCACAAGGCGAGCGAGACGCGGGTCACCGGCAACGGTCAGCGTGATAGGGCAGGTTGCTTCGCTACTCATCGCAGAACTCCTCAGAGGTCTCGGCGGGCGTATAGGTGTAATACTGAGCCGGCTTGGATACAGACTTCTGACCATCATCGTCGCCCGCGGCGGCCTCGTCCTCGCCAATTAGGACGCGCTCGGTAGGCTGCTCGGCCTCCGCAGCGGCAGCGGCGAGCTTGCGATCGGCGTCGGCTGCAGGAGCCTTCACCTTATTGAAGAGCTTCTGCACAGCACCGGCGGCAGAGTCGGTCACGCTCGACACAGCATTGCTGGCCTCGGCCATGCTGCCCGTAACCTCGGAAATGTCGCGAACCACGGCTTCGACCTCTACGAGATTGGAGGTAAGGGCATCAACTGCCGTCTTGCTCGACTTAAGCAGCGGCTCCATCTGGGCAAGCGCCGGCGTAAGCTCATCGACAGCGCCATCGAGCTTTGCCACCACGGGCTGAGCCTCGGCGATGGTGTTGTTGAGGTCGTTCACGGTCTTATCGAGCGAGTCGACAACATTGCGTGTCTTGCGCAGGGTAAGCGCGAGCTCAGCGATGGCCCACACGCCGGCAACGGCGAGCAGCAGCAGGGCGATTTGAATGGGACTCATACAAGCCTCCCGAAGGAATCGAAATACAGACGACTTTCATGGTACCCCAAAGAAGGGGAAGATACCCAAAGGGAATGTGCGAGGTCCAAGGACCTACCTGGGCGCGTTACCGCTACGGTCGCGTTCGCTTTGCTCAACACGCCACTCTTCCCAACCGCGGCCCGCAGGCTGCCAGAATGCTCCGCGCTCCAGGCCTTCAGGCAAATAGCGCTGATCGACCCAGCCTTCGGGATAATCATGCGGATACTTATACACACCATATTCGTCGCTGCCCGGGCGATGACGATCGCGCAGATAACTCGGCACCTCGCGCAGCCCACTTGAATGGATATCGGCCAGCGCCGCATCGATCGAAGCCTCGCACGCGTTGGATTTAGGCGCCAGGCACACATAGAGAGCAGCCTGAGCCAGATTAATGCGGCACTCGGGATAGCCAATGACCTCGGCAGACTTAAACGCGGCATGCGCCACCAAAAGCGCCTGCGGGTCGGCGTTGCCAACATCCTCAGAAGCCTGAATCATAATACGGCGAGCGATAAACTTGGGATCCTCCCCCGCATCAATCATGCGCGCGAGCCAATAGATCGTGGCATCGGGGTCACTACCGCGCATTGACTTGATAAACGCACTGATAATGTCATAGTGCATATCGCCGTTTTTGTCATACGAAAATCCACGACGCGGGTTGGCGATCTTCACGTCATCCACGGTGATGGGATAGCGCTCCCCCGCCGCGGGCGCTGGCGTTCCCTCGGTATCGGGACGCGTGACGGTAATCTCGCTCGCAAGTTCGAGCGTCGTGAGCGCCGAGCGAGCGTCACCCGCTGCCAGCGTGCAGATGGTCTTAACCGTATCCTCATCGGCCGAGAACTTGCCGTTCAAACCCTGCGACGCCTCGAGCGCACGCTCGATAAGCGTGGCGATATCCTCGTCTTTAAGATGCTCAAGCTCCACCACGCGACCGCGCGAGAGCAATGCCGAGTTGACCTCGAAGTACGGATTCTCCGTCGTGGCGCCAATCATAATGACGGTACGGTTCTCAACCGCATGCAGCAAGGCATCCTGCTGCGACTTGGAGAAGCGGTGAATCTCGTCGATGAAAAGAATGGTGCGGCGGTCGTAGGTATTCAGGCGCGTCTTGGCCTCGTCAATCACGCGGCGAAGATCCTTTACGGTACCCGTCACGGCGCTGACCTCGACAAACTCGCTCTTGGTATGGTTGGCGATAATGTGGGCCAGCGTCGTCTTACCCGTACCTGCCGGCCCGTACAGAATCACGCTCGAAAGCACGTCGTGCTCGATCGCGGCACGCAACCATGAGCCCTTACCGACGGCCTTTTGCTGGCCCACGTACTCGTCGAGCGAATTGGGGCGCATGCGCACCGCAAGCGGCGCATTCTGAAAGGAACGCTCGCGCGTCGAAGCAGAAAAAAGGTCGTCCATAGTCATCCCGTGCATCAATCAAAAACGTTTTCCACCAACAGTATACCGAAATTATACGAACTACCGTTCGTTAATATAGGTACGGTGCGGAAACTCCAGACCAGGGAACAGCTTGCTCGTCAGCTCGCAGAAATAACCGTCCGTCATGCTCGCGATATAATCCACCACGGCTTGATCCTTGTCGTCCTGCCAGGCATAGGTGCGATCATAGTAGGAAAGCTGCTGCTCAATGCGAGAAATGTGGTGCTTAAAGATATACGAAGACTCGTCGCCTTCGTTTATGTCCTGCAGGCAACGGTCGTAGAGCTTTTCGAACGCCTCGCGCAGCTCCACCTCGGAATCGCCTTCGATACCGCCCTTGCTATAGATCTTCTCGTAGTTCTCCCGCTTGGCCCGGCGGATTTCCTCAAACAGGTCCTCGCTCATCTCGATACGCGGCTTACCATAGCTGTGCTCAACGATATCGATGGAGGCATGCGTGAGGATCCAACTGTTGTAGGCACCGCCCCGGCCATCATCAAAAGCGTCGGGCGAAAGCAGGCCCGCCGCGATCGCATCCTGACGGTCACGACCGACGTAGGCAAGAATATCCGAGATGCGAACGACGCAGCCCTCGAGCGTCATGGGACGCAGATGCTCAATTGCGCTATAGCCCGTGGCAATGCAATCTTCAACCGTCAGGTCAAACTGGTCAAAGGAGCTCATGTCCGAGAGCTCAAACACACGCTGCTCGTACTCGCCGTTATGGCATAGCACGCCGTCGAGCGTCTGGAGCGACACGTTGCGGCCATACAACACGTCGAGCACGCGGACCGACTGCACGTTATGGAAAAAATAACGACCCGTGCGTTCGTGATAGATATCGTTGAGGAATCGTTCACCGGCATGGCCAAAGGGTGTGTGGCCCAAGTCATGGCCTAAGCCAATCGCCTCGATCAGATCGCAGTTGAGCCCCAGGGCACGACCGATATCGCGCGCGATGCGCGAGACAAGCTGCACGTGCAAACCGCGGCGTGACAGATCGTCATTGCTACGGAAGCTAAAGACCTGCGTTTTGCCTGCATAACGGGTGTACGCCGGAAGATGAAGTATCTTTTCGGTATCGCGCATAAACGCCGGACGCATAAGCGTGCCTTTGTCGGCAGCGCGATCAATACGACGAATGACCTGGTCGTCGTTACAACGATACGGGTTGACATAGCCCGAAGCACGATCAGCGGCAATGCGCTCGACAAGTTCGGGCGACAACGCCGAGGGAATACGGTCCATGCGCGCCTTAATGACGGCCGTTTCTTGATTAGTTGCCATGGCATGCTCCTTAAGAAGGATGCGCAATCGGTTACAATGTGCAGCCCACGACCTCGATTATGGCAAAAATCGGCACCAAAAACGGGAGCAATGGCAGGGAGCGCGATTTTGTGATGAGGCAGGAGACGGCAAGGACCAGGAGCGCAGTGGCAAATGCGACGATGCCGCCCATAGGGTCGAGCGTGCAAAGCGCAAAGAGTGCCTTGGCATCTCCCATGCCGATGCCCGGGGCGTGGCGAAGGCGCCGCCAGAGCGACTCGGTAAGCACAAGGCCAAGGTAGACGATGACCGCAAGACCGGCGTGGTCAAGCGCTGTGTTCAAACCGAGGTCGAGCCAAACGCCCGCCAACGCCGTCACGGCACATGCGCCGGCAAGCCCATTGGGAAACCGTCGCTCTCGGGCATCAATTGCCACGCCGGCAAAGATGCAAATCCAAAACGGGATATAAAACATCGAGTACCTCCTCGAGCTGCATCACAAAAGCAAAACCCACCACAAAGGTGCTGTCCCTTTGTGGTGGGTTTGATGCTGGTTATTTGGCGCCTTGCATGACCTCGTCGAGGGTAACGCTTACGGCGTGCTGTGTCGGCACCCAGTCGACCTTTAGGAACAGAGCAGCCACCGTAATGGGGATATAACTGAACATAA
>CAJMPK010000138.1 GCA_905215205.1 uncultured bacterium | reverse complement strand
AGAGCGCTTGACTGGCAGTCAAGAGGTCAGGGGTTCGATCCCCCTCGTCTCCACCCGAGCATTGAATGAGGCTCCAACGCAAGTTGGGGCCTTTTTTCATATAGGCACACAAGGTCAAAGGCGGCACCATGATCCTCCTGGTCGACAAGATCGAAAAAAGCTTCGGCGCGCGAGTCCTCTTTAGCAGCGCGTCCTTCCAGATCAACCCTGGCGAGCGCTTCGCGCTCGTGGGCCCCAACGGCGCCGGCAAAACCACCATGCTCAAGATCATCATGGGCATCGACAGCCCCGACGCCGGCCAGGTCCAGTACGCCAAGGACTGCCAGGTGGGCTACCTAGAGCAGGAAACCAACCTGGAGCACAAGGACACCCCCATCCTCGCCGAGGTCATGGCCGCCGCCAAGGAAATCCGCCGTATGGGCGAGCGCGCCAACGAGCTGCAGGCCCAGATCACCGAACTCTCCGAGCAGGGCAAGGACGTCGACGCCCTCCTCAACGAGTACGGCCAGGTCCAGGACCGCTTTGAGCACCTGGGCGGCTACGAGCTCGAGAGCAACGCCCGAAAGATCCTGTCCGGCCTGGGCTTTAAGGTCACCGACTTTGAGCGCCCGTGCTCCGAGTTCTCTGGCGGCTGGCAGATGCGCATCGCGCTGGCCAAGCTTTTCCTGCGCCACCCCGACCTACTGCTTCTGGACGAGCCCACCAACCACCTGGACCTCGAGAGCGTCCAGTGGCTGCGCGGCTTTATCGCCAACTACGACGGCGCCGTGCTCATCGTCAGCCATGACCGCGCCTTCATGGACGCCTGCGTCGACCACGTCGCCGCGCTCGAGAACCGCCGCGTGACTACCTACACCGGCAACTACAGCAGCTACCTCAAGCAACGCGAGGACAACCTGGAGCAGATGCGCGCCAAGCGCGCTGCCCAGGAGCGCGACATAGCCCACATGCAGGTCTTCGTCGACAAGTTCCGCTACAAGCCCACCAAGGCCGCCCAGGCGCAGGAGCGCATCCGCAAGATCGAGCAAATCAAAAAGGAGCTCGTCATACTTCCCGAGGGCCACAAGCACATCGACTTTAAGTTCCCCGACCCGCCGCGCTCCGGCGACATGGTCGTGAGCCTCGAGGGCGTATCCAAGTCCTACGGCGATAAGCACATCTACAGCGACATCGACCTTAAACTCTACCGCGGTGAGCACGTGGCGCTCGTCGGCCCTAATGGCGCCGGCAAGTCCACCCTCATGAAGATCATCGCCGGCCTGGAGCCGCCCACCACCGGCACCCGCGACCTGGGCACCAACGTGGGCGTGGCTTACTACGCTCAGCACGCGCTCGAAGGCATGACCGAGTCCAACACCGTCCTGCAAGAGATCGACACCGTCACGCCCAAGTGGACCGTGCCGCAGCAGCGCAGCCTGCTGGGCGCCTTCCTGTTTAGCGACAACGATTCCATCGAAAAGCAGGTTCGCGTCCTCTCCGGCGGCGAAAAGGCGCGTCTGGCCCTGGCAAAGATGCTCGTGGCGCCCGAGGCGCTCCTGTGCCTGGACGAGCCCACCAACCACCTGGATATCGACTCGGTGGACATGCTCGAGAACGCCCTCCAAAACTTCCCCGGCACCATCGTGCTGATCAGCCACGACGAGCACCTGGTACGTGCCGTGGTCAACCGCATCATCGACATCCGCGACGGCAAGGTCACGGTCTACGACGGCGACTACGACTACTACCTCTACAAACGCGAGGACCTCGCTGCCCGCGCCGCTGCCGAGGCGGCAGGGGAGAGCGCGCCTGCCGCGGCCAATTCCACCAAAGCCAACGCCGCCCAGGACAGCAGCCCCGCGTCGGCCCCCAAGCCGATAGAGGGCAAAAAGACCAAGGAGCAAAAGCGCGCCGAGGCTCAGGCCCGTGCCGCGCTCAACAAAAAGCTCAAGGGCGTGCGCAACCAGCTCAAGAAGATCGAGACAGATCTCGACAAAAAGCGCGCCCGCTATGACGAGCTTATGGAATTGATGGCCAGCGAAGAGCTTTATGCCGATCAGGACAAGTTCAACGCCGCGCTGGGGGAATATAACGGCCTTAAGCAAGAGCTGCCCAAGCTCGAGGACGAATGGCTGGAGCTTTCCACCCAGATCGAAGAGGAGACCGCGCGTGAACTCTCGTAAGGCCGCTGCCGTGGCGATGAGCATCATCGCCATCGCCTGTCGCATCTGCGGCATCTTTATGAGCGCGATGACTGTACTGCTGTGCTTTAGCGGCCTCACCGCCAAGCTGCAGATCGTGGGCTTTGTCGTTGAGCTTTCGCGCGCGCTGCCGAGCGCCATCGCCGGCTACGGCGTCATCACATCGCCCTTTGGCGGCGTTTTCCGCTTGGATTACGCCATCGTGGCCGTCATCTTGTTTGTGGCCGACTACCTGCTCACGCGCGCCTCGCGCCGCGTCCGCTAGGGGAGTGACATGTCCAGCAGCTACTTCATGAACCTGCTCGCCAGCGCCGTTGCCGTCATCGTCGGCATCGTGATCCACGAGAGCGCACACGCCGCCGCAGCCTGGGCGCTCGGCGACAAGACGGCCCGTTCGCGAGGACGCGTCTCGCTCAACCCGCTCAACCATATCGACCCGTTTGGTACCGTCATCCTGCCGCTGCTCATGCTCGCAGCCGGCGGCCCGGTGTTCGCCTTTGCCAAGCCCGTGCCCGTCTACCTCAACAACCTCAAGCACCCCAAACGCGACGAGGTCCTGGTGAGCGTGGCCGGCCCCGCGTCGAACATCGCACTCTCGTGTCTTGCTGCCGCCCTCATGCGCCTGACCTATGGCAGCCTCTACACCAGCATGTCATTTACTCTGGCGTCACAGATCATGAACTTCGGCGCCACGTTTATCGTGGTCAACTTGTCGCTCGCGTTCTTTAACCTCATCCCGATTCCGCCGCTCGACGGCTCGTCGATCATCGTGCCCTTCCTCAAGGGCAAGGCACTCAACAACTATTACCGTCTGCAGCAATACGCCATGCCCATACTCATCATTGTGCTGTATCTGCTGCCCATGTGGACCGGCATCGATGTAATCGGGCGCTATTTCGACGTTACCGTGTATCCGCTTGCTGAGCAGCTGCTCAACTTCGCAATCGCCGGCATCTAAGGTAAACTTACAGGTCGACCGTGCAAAGCAGTCGTAACATGCACCCAAACCGCGCCGCGAAGGCGCCGTCAAAGGAGGTCGAATATGTCGTATCGCGTGTCGACGCAGGTCTACAGCGGACCGTTCGACCTGCTGCTGCAGCTGGTAACCCGCCAAAAAGTTGATATCGGCGCCATCTCGATCAGCGAGGTGGCCGAGCAATACCTGGCCGAGGCCGAGCGCATCGAGGCGCTGGACCTGGACGTGGCGAGCGACTTTTTGCTGGTCGCGGCAACCCTTTTGGACATCAAGGCTGCCTCTCTGGTGCCGAAGGAGGCCCCGCGCAAAGCCGATGACGACGATGACGAGTTCGACGAAGACCTTGAGGAGCTCAGCACGCTTGACGGCGACGCGCTGCGTGAGGTCCTGATCCAGCGCCTGATTGCATACAAGCAGTTTAAGGGCGCGGCTGCGGCCCTCGGTGCCCGCATGCAGGCCGAAAGCCGTATGCATCCGCGCGTAGCCGGCCCCGACCCCGAGTTTCTGGGCCTTATGCCCGACTACCTGGCCGGCATCACCCTGCGCGGCCTGGCGGTCATCTGCGCCGACCTGGATGGTAAGCGCCAGACCTTCCTGCTGGAGGCCGAGCACGTGGCACCGCATCGCGTGCCGCTCGACTTGACCGTAGCCTCAGTCGACCGCTTTACCATGGCGCACCAAACCTGCACCTTCCGCGAGCTTCTGGACGGCGATGCAACCACCGAGCAGCTCGTCGTTACCTTCCTGGCCATGCTGGAGCTCGCCAAGCGCGGCTCGCTTACGCTGAGCCAGGACGAAATCTTCGGAACCATTCAAATCAACCGCGTCGAGGGCGCCGAGGCATACGTACCCGGCGAGGGCCCCGAGCTCACCGAATAGGAGCGGCAAACCATGTCAACCCTTTCCACGCTGGAGTCAAACAGCCTCAAAGGTGCCCTCGAGGCGCTGCTGCTGGTCTCGAGCGACCCCGTGAGCGCGCCTGCGCTGGCAAACGCGCTCGACATCGCCCCCGGCGAGTGTGCATCGCTGCTCGCCGAGCTCAAGGTTGAGTACGAGGAGGCCAACCGTGGCTTTCAGCTGCGCGAGGTCGCCGGTGGCTGGCGCCTGTTTACGCACCCCGCCTACCATGACGTGGTCGAGGCCTATGTGTTGAGC
>CAJMPK010000137.1 GCA_905215205.1 uncultured bacterium | reverse complement strand
CGAGATAGCCCTCCTGGTCGAAATGCATGATCTCGATCTTCTCGGTTTCCTTCATGGCTTTTCCTTTCTGTCCTGCACGCGAATCTATACATCGCGTTTCTTTTCGATACCAATTATAGACATACACCCAACGTGTTTTTAATACCACTTTTCAATCTGTTCCAATCCTCGGTGAACGGTCGAAATTCTCTGGTGAGTGGTATTAAATTAGAATTTGATGTATAGCTAACGCCCCCGGCGTCTCCCTTGTGTGACAAAGAACAGCGTTCCTACCAGCGCAATAATGGTCGATGCTCCAAACAGTACCGTCTGGACGCCCAAAACCTCCGCCAAAAACGGAGCCGCCAGCAGCGGCAGCACGCCGGCGCTCATCAGGCCAAAACGCACAAAGCCGGTAATGCGCCCCAGGTATTTGATGTCGGCGCGCTCCTGAATCAAGATCATCTGCAGCGGTTCCAGGAATCCCCAGGCCAGACCGTTAATCGCCTGGCCGATAATCGCGACCCCCAGCATATCGGTGCCCACGTACACCATGGACCCAATGCCCACGGCCATGAGCGCGCCAAGCAACAATCGCAGGTTGACATGGCGAGCAGAAAGCTTGGTCAGGATGAACGCGCCCACCGAGGAAGTGAGGCCCACGACCGAGGACAGCCAGCCCAGCCAGACGATATCCACGTTGAGCACATCGCGATAGAACAACGACTCCAGCGAATCGAACGCGCCAAACGCAAAGAAACCCAAAAAGCCCGAGATAAAGATGAGACGCAGGTCGTGGTCGCGAAACGTAAGTCGCGCACCCTCGGCCATGCCGCCCAGAATACCGCCCTTCGGCCTCTCCCCTTTTGCGGGAGCAACACGCTCGTGACAGCCCAAGGAGAGCACGGCCGCCACACCCATCATGCCCGCCATGAGCAGATAGACCGATTGCGTGGCAAAACAGCTCACGATGGCACCGCCGAGCAGCGGGCCGGCGGTATAGGCGATATTGCTGTAGAACACCATGAGGCCGTTCACGCGGGTACGGCCCTCGGTGGTCGACTCCAGGTATCCCGGGAACGCATGCGTGCAGGTGTTGATAAAGCCGCCCGCAAGCCCCAAGACGCACGCGGCAAACACAAGCCCGGGGACAGACAACGGCGCTAACCCCACACCAAGCGATAGCACTGCCGTAATCACGCACGTCACAAACGACGTCCGGCGCGGTCCAAAGCGGTCGATGACCGAACCCGACACCATATTGCCCACCGACGTCATAAGATTGCGCACGAGCGTAATGGCGGCAACCAAAAAGGCCGTGCCGGCCAGATCATACGTGGCCGCACCGATAAGCCCCAAAAAGTAGACCGCGTTGTTGGCGCACCACTGCAGGGACTCAATAAGAATCAGCTTGACCTCTGCCGGCGTCAGGCGCATTGCTTCGCGATCCTTCGCGAACATACGAACTCCTTCTATACAAAAAGGGGATGGAGGGCATAGGCCTGCTCCATCCCCTTTCCAGGTTGCAACGAAAATCTATGCAGCCGGGCCCTTACGCCAGCACGCCGAAGAACGCGCCGATGATGCCCACGACCATGGTGGCCACGATCAGCACCATGGGGTTGATCTTCTTGGACAGCAGCCAGTAGTACAGCCAGAAGGCGATCATGCCGAGCATGCCGGGCATGATGCCGTCCAGGATGTCCTGGAGGGTCTGGGCGTCGTCGCCCGAGCCGATGGCCACCGGGATGCTGGCCCAGAACATGTCCTTGCACATGGCGCCCACTACCATGACGCCCACGATTCCCACGCAGGTCATGATCTTCTGCATGAGGCCGGTCCTCTGGGCCTCGTCCAGGAAGCCCACGCCCAGCTCGTAGCCCTTGACGGCGCCCCAGATGCGCAGCGCGAAGCCGGGGACGTTGTAGATGAGCAGGAAGGCGATGGGGCCGAAGGGGTTGCCGGCCTGGCACAGGCTGATGCCCACCGCGGCGGCGACCACGCGCAGCGTCGACAGGAAGATGGAGTCGCCGATGCCGGACAGCGGGCCCATGAGGGCGGCCTTGACGTCGTTGACGCTCTCGGGCTCGATCTCGCCGCGGGCGACCTTCTCCTCCATGGCCATCGCGATGCCGCCGACGAACGGGGCGAACTGCACGGTGATGTTGAAGAACGCGCAGTGGCGGTGCAGGGCCTCGGCGTAGTCGTCGGGGCGGCCGGCGTAGATCTTCTTGAGCATGTTGGCGACCATCAGGCAGAAGGCGATGTTCATCTGCTTGTAGTAGGTCCAGGAGAACTCCATGCCCAGGGCGCCGACGTTGACGGCGCTCTTGACGAGGTCGGAGCGCGTGATCTTGTTCTCGGGACTAGAAGTCATCGTCCTCATCCCCTTCCGCGGAGAGCTGGGGCTGGGCTCCGCCCAGGCCGAGCAGGTCGAACTTGTCGATGCCGATGATGATGGCGATCAGGGCGACGCCCAGGACGGGCACGTTGGCGTAGGAGCACAGCAGGAAGCCCAGGAAGTAGAAGGGCACGAGCTGCTTGGTGAGCACCAGGCGGCCGAGCATGGCGAAGCCCATGGCAGGCAGGATGTTGGCTGCAACGCCAAAGCCAGCAAGGACAAAGTCGGGGATAAAGTCGAGCACGCTCTGGATAGCGTCAGCACCCAGATAGAACGACAGCGAGCACAGCAGGAACGCCATGATGATACCGGTGGAACCGATCAGGAAGTGCATCGCATAGACGCCCTTAAGGTTGCCCTGGGCAGAGAAAACATCGGCGCGGTCAACCAAAATCGGCAGGGCGGCGTTGAGGATGTTCTTGATGGCAAGGCACAGCGTGGCGATGGGCATAGCGAGCGCGATGGCTGCCTCGGTGCTCTGGCCCAGCTGGATAGCGAAGGCACAGGCGAGCACGCCGCCGATCGTCTCATCAGGCGGCACGTAGGCGCCGATGGAGATCGAGCCCATGAACAGCAGCTCCAGGCTCGCACCGATTGCGAGACCGGACTGCAGGTCCCCCAGCACCAGGCCCACGAGCGGGCACAGGACGATGGGGCGGAACGCATAGAGCGTACCGAGCTGGCAGTCGAACTTACCAAATGCGGCGATAAGTCCGATGAGGATTGCTTGGGTAAGCATACATCCCCCTTTCCATATAGGACACTACGAAGAACCCGCAGGCTCTTCGAAATTGAACGCCTAGAGCACGCTGGCGCAGTCAACCTTGGGGTCATCGGCCAGGGGTCGAATCTCGACCTCAACGCCACGATCCAGCATCTCGCGCACATCGGCTTCCTCGGCCGCGGTCAGGAAGATCTGACGAGAGACCTGACGAGCATCGGGACGCTTCTCGTCCTTGGGCTTGGTATTGCCCAGGTTGACCGACTTGATCTGCGGGCAGCCCTCAACAACCTGCTTTGCCTCAGCAATAGTGGCGACACAGATGATCATCTTGTACTTGTCGGTCACGCCCGAGTTGATAGCTTCGATTGCATGCTCCATATCTTTGATGACGAGCTTGCAGCCGGCAGGCTTGCCCATCTTGAGCGTCGTCTTCCACACCGGGTCGTTAGCGACCTTATCGCCCACGCAGAAGATGCAGTTGGAGCCAAGGCCCTGAACCCAGGAAACTGCGACCTGGCCATGAAGCAGGCGATGGTCAACGCGAAGTAGCTGAATCATAATGTGACCCCCCAAAGGTCTTGTGCCGTCTTACGGCGTGTCAGTAGGTGCTGCGGATTAGAACTCTTCTTCCTCGTCGTCATCGACCAAAAGATCGTTGACAAACTTCACGCGCGTATCGTCCGCAGCGACGATGGCGCGAATCGTCTCCTCAACCGGCGCCGACTCGTCAGAGAACAGCAGCTGGATGAGCAGAGGAAGGTTCATGTTGGTAACGAGGTACGTGCGGGGACGCGTCTGGACGATCTTGGTGAACTCGTTGTTGACGCTACCGCCAAAGAGGTCGGTGCAGACAACGACATCATCGTCGGCAGACATGCCTGCCAGCAGTTTTTGGGCCTCCTCGGCCACGTCCATGCGGCCATCGACGAACATCGAAAGATCGTGGACGTTATCGCGAGCGCCCGAGAGCAGCTCGACACTCTCCTTGATGCCGGTGGCGAAGTGCGCATGGCTGGCGATGATGTACTGTCTCATTCTGTGTTCCTCTCAATAGCCCGGCACGTTCCCGCACCCGTTTTCTTTAGTAGTCGAACTGGTGATAGTAGCGACGATACTTGAGGTTGTGCTTGGTGACCGTCTCGTAGTAGCGAGCCAGGCGGTCGGTCACGAGCACCGTCAGAATCCACGGGGAGACGATGACGCGGAACTCGTCGTCAAGGCCGGGGATCGCGAACTCGGCGGTGTCGA
>CAJMPK010000136.1 GCA_905215205.1 uncultured bacterium | reverse complement strand
ACGGCCTATTCGCTCAATGTGTTCGGCTGAGATCGGAAATCAACCACAAAGGTGCCTGTCCCCTTTGTGGTGGATATGGACTCACGGCGACGCTAGTGGCGGAGCCCCAGCAGGCCGCGGCCGCGATGACGGGCCTCGGCGGACACCTGGGCGTGCGGGCCGGCGGCCTTGACGGACTCGGGCAGATGCGAGTACTTCTTCTCGAAATTCTCCTCGAACATCACGGCTAGGTTGTGCGCGGCCTCGTCGTAGCGCGCGGTGCTCTGCCAGTACTGGCGCGGCACCAGGATGCCATCGGGCACACCGTGGCACGTCGTGGGAATGTCGACGTTAAAGATGTCGTCGTGCACGAACTCGCTGTCCTCGATGGTGCCGTCGAGGGCGCGCGCGACCAGCGAGCGCGTGTAGGCCAGCTCGATGCGATGACCCACGCCGTAGCCGCCGCCGATCCAGCCGGTGTTGACCAGGTACACGCGTGTGCGGCCGTCGGCAATACGCTCGCCGAGCATCTTGGCGTAAACCATGGGGTCGAGTGGCATAAACGGCTCGCCGAACAGCGAAGAAAACGTGGGCGTGGGCTCGGTGACGCCGACCTCGGTGCCGGGAATCTTAGCCGTAAAGCCCGTCACAAAGTGGTACATGGCGGCATCGGCCGTCAGACGCGAGATGGGCGGCAGCACGCCAAAAGCGTCGCAAGTCAGGAACAGCACGACACTCGGAGTGGTGCCCATGCCCTTAGTCCACGCGTTAGGAATGTGCTCCACGGGATAGGCCACGCGCGTGTTGTGCGTGATCGAGATGTCATCGTAGTTGGGCTTGCGGTTCTCGTCGAGCACCACGTTTTCGCAGATCGCGCCAAAGCGGACAGCGTTGAAGATCTCGGGCTCGTGGAAGGCGTCCAGGCCCTCACATTTGGCGTAGCAGCCACCCTCGATGTTGAAGATGCCCATGTCGGACCAACCGTGCTCGTCGTCGCCGATCAGCAGGCGCGTGGGATTGGCCGAAAGCGTGGTCTTGCCGGTGCCGGACAGGCCAAAGAACACGGCGGTCTCGTGCGTGACGGGGTCCATGCTGGCCGAGCAGTGCATGGGCAGCACGTCGTCCTCGACGGGCAGCAGATAGTTCATGACGCTAAAGATCGACTTTTTAATCTCGCCGGAGTAGCCGGTGCCGGCAACCAGAATCACGCGTTCCTGGAAGTTGATGACCACGGCAGCGCTGGAGTTGAGGCCCTTGATGGCGGGGTCGCACTGGTAACCGGGCGCTGCGAGCACGCAGAAGTCGGGCTCACCGGTGCGCGCGATTTCGCGGGCGAGCGGGCGGGCGAGCATCTGCTTGATAAAGAGTGCCTGGCTGGCACGCTCGCAGGCAACGAGCAGTCGACGCGTGTGGTTGCGGTCGGCGCCGGCCATGCCGCGGGTGACGAACACATCGCGCTCGTTGAGATAGTCGACGATGCCGGCCTTGATGGCCTCATAGCTCTCGACGGACAGAGGGCGGTTGACGGCGCCCCAGGCAATCTTGTCGTGAACATCGGGGGTGTCAACGATAAAGCGGTCATTGGGGGAACGGCCGGTACGCTCCCCCGTCTCGATCACCAGCGCGCCGTTGGATGCCATGCGGCCTTCTTCGCGGCGGATGGCGTGCTCGACGAGTTCCGCAGCGGGTAGATCGACCAGAAGACGGGGCTGATTCTCGGCGGGATCTTCGACCAGCGTAATACCAAAGTTGGACAGAACTTCTGCAGGGGTAACACCAGGCATGGGGCCTCCTTTAAAAACGCGACACGTGGACGCGACGCGCACTTTACTCACGTAAAGCCCGTTGTACCCTATGTGCAAAAACGTTTTTGCGGCAACGGCGAAGCGCCCGCCCAACGGTCAAAAATCGCAGGCAAGCGGCCTAGTCATTGGGGACGTTCTTAAACGACTAGTCTTTGGAGACGTTCTTGAACAGGCAACATTCAAGGAGTGTCCCCGGATGCCGGCACTTAGAGATGTTCCCAAAGTGCCGGCACATAAGGAACATCCCTAAGTGCCGACTACAGCGGCAGGCCTTGGCCGAGCATGGCTATGGCGCTCATCAGGACCAGCATGCCGGCAGCGTAGGGCAGCACCGCGCCTAGGAGCTCGGCATCCTTACCGCGCACGTGCACGGCGGCAAGACCAATGGCGAGTGTCTGCGGCGAGATCATCTTACCGGCGGCGACGCCCAGGGCGTTCAACGCGACCATCCAGTAGTCGCTCACACCCAGCGCAGTGGCAGCCTGGCTCTGAATGGGGCCAAACAGCATGCCCGAAGATGTGCCCGAACCGGTCACGAACGCACCGACCGCACCGATCCACGGAGCCAGAATCGGGTACAGGCCGCCGGCGACCGCAATGCAAAACGCGCTGATCGACGAAATCATGCCGGCATAGCCCATCACCTTGGCGCAGCCCAGCACCGAAAGCATGGTGATAACCGTCGGCATCATCTGCTTCACAGTCGCGGCCAGCACCTCGCCCATCATTCGCGGCGAAGCACCCTGAATGGCACCGCCGACAAACGCCGCCAGGAAAATCCAGACGCCCGGCGTGTTGATCCACGAAAACGTAAGCGTACCGGGATTCTCACCGCAATACACCTGCACGTGGCTCGCAAACGGCGCGAGCGCGGCATGTACAGCGGGCACCAGGTTAGACGTGCCCAGCAGCAACACAAAGATCAGGATGAAGCACGACCAGGCCGAAAGCGCCGACTTAACGGTGAGCTTCTCCCCCGCCTCGATATTCATGTGGAAGCGCGCATCCAGGTGGCCGGACTTCTCGGCGCGCATGGCAAGCGCGGCGGTCAGCGCAAGCGACACGATGGAGCCTACGACCACGGCCAGCTCGGGACCCACAAACATGGCGACGACCAGGGCCGCACCAACAAAGGACACACCAGAAAGCAGTGCCACGCCGGCAACGCCGTTCAGGCGCTCTGCAACGCTTGCAACATTGCCCTGATCATCGGCAACACGACCCGCAACCAGCACGATAAGCAGCGGCATCGCCACAAAGAAGGGCGCGAGCTGCACCAGCTGAACGGTAGCCAAATGCAGGGAATCCAGGCCCACCAGGTCGGCAACGGACACCGTGGGAATGCCGATAGAGCCGTAGGGCGTGGGCACACCGTTGGCTAGCAGGCAGATCAGCACGGCAGGCACGGCCTCAAAACCAAGGCCCGCGAGCATGCCGGCGGGAATGGCAACGGCGGTACCAAAGCCGGCCATGCCCTCCATAAAGCCACCGAAGCACCAGGCCACGAGCAGCGCCAGCAGACGGCGGTCGCTGCTGATGGAGGTGATCATGCTGCCGATCACCTCCATGGCGCCCGTACGAACGCACAGGTTATACGTGAACACCGCGGCGATGATCACCAGGACGATGGGCCACAGAGCCATCAAAAAACCTTCGAGCGAGGCGGTCGCGATCTGCGCTGCCGGCAGGTGCCACCATGCGAAGGCAAGCAAGCACGAAAGGACAAACGATCCGATAGCGGCCTTCCAAGCTGGCCATTTAAAGCACAGCAGCATCACGACCAGCCAAATAATCGGCACAAGAGCCAGTAAGAATGCGGCGACGTCCATAGGTAGAAGCTCCTTGGTGCCGCGTGGGCGGCATCGGGGGGGTGTCACAAAACTTCAACAGGATACCGCACACTTACCGACAAATTACAGCCGCCTGCCGAAAATATTGAACAATCCGTTCAAAAACACGAGCGAACACCGTCGCGTCTATACTAGAGCGCAGCAATAGAAAGGACTCCGCCTTGAGCATCACGCCCCTCGATAGCATCCGCCGCGCCATCGCCCGTCACAACGGCGTCGCCGATCCCACCGTATCGGGCGGGGCACCCAGCCAGGGCGGTCGCATCGAGAACGGCCTGTTCCCCGCCTCCCACACGGCCGAAGAGCTCGCGCGCATCCAGGAACTGAGCCAGCGCAACGCCGGCGGCCCCGACAGCAGCCAGGCCACACGTCGTCGCCGCGAGCGCAATTGCGAGCCCGGTCCCATCCACCGCATGGTCAACGCCTGGTGGAACCGCCTGCTCGGCGCTGTCTACGGCGGCGGCTTCTCCACGCAGGAAGCCGAATACGAGGAGCACGCCACCCGCCGCGACTATCTCTGGAATACCCTGGGCACCGCCGTGTGGGGCTTCGCGTTTCCCCTGCTCACCATTGTGTCCACGCAGCTTGTGGGCGCCGAAGAAGCAGGCAGATTCTCCATCGCCTTTGTCACCGGCACGCTCATCATGATCGCGTGCAACTATGGCGTGCGCAATTTTCAGGTCTCGGACATCGACGAAACGACGTCCTTTGCCTCCTACCAGCTCAACCGCTGGCTTTGCGGAGCGCTCGCCCTAGGCTGCGGCCTCATGTACAGCAGCGCCC
>CAJMPK010000135.1 GCA_905215205.1 uncultured bacterium | reverse complement strand
AGCAGGGCCCGGTTATCGCCTTGCATCCCGACTATTTTGAGCTGTCCAAAGACTCATCTATCTAGCCCATCACCGCATCTGCTCGAGACGCAAAAACGATGCTGCTCACCTACAGCGTTTTGCAACCGAGATTTTTAAAAAAATGCCTAAAATGGCTCAGATCGCCGACAATTGGGAAACGGGGTGCGTTATGGCGCAGATGAGAATCAAGGACATTGCCGCCGAGGCGGGCGTGAGTCCGGCCACGGTCTCGCGCTATCTCAATAACCGCCCCGGGCAAATGACCGAGGAGACCCGTGCTCGCATCGCGGCGGTTATCGAGCGTACCGGCTATCGCCCGCGTGCCGCCGCACGCAATCTGCGCTCCTCGCGTACGAACCTTATCGGCGTGATTCTGGCCGACATCGCCAACCCGTTCTCGAGCGCCATGCTCGAGGGCCTTTCCGCCAGCGCCGCCGCGCGCGGCTGCTCGCTCATGACGGCCATTAGCGGCAACGACCCCACAAAGGAGGCCGAGTCGCTCACCAGGCTTATCGATGCTGGCGTGGACGGTCTGGTCGTCAACACCTGCGGAGGCAATGACGAGGCGATTGCCGCGGCAGCGGGACGCCTGCCCGTTGTGCTGCTCGACCGCGATGTCGCCGACGGCGGTGTCGATTTGGTGACCTCCAACAACCGCGAGCTGGTTGCCGGCCTGGTGGACGCCTTGGCTGCTGCGGGCAGCGAGCGCTTGTGCCTGCTCACCGAGGCAAGCGACGACAGCCCCGTCCGTCGCGAGCGCGCCGAGGCCTTTGCCGACGAGCTTTCGCGCCGCGGTCTTGCGGGCGAGGTCGTCACCCTAGCCGACGGCGGTGCCACGGGCGTCGGCCGCTTGGACGAGACTATCCGCGGCTATGCAGGCAAAAAGCTCGGCCTCATTGCCGTCAACGGCCTGGTTTTCCTGCGTCTGACCGAGGCGCTGGCGCAGCTTGGTCCCTCGCTGCCGGCGGGGCTCAAGATCGCGACGTTTGACGACTACCCCTGGAACCATGTGCTCTTTGGCGGCGTCACCACGGCCGCGCAAGACACCCTTACCATCGCCGAGCGCGTAGTCGAGCGCCTCTCCGAGCGCATCGACATCGTCACCACCACGGTGGGCGAGGCCGCAAAGCTGGCGCCCAAACGCATTGAGGTCCCCGGTCACATCGAACACCGCGCTTCGACCTCGCGCTAGTCTGTGTGATAATATATAGACAATGTCATACAGGAGGTATCCATGGCTGCGTCTGTGCTGAGTGTGCGAGTGGACTCGTCAATTAAAGACTCATTTGCCGAGCTGTGCGAAGAGCTTGGCATGACTTCGTCTGTTGCGGTCAATATGTTTATGAGGCAGATGCTGCGCGAGCGCTCTCTGCCGTTTGTTCCTTCACTTGGTAAAAGCTCTGCGAGCGAAAACGTCGCCGCAGACATTTTGGATATTGCTCGGATCGAGTCCGCCGTCCGCGAGGCAGCCAGCACGATTCCCGCCATCAAAACCGTGATTCTTTTTGGTTCGTATGCCCGGGGCGAGGCGCATGCCGATAGTGATATTGACTTGCGTCTCGAAGTCGATCGCGAGCGGGGCTTTGGTCTTTTCGCGTTATCGGCGTTTGGCGAGGCGGTGCGCAAAGAAACCGGGAAGCAGGTTGACCTCGTCTCGAGTGACTATCTTGATGACGATCTTGCCGCGGTAATCGAGCGCGAAGGAGTGATCCTTTATGATCGCGCGTAAGTCAGACAGCCTTCGCGCCCAAGAGGTTTTGGAGGCCATCTCCGAAACGAACGAGCGCATCAAGGCTTTTGATATCACCGAGGACCAGTTTCTGCATGCGAATGACGTGCGGACGAGGGCGTTGGCGGACTCCCTTTTGATGTGTGCGCTTAGGGTGACGGAAGAGGCGGGCAAGTTGTCAGAACGCTCGCAGCGGCTTCATCCCGAAATCGAATGGCGTGGAATTATCGGCATGAGAAATTATCTTGCGCATGATTACGGCAATGTCGACCGCTCGGTTGTTTGGGATGCAGTGACGATGGAGTTCCCTACGCTGGAACGAGCCTGTAGACAAATTGTCTCCGAATCTGAACGCTAGCCGCTCGTTCGTAACGGCCTGTTCGCGCACGTTTTTTGAGCGCTTGATACGCTTTAACCCTGCGGAAACATTTTTCTGCGATAGTATCTGCGATATAGACCAGTCGAAACCCGCCCGAAAGAAAGGGGAGCGACATGAACCAGCAGAACATCGATTACGTACTTCGCTCCGTAGAGCAGCGTGACATTCGCTTTGTGCGTCTGTGGTTTGTCGACATTCTCGGCCGCCTCAAGAACTTTGCCATTAGCCCCGAGGACCTCGAGGTCGCTTTTGAGGAGGGTATTGGCTTTGACGGCTCCGCTATCGAGGGCTTTGCCACGCCCGAGGAAGCCGACATGCTAGCGTTTCCCGATGCTTCGACCTTCCAGATTTTGCCGTGGCGTCCGAGCCATAACGGCGTCGCCCGCGTGTTCTGCGATGTGTGCACCCCCGACCGCAAGCCCTTCGCCGGCGACCCGCGCGATGCCCTGCGCCGCATGTTCCGCAAGGCCGAGAAGGCTGGCTACCTGCTCAACGTGGGCGCCGAGCTGGAGTATTACTACTTCCCCGACGAGCACACCCCTGAGCCGCTCGGCAACGTGGGCTACTTCGATCTTTCGGTGAGCGATGCCGCTCGCGACCTGCGCCGCAACACGGTCCTCACGCTCGAGAAGATGTCCGTGCCCGTGGAGTACACCTTCCATGCCGCCGGCCGCTCGCAGCACGGCATGAGCCTGCGCCACGCCGAGGCCCTGAGCATGTCCGACGCCATCACCACGGCCAAACTCATCATTAAGCAGCAGGCTTACGAGAGCGGGTGCCACGCCTCCTTTATGCCCAAGCCGTTGGCGGGCGAGGACGGCAGCGCTATGTTCCTGTGCCAGTCGCTGTTCGACCACGCCGGCAATAACGTCTTTTGGGGCGAGGACGACGAGAAGTACCATCTCTCCGACATCGCCAAACACTACATGGCCGGTATCCTGGCGCATGCGCGCGAGATCAGCGCCATCACCAACCCCACGGTCAACTCGTACAAGCGCATCACCACGGGCGGCGACTCCGTGCCACAGTACGCCACGTGGGGCCTGCGCAACCGCGCGAGTATGGTCCGCATTCCGGTCTACAAGCCCGGCAAGCAGCTGTCCACGCGCATCGAGCTTCGCAGCCCCGACCCCATGGCCAACCCGTACCTGGTCAACGCCGTCACGCTGGCGGCTGGTCTGGACGGTATCGAGCGCAAGCTGGAGCTCCCGCCCGAGGCAACGGCTGAGACGCTCAAGCTTACCGACCGTCAGATGGTCGAGGCCGGCTACACGCCGCTGCCGCGCTCGCTCAAAGAGGCGCTCGACGTGTTTGAGGACTCGCAGTTTATGAAGGATGCCCTCGGCGAGCACATCCACAGCTTCTTCCTCAAAAAGAAGCGCGACGAGTGGCATAAGTTTGAGTCTACGATCACCGAGTGGGAGATCAAGCACTACTTGGCGAACTCCTAATCGCGCTGGCTTGTTCCAGTACGATTGAGCTCATTTCTTTGGAGGCCGATATGTCCGAAAAGAGTGCCCTGTTCATGGCGCGCACGACGCGCTTCCACGAGTTTGCCCGCAGCTTGACGACCACCCTGGGTGTCGAGGTGAGCCTGGCAACCCCCGATTCGCCGACTGCGGCGCACGACTTTGACCTGCTGATCCTCGATTCCGATGGCATCCGCAGCGACCGCATCGATCAGATTGCCAAGTGGCTTGACGATCGCGGCGGCGTTCCCATGCTTGTGATCGTCGACGACGAGGCGCTCGGCACCCTGCGTCTGCCCAATCACGCGCATGCCGACTTTGTATGCCCCACGGCGACGCCCAACGAGCTCAAGGCTCGCGCGCAGCGCCTGATGGGCGAGGAGGAGACCGTCGCCGCCGACGATGTGCTCAACATCGATAACCTCGAGATCAACCTGGCCACCTACCAGGTGACGCTCGATGGCGAGCCCATCGACCTGACACTGATGGAGTACTCGCTGCTGAGCTTTTTGGCGACGCACCCCAACCGCGCCTACAGCCGCGAGGTGCTGCTGCACCGCGTGTGGGGCTTTGAGTACTGCGGCGGCACGCGCACCGTCGACGTGCACATTCGACGCATCCGTTCCAAGGTGGGCCCGCAGATTGCGGCACACATCACCACCGTCCGCGGCGTGGGCTATCTGTTTAAGGACTAGCTTTTCACCACAAAGGGGACAGGCACCTTTGTGGTGGTTTTGCCGCAGGCCGGGTCCTTTTGGGCCTGCAACAGAACTTAAGCCTTCCTAAAAGATTGCGTTCTCATACACGTGCACCCGCATATTG
>CAJMPK010000134.1 GCA_905215205.1 uncultured bacterium | reverse complement strand
CTATCGATTACCCCGTGTTCTGCAATCCTGCCGAGACGCCGGTCACAGTCGAAAGGATCAGGCTCATGTACTCGGCCTTCTTCTCTTCGGCCATCTCGTCCTGGTTCATACGCACCTCACGAAGGGCGCGGACCTGAGCGATGGACAGGGCATCGACGTAGGGGTTGCGCACGCGGACGGCGCAGCCGAGCACGCGGCGGCGCTGCAGCGGCCACTCGTCACCGACGATGGCAAGGACCCACTTACGGGTGAGCTGCATCTCGGTAAAGACCTTCTCGGACAGATCCTGGCGATCGCCCAGGTGCAGATACATCTTGGCGATGCGCTGATCGGTCTTGGCGATCGACATCTCGATGTTGTCGATAAAGGTGCGGAAGAACGGCCACTCCTGGTAGGCAGCCTTAAGCTGGTCCAGATCGCCCAGCTGCTCACAGGCGGTGCCCAGGCCGTACCAAGCGGCCAGGTTAATGCGAGCCTGGCTCCAACTGAAGATCCACGGAATGGTACGCAGGTCGTCGAGCGACTTGGCGCCCAGGCCGCGCTTGGCGGGACGCGAGCCAATCGGCAGCAGACCGACCTCGGTCAGCGGCGTCACGGTCGAGAACCACGGTGTAAAGTCCTCGGTGTTCAGCAGGTCCAGATAGCGCTCATGGCTTACTGCGTTGAGCTTCTCTGCCATATCCCAGAACTTCTGCGTGGTCTCGGTGTTGGTCTTCTCGACACTCGGGGCCGACTGCAAAAGCGTTGCGGCGGCAACGGACTCAACATGGCGCTGAGCCAGCGTGCGGTTGCCGTAACGGGCAAAGATGACCTCGCCCTGCTCGGTGAGCTTAAAGAAGCAGTTGACCGAACCCTTGGGCTGCGCCAGCACGGCCTTGTTGGCAGGGCCGCCGCCACGGCCCACGGCACCGCCGCGACCGTGCATGAGCACCAGGTCGATATCGTTCTTCTCGGCCCACTTGGCGATGCGCTCCTGCGCAGAGTGCAGCGCGAGCATGGCCGTGGTAGGACCGGCATCCTTGGAAGAGTCGGAATAGCCCAGCATGACCTCCATGCGGCGGTTGGTCTGGGCAAGGCGCTTTTGCACCACGGGCAGCGTAAGCATCTGGTCGAGCACGTCGACACAGCCCTCGAGGTCCTCGAGCTGCTCGAACAGCGGGATCACGTCGAGCTCGGGGACATCCTCCTCGTGTGCGAAGGACAGGTGGGCAAGCTCAAAGACGTCGGCCACATGCTGAGCGCTCTTGGTAAACGAGATGATGTAGCGGTGCGCCATCTTCTTGCCGTAGCGCTTTTGGATGGAGCCGATAGCGCGGAAGGTATCGATGACCTCGCGCGTCATGGGTTGCAGGTCGCCATGGATACCGTTCTCGTGGATATCCTTGAGGGCGCGGGCGTGCACCACGGAGTGCTGACGGAACTCCATCTCGACCATGTGGAAGCCGAAGGACTCGACCTGCCAGATGATGGTCTGGACCGGGCCGTAGGCAGCACGGACGGCACCGCAGGCAGCCAGCGAGCGCTGGACGACGCGCAGGTCATCCAGGAACTCGTCGGCGCTGTGGTACATGGTGTCGGTGATACGGCGCACGGTGGCGTTCAGACGGTCGGCCATGACGAGCATGACGGCGCGATGCGGCTCGTGCTCGGAGATCAGCTCGGCGCGGGCCGTGTACTGGGTGCTCATCTCGACCTGATGGTTCCACAGGTTGATGAGCTCGGCCGACGGCTTGCTGTAGGTGGCCTCGAGCGTGAGGTTACGGCCGATGTGACGGCACTTGTCCTCGAGCTTGAGCACCATGTGGGTGAAGTACTTGGCGGCGACCTCACGGCTCACCTTGGCGGTGACGTTGGGGTTACCGTCGCGGTCGGAACCGATCCAGCTGCCGGGATGGAAGAACGCCGGGCACAGCGGCGGCACGGTACCGGCCTTGTCGCCCAGCACCCAGTCGTCAAAGCGACGATAGATGACGGGGATGACGTCGAACAGCGTGTTATCGAAGATGTCGATGATGGTATCGGCTTCCTCGACCGGCGTGGGCTTCTTGAGCGCGATGGGGCTCGTACGCACCAGGGCGTCGATCTCCTGCAGCATATGGCGCTCGTTCTCCACCAGGTCGGAGCCGCCCAGACGCGGACGCTCCTCCAGCAGGTTGGAGATACGGCGGATCTTGCCCTCGACGGCCTTACGACGGGCCTCGGTGGGATGTGCGGTAAAGACAGGGTGGAACTCGAGCTTGTCGAGCAGCTCGTTGGCACCCTCGACACCCAGCTCATTCACCAGCTGGTGATAGGCAACGGTAAGCTCGTTGGCAGGATCGGCCTCGGTATCGGTCGACGCACCGGCCTCGCGCTCGCGCAGCTGCGCCACACGGTAGTTCTCCTCCGACAGGTTTGCCAGATGGAAGAAACTCGTAAAGGCGCGGACAATGACCTGCTGCTTATCGAGCGGCAGGCTGTCGATCAGATCGACGACCTCACGGAATGCCACGGCGGTGGACTCATCGGCAGTAGGCACGCCCTGCTCGTCGACGGCCTCGTCGGCAGCGCGGGTACCGGGGTTGCCGGCATTGGCCACAATCTCGGCCGACAGGATTTTGTCGAACAGGTCCGCGATCTCAGGATCATACTCGCTAAGCACACGACGCTCCAGGCGCAGGAACAACGCCAGATTGTCGCGCAGCTCCTCGGGGATCTCGATCTCGGCGAGACGCTCCCTGGACTCGGCATTCGAGCCGATTCGGTTAACGAGGCGGTTGACCACGGCAGCGACGCGCGCCGCGGCTTCGGGTACAGACTGGTTGCTTAGGTTCTCAGCCACGTTTCCTCCCATTCCTCCTTCTATGCACGTAACATGCGGTATTCATTATAGGCGCTTGAGAAATACTTTCGACACTGATTGCGCTTTACCACACAAAAGTATTTTCTGCATTGCAAGGGTTTTTGCTCTAAATGGTCGTATTTCTCGGTGGACGGCATACACAAACGGGGGCATTCCGCATAAAAGCGAAACACCCCCGTAACAATCGCTCTCCATGAGCAGGGCACGTTAGCAGGCCCGAAGCTCAAAAAGATGCGCTACAGGCGCTCGCGAACCGCCTCGACGACGTTGGCCAGATCGGCAAGGACCTCTTCATGGCTCTCCATGTCGCGCACCTTGACCTTGCCGGCGGCAAGCTCGTCGCCACCCAGGACCAAGATGAGCTTGGCGCCCACCTTATCGGCCTGCTTAAACTGGGCCTTGAGCGAACGGCCCTGATAGTCGGCCTCGGTCACGATGCCCGCGGCGCGAAGCTCCTGCGTAATGGCAAAGACGTTCTGGCGCAGCTCCTTGCCGGCGTTGGCGACATAGACGCACGGGGCCTCATCGGCACCCAAATCGCTGCCAAAGGCCTGCAGGGCCAGCAGGGCGCGCTCAAAACCGACGGCAAAGCCGACGCCCGCCGTGGGCTTGCCACCCTCGAGCTCGACCAGGCCGTCGTAGCGGCCACCGCCGCCGATGGAGCCGACGCCGGCGCCAGGGGCCTCAACCTCAAAGACGGTGCGGGTGTAGTAGTCCAGGCCGCGCACCAAGGTGGGATCCTCGACATACTCGATACCGGCGGCATCCAGATAGCGCTTGACCTGCTCGTAGTGCTCGCGGCACTCGTCGCACAGGTTGTCGCCCATCAGCGGGGCGTCGGCCATGATCTCGCGGCAGTGGTCGTTCTTGCAGTCGAAGGCACGCAGCGGGTTGAGCTCGGCGCGCTCGCGGCACTCGTCGCACATCTCGTCGGCATGATCGAGGATGAACTGCTTAACCTGCTCGCGGTAAGCCGGACGGCACTGGACATCGCCCATCGAGTTGATGAGCAGACGAAGCTTGGAAAGATCGAAGCCCAGGCGCTTGTAGAACTCCATGAGCATGATGATGCACTCGGCGTCTGCCGCCGGATCGGGAGCGCCGAGCCACTCGATGCCCACCTGGTGGAACTGGCGCAGGCGGCCCTTCTGGGGACGCTCGCCGCGGAACATGGCCTCGGCGTAGTACGCCTTAAACGGCGTGGAGCCCTGGGGCACCAGGTTGTTCTCGACGACGGCGCGCACTACGCCGGCCGTGCCCTCGGGGCGAAGTGCCAGGCGCTGCTTGGGCTTGAGTTTGGTGTCGGTGCCCTCGGTAAAGACGCGCTCCAGGTTGGCGCCGCTGAACACGCGGAACATTTCCTTGCGCACGACGTCGGTCGACTGGCCGATACCGTGGACAAACACGTCCACCTGCTCGATCGCGGGCGTCTCGATGGGTTTAAAACCAAACGGCTCGAACACGCCGGCCGCAATCTGCTGCATCTTTTGCCAGGCGCGCATCTCGGCGCCGATAAGGTCGCGGGTTCCCTCCGCCTTCTGTGCCTGCATGGGCAAACACCTTTCTTTTGTATCGCGTCATAGGTAGTGGACATTATACGGCACAAAGCAGCAACGCGGCGGCGCGTCTGACCGAACGAGGGT
>CAJMPK010000133.1 GCA_905215205.1 uncultured bacterium | reverse complement strand
GTCCCTTGCGGCGTAGTTTTTATTTAAGCCGTCCAAGTTTTGGGGTGCAGTTCATCATGAACTGCGGGGGCTTTGTGCGTTGTGGAGCTTTGTGTCCAGTTCGCCGGACGTTATTCGAGCTCAAACGCTCCGGTATAGAGCTGATAGTAATACCCGCGCTTGGCAATCAGCTCGTCGTGGTTGCCGCGCTCGATGATGCGGCCGTGGTCCAGGCAGATGATTGCGTCGGAGTTGCGCACGGTGGAGAGACGGTGCGCGATGACAAACGTCGTGCGGCCCTCCATGAGCTTGTCCATGCCGGCCTGCACGATAGCCTCGGTGCGGGTGTCGATGGAGCTCGTGGCCTCGTCCAGAATCATCGCCGGCGGATCGGCGACGGCGGCGCGTGCGATCGAGATCAGCTGGCGCTGGCCCTGCGACAGCTGCGCGCCGTTGCCGGTGAGCATGGTGTCGTAGCCGTCGGGCAGGCGGGTGATAAAGTCGTCCGCGCCCGCGAGCTTGGCCGCCGCGATGCACTCCTCGTCGGTGGCGTCCAGGTTGCCGTAGCGGATGTTATCCATCACGGTGCCGGTGAACAGGTTCACGTCCTGCAGCACCACGCCCAGCGAGCGGCGCAGATCGGCCTTGCGGATCTTGTTGACGTTGATGCCGTCGTAGCGGATCTTGCCGTCGGCGATGTCATAGAAGCGGTTGATGAGGTTGGTGATGGTCGTCTTACCGGCACCGGTGGCGCCGACAAACGCGACCTTCTGGCCCGGCTTGGCAAACACGGACACGCCGTGCAACACCTCGTGGTCGGGCGTGTAGCCAAAGTCGACGTTGTCCATGACCAGATCGCCGCGCAGCGGCACGTACTCGATCTCGCCGGTTGCGCGGTGCGGATGTTTCCATGCCCACATGCCGGTGTGGTGGTCGGCCTCCTCGAGCTGCCAGGTGTCGGGGTTCACCTGAGCGTTGACGAGCGTCACATAGCCTTCGTCGGCTTCGGGCTCCTCGTCGATAAGCTCAAAGATACGGTCGGCGCCGGCGAGGCCCATGACCACGGCGTTGATCTGCTGCGAGATCTGGCCGATCTGTCCGCAGAACTGCTTGGTCATGTTGAGGAACGGCACCACGACGGCGATGGACAGTGCCATGCCCGAGATGCTCAGGTTGGGCACGCCCAGCGCCAGGAAAATGCCGCCGGCAAGGGCCACCAGCACGTAGAGCAGGTTTCCCAGGTTCATAAGGATAGGCATGAGGATGTTGGCGTACATGTTGGCCTTCTGCGAGACCTCGAAGAGCTTTTCGTTGCGCTCGTCAAAATCGGCCTCGGCGGCAGACTCGTGGCAGAATGCCTTGACGACCTTCTGGCCGTTCATGACTTCCTCGATATGGCCCTCGACCACGCCGAGCTCGGTCTGCTGCGCAATGAAGAAGCGCGCGGAGTTGGAGCCGAGCAGCTTGGTCATAAAGGTCATAAAGGCGACGCCGGCCACAATGACCAGGCACATCCACACGCTGTAGTACAGCATGATAAAGAACACCGTGACGATGACGATGGTCGTCATGAGCAGGTTGGGCAGCGACTGGCTGATCATCTGGCGCAGCGTGTCGATGTCGTTGGTGTAGTGGCTCATGATGTCGCCGCGCTGGTGCGTGTCGAAGTAGCGAATCGGCAGGTCCTGCATGCGGTTGAACATCTTCTCGCGCAGCTTCTCGAGCGAGCCCTGCGTGACGATGGCCATGGCGCGGTTCCAGAACAGCGAGGACAGGATGCCGATGCCGTAGATGCAGGCGAGGGTGGTCACGAGCTGTGCGATCTTGGGCTGTGCGGCTTCCCAATCGCCCGACTGCCACGATTCGCTAATAATCTGCAGGGCGCTCTGAAGGAAGGTCGCGCCGATGGAGTTGATGATGGCGCAGAGCACCACGCCGACGACGACGAGGGGCAAAAGCACGGGGTAGAAGCCAAAGAGCGTCTTGATGAGGCGCGACATGGTGCCACCCTTGCGGTTGAGCGCGCGCTCGGCGGTCGTTGCCTTACTCATGTGCCTCGCCTCCTTCCTGGGTCTGAGCTTGTGTTGCGGATGCCTCGGTGTCGGCTTCGACGGCCTCTTCGCCCTCGGCAGACATCTTGTTCTGCGAGGTAAAGGTCTCGCGGTAGATCTCGCTCGTCTTGAGCAGCTCATCGTGGTTGCCGATCTGCGCGATGCGGCCGCCCTCCATGACGATGATGCGGTCTGCATCCTGCACGGAGCTAATGCGCTGGGCGATGATGAGCTTGGTCGTGTTGGGCAGATAGCTTGCCAGCCCTGCGCGGATCTTGGCGTCGGTCTTGGTGTCGACGGCGCTGGTGGAGTCGTCCAGGATCAAGATCTTGGGGCGACGCAGCAGGGCACGCGCAATGCACAGGCGCTGCTTCTGACCGCCCGAGACATTGGAGCCGCCCTGCTCGATCCAGGTGTTATAGCCCTTGGGGAAGCCGTCGACAAACTCGTCGGCGCAGGCCAGATGTGCCGCCTCGCGGACCTCTTCGTCGGTGGCGTTCGGGTCGCCCCAGCGCAGGTTCTCGGCAATCGTGCCGCTAAACAGCACGTTTTTCTGCAATACCATGGCCACTTGGTGGCGCAGAGCGTCCAAGTCGTAGTTGCGCACATCCACGCCGCCCACGCGCACGGTGCCCTCGGTGGCGTCGTACAGGCGGGCGATGAGGTTTACGAGCGTGGACTTGGCCGAGCCGGTGCCGCCGATGATGCCGATGGTCTCGCCGCTCTTAATGTGCAGGTCGATATCGTCGAGCGCCTGGCGCTTCGCATGCGCGGAATACTTAAAGCTCACGTGGTCAAAGTCGATGGAGCCATCGGCGACCTCGAGCACGGGCTCGGCGGGATCGGCGATCGTGGGCTCGGCGGCCAGTACCTCGGTAATGCGGTGTGCCGATTCGTCGGCCATGGTCACCATGACAAAGATCATCGACAGCTGCATCAGACTCATGAGGATTTGGAAGCCATAGGTAAAGATCGAGGAGAGCTGGCCCACGTCGAACAGCGTGCCCTGGCTCGTGATGATGAGCTTGGAGCCCAGGTAGATGATGACGACAAATGCGCCGTTGACGCAGATGTTCATCATGGGGTTGTTAAAGGCGAGCAGCTTCTCGGCGCGGGTGAAGTCCATCTGGACGTCGCGCGCGGCGGTCGCGAACTTCTCCTTCTCAAAGTCTTCGCGCACGTAGCTCTTGACCACGCGCATGCCGGTGACGTTTTCCTCGACGGACTCGTTAAGGGCGTCGTACTTGCGGAACACGCGCGAGAAGATGGGGCGTACCTTAAAGATGATAAAGAACAGTCCAAAGCCCAGCAGCGGAATGATGATCAGGTAGACCATGGCAACGCTGCCGCCCATGATAAACGCCATGGTAAAGGCGAAGATCAATACCAGCGGCGCGCGCACGGCGATACGGATGATCATCATAAAGGCCTGCTGCACGTTGTTGATGTCGGTGGTCAGGCGCGTGACGAGTGAGGAGCTCGAGAACTCATCGATGTTGGCAAAGCTGAACGTCTGGATCTTGTAGAACAAGTCGTGACGCAGGTTCTTGGCGAAGCCGCAGCTCGCATGGCTGCAGGTGATGCCGGCGGCGGCGCCAAAGGCAAGCGACGTCAGCGCGATGAGCACCAAAAAGCCCGCGGTGGGAAGCATCTCGGCTACGGTGGCGCCGTCTTTGATGGCATCGATCAGGTTGGCGGTGATAAATGGAATCAGCATCTCGCAGAGCACCTCGCCAAGCACGAGCAATGGCGTGGCAACAGTGACTTTCATATAGTCGCGGATGCTGCCCATGAGGGTTTTAATCATCCAGTTCCTCCCAGGTTTTGCGGATTTTCTCGAGCATTTCGGCGAGCTGCTCGCGCTCGTCGTGGGTGAGGGCACTAAAAGCCTGCTCTCTAAAGCGAATGCGGGCGGCCTGCTCAACGCGGGCTTTTTCCCATCCCGCATCGGTTAGGCGTATGGTGAGCTGCCGACGGTCTTTGGGATTGCGGTTGCGCTCGATAAGACCGCCCATTTCGAGCTTGGACAGGATCTCGGAAAGGGGCCCCGGCTTGAGGTCGAAGTGCATGCCGAGTTCCTGTTGGGACAGCTCGCCGGTCGGCTGCTTGGCGAGCAGGCAGACGATGGGCGCCTTGCCAGACATGCCGCCGCCGTGAAAATGCATGTAATGGCCGCAAAACCCCAGCCCATGGAGGATTCTCTTGGCGAGACGGTCCTCCTTGGACTGAGTCTCGGGCTCGTCTGCCGGCTGCGAGGGGTCGTCGCCGGGTTCATGCGGATGGGCGTGTGGTTCAACACACATATCTAATCTTCGCTCCTTTCTTTAGTTAGGTAGATGAATTGTTTTGTGCCTAACTAATCTAGGAGCGTGAGAAATAAATGTCAAGGTACCAAACTTATTAAGTTACGGCGTTTTACCAAACGCCGTAACCGCTCGACGCTGCGCGGGCCGCATTTGGACAATCTGACGTTCAACTTCAAGGGCGC
>CAJMPK010000132.1 GCA_905215205.1 uncultured bacterium | reverse complement strand
ATACGGTGAATGAGCATGCTGTTCCTCCGGCATCGCAACGCCAAAAGCCCGCCGAGGCAAGCTCGGCGGGTCGTTCGTCAAAGTTCATTAACGTTTATGGTACCGCACGACCCCGTGACCAAAAGCCAAAGCGACATCATGCCAAATGTTGCCCACAACGGTCTTGCTAACGCGTTTTCCCAGCTTATTAATCCACTCTCCGCTTTTTGATTTGTTGTCTTCCGGCAGCGATTTACACCGTCCGCGCCCCCTGGCGAGCATTTCGAGCTGCAAAGCGCCTATAATTGATATTGCTTACGTATTCAATGTCACTTTTTGAGGAGGGGGGGGGGTAAAAACAAATGGCTGACACTCCATCTTGTGCACTGTACGCCGGGCTTAAGTCACTCGGTCGCATCAACAACGGTAACGCCGCGCAAATTCTAATGGCCGGCAACGCCCGTTACGGTGGACGCCTCATCTCCGAACGCTTGACGGTCCCGTCGTTTATCTCGCGCGAAATCGTTCACGCCAAACCCGGTGACCTTTCCGAGCCGCTGTTTGCGCCCTTTGAACAAAGTGCGCGCCAGATACTCAACCTCATCATGCAAAACCGAGGCTCCGACCCCCAATCGCTGAGCAAGGTCGCTAAACGCTATATGGAGTCGTGCGTCCCAGACATGCAGGATGCCCTTACCAATTGTGGCGTCGACGGCATGCTCTTTAGAAACGGCGTCGAGCGCATCGAGACCACTGACGATAGTGACATTAAAGATCGCCTCTACATCCATCTGATCTTTTTTATCGTTACCGGCTGCCTTGGCGACCCCGCCCGCGCCATCGAGTACACCGAGTCCTTTGTGTCCGACCAGATGCTCTCGACGCTTGGCACGGTCGAGACGACCGTCACCTCATTTTTCTCGACAACCGCGCGCCCCACAGGAGACGTTCGCCTGGGGCTGCTGCGCGTCGTGGGCAACTCGGCACGACCGCCGCTGCGTCCCCTTACCACGGACCCGGTGGGCAGCATTATCGGGTCGCTGACTGGCGACGGGAACGCCATCACCGACGTCGATTCCGATGTCTCGCGCCAGCACCTGCGCATTTGGTTCCAAGACGGACGCTGGCTTGCGCAGGGCCTCGACTCCACCAACGGATCGTTTTTGATCTCGGGCGTCGGCCGCTGCCGGCAGCCTATCGAGCTGCCTCGACGCGACCGCCCCGCCAACTTCGCCAACACCCCCGTCGAGATTCACAACGGAGACACGCTTTGCTTGGGCGCCACGACGCGTTTTTTGGTCATTCGCATCACAGACTAGCCTGCCCACATATCTTCGACGCACAAGGTGCCGTTATTTGCATTAACCTCTGCAAATAACGGCACCTTTTCAATTAAGGCAACGGTTGCGCTACCTTTTCACTAACATTATTGCTATGCATTTTTTCTCGAAAGGATCACCCCGTGACGTACGACACGGACATGGATATCATTGCGTTGTCCCCCTTTGAACCAAACGCCATGTTTGCGACCACCGAAGACTCCGATACCATTCGCCGCTTTACCACCCTGTTGGATTGCGGGGCAGTCGGCGGCGGCTCCCACCATCTTCGCAAGGTCGCCAACACCGAGGGCGAGACCTTTGCGCTCAAGACGCTGTGGCCCCTCAGCGGCTGTGATGAAAACGGCTCCGCTGTCAGCCCCTCGGGCATCAAGACGCTCACCGAAGAGTATCGCAATCTTGCAGTCGTGTCACTGTTGGGCGGCTTTCCCAAAACCTATGGCTACGGTTATGCCGACAACACGCCGGTCATCCTTATGGAATGGATTGAAGGCCTACCCCTTCGCGATGCCGCGGCAGAGCTAACCGACCCCGCCGAGGGCGGCCGCATTCCCGCAAACACCGTCGCCGCAATCGGAAAACGCCTGGGAGAGATCCTCCTGAGTACCCAAAAGCTCGATGCACCTTTTGTGCACCGTGATATCTCCTTGCGCAACATCATTATTCGAACGACGCGCCGACCCCTTGCCCAGCAGATTGCACACTGCAGTTTTGACCTTTGCCTGGTCGATCTGGGCAGCTCGAGCATCAAGCGCTCAGACCCCTCGTTTACCATGTCCACCGGCATCTGGCGCAACGGCACCCCCGAGTTCGCCCCGCCTGAGATGCTCTCCAACGACATCCCCGAGCTGGCGCCGCTGCGCACGTCGCCCAGCATCGATACATACGAGCTCTGCAGCGTGCTCTACACGCTCTATGCCGGCCACACGCCATATCGCCTAAACGAGCATATGGACCAGTCGCCCTACCCGTACAAGATCGAGCACGAGCCCGAGCTGCTCGGGGCGCGCTTACCCGGTGACCAAAAGCTTGTCGATGTCATCATGAGTGGCATCCATAACGAGCAGTCCCAGCGCGCGCCGCTGTCTACGATTGTCGGCAAGCTCGATGACTGGATTAAAGACATCGATTTTGAGCCGCGCACGCCGCTGCCCGCACCTGTCGACTTTAGCCAGCAACCAAAGGCTTTCGGCTCCGACAAGGCTCAGACGCGCCATCCGATCATCTCGCGTCGCACTGCGCTCACGCTCGGCGGCGTCTGTGTTGCCGGCATCGCAGCTTCCGCCATTGCCACGGGGTGCTGGGGGCTTATCGACCTGGCGCACGGCATCAAGCCGTCACTCGACGATTACACCTGGGAAGAACTCGCCCTAATCTCCCGCAAAATCCAAGAGACATCTTCCAACAAAAAGGCACTCGCGATTGCCGAAACCTACCACCTGGTAAACAGCAAGCAGTCGCTCGAAAACGAGAACACCAAAACCGTCAGGCTTTCCGATGGGACCAAGGCACAAGTCCAGATCGTGGGCTTTAAGGCAGACACGTTCACCGATGATGGCCTCCCCGCTGGCATCACCTTTATGTTCCGTACCCCCATCGCCATGCGCGCCGTAAATGACAGCGCTGCGACGGGTGGCTGGGAGCAATCGTCGCTTCGCGAATGGTTGGCAGACGAGGGCATGGCTACGCTGCCCGACGATCTCCGTAATCAGATCCGCTCGGTGCGAAAGCTCACCAACAACACCGGCGGCACCAAAGACGCCTCCAGCATCACCGCCACCGATGACAAGCTGTGGCTGCCGTCCATGAGCGAGCTGTGCGGCTACCAGGCGCCTGAAACGTTCGCAGACGGCTACGGATACCTTTCTGACCTCTACAGCGGAGAAGGCGAACAGTACCAGCTCTATCGCGAGCAGAGCGTAAGCAGTCTGACCACCAATGATGCCATGATCCGCACCGTCGCCGGCAAAAAGATCTGCTACTGGGAGCGCACCCCCAGCGCCGACTGCAGCGAGGGCGCCAACTCGACGTACTTTAACCGCGTTGGAAAAGACGGCGACGTGTTTAGCTGGGCAACGCCCGGAAACAAACCGGACCAAATGACCTATGTCCTGCCCGGCTTTTGCATCTAACACCTTCCCCGGATACCAGAAAGGAGCCTTGCATCATGCGTGCGGAAACACCTTCCGAGGTGCTCTTTGATTTCCTCAAGTGCGACCTGCAGATCAATAATCGAGAAGCGGCGCGCATCTTGATTTCGGACAAGCCGATGGGCTCCAAACCGGCTCCAAGGTTTTGCATTACCGAAAAGACGTTTCTATCGCGACGCGTGGTGCACGTCGTTCCGGGTACCGACAAGATTGACCCTGAGATGTTTACCGATTTTTCACAGAGCGTCCAGAACTTGGCCGCCGCCGTAAAAATCGACAGCGGCAGCAGTCCAGCGGCCGTCAACGCTCGCCAGCAAGCCATTACGGCGCATGCCCTCGAGCGCATGGCAACGTCGCTCGAACACTGGGAGCTCGATGGTTCCATCCTGCGCAATATCTTTGACCGCATCGCCGTCATGCCGGGCCTCAAGCAAAGCGACCGGCGCCTTTTGGAGCTCCTTGCGCTAACGGTTTGCGGATGCCTGGCCGATCCCAATGCCGCCGCCTCCGAGGTCAAGGACTTTGCCATAACGCGACTATCCCAGACCTTTGGCACACTCGAGACCACCGAGGTCGTCCAGGCGCAGGATACCAACCACAAAGTCAATGAGCCTCCTGCAAAACTGGGGCTGCTCAGGCTTGCAAAAGACGGCTCGGCCTTGCCGCCGATCTATCCCTTGAGCCTCGATCCCGAGGGCACGGTTCTAGGCTCGTTCGCACACGACCGAAACAGCATCACCAACGTAGGACCCGATGTATCCCGCCGGCACCTGCGTGTAGCGTTTTCTAACGGCACATGGCTCGCAAGCGGCCTTCGCTCCACCAATGGAACGGTGCTGGTGACACGCAGCGGCGCGACCACCGTTATCGAAAAACCACGCTCGCTGCGCACCGCCGGTGACGAGGACAAGCAGATTCCTATCCACGACGGCGACCTGCTCAAGCTGGGCTCCTCGACCGAGTTTTTGGTGCTGAAGATCTCTTCGAACGTACGCGCGCTGGCCTAGGGCCGAGCTCGCCCAACAAGAATCAACGCAAAAGAGCGCCGCTGCACACATCGCAGCGGCGCTCTTTTATATGACGTGGGCATCTAAAATCGAAT
>CAJMPK010000131.1 GCA_905215205.1 uncultured bacterium | reverse complement strand
TGGCGCAAGGGCGCCAAGGCCGGCTGGGTAACGGCGGAATATGCGATGCTGCCGGCCTCGACCGGTAAACGCTGCAAGCGCGAGCATGCCAACCGCAAGGGCCGCTCCATGGAGATCGAGCGGCTTATCGGCCGCAGCCTGCGTACCGTCGTCAACATGAAGGCGCTCGGCGAGTACACCGTTACCGTCGACTGCGATGTGATCCAGGCCGATGGCGGCACGCGTACGGCGAGCATTACCGGTGCCTGGTTGGCGCTGCACGACGCCCTTGCCATGTGGGTCGAGGCGGGAAAACTCGAGCGCATCCCGCTCACGGGCCAGGTTGCCGCCATTTCCATGGGCGTCGTCGACGGCAACACCCTGCTCGACTTGGATTATTCCGAGGACAGCCACGCCGAGGTCGACATGAATCTCGTCGCTACCGACACCGGCGAGATGATCGAGCTCCAGGGTACCGGCGAGCAGGCGCCCTTCGACCGCAAGCGTCTCAACGCCCTGCTCGACCTGGGCGACAAGGGCATCGCCGAGCTCATCGAGCTTCAGCGCCAGACCCTCGCCTAACCTGCCAAAAAGGGACAGGTTTATTTTGGCAGGTTTTATCTGGGAAAACGTCGAAGTATAAGACTGCCGTTGATTGAGAGGGGAGAGGCCGAGGTCCTCGCCGTCCTCAACACGGCATTGCTATAAGAGACAAGGAGGCCAGCTATGGCACTTGAGAAGATTGACATCGACACCCTCGACCCGGCGGCGACCATCGTCGTGGCAACCGGCAACGCCCATAAGCTCACCGAGATCGAGGCCATTTTGGGCAAGGTCATGCCCGAGGTGCGCTTTGTGGCGCTCGGCCAGCTGGGCGATTTTGAGGACCCCGAGGAAAACGGCACGACGTTTTTGGAGAACGCCATCATCAAGGCGCAGGCTGCGGTCGAGGAGACGGGCCTTATGGCCATCGCCGACGACTCCGGCTTGGTCGTCGATGCGTTGGACGGCGAGCCGGGCGTGTATAGCGCGCGCTATGCGGGCGTGCATGGCGACGATGCCGCCAACAACGCCAAGCTTCTCGTTAACCTAGAAGGCGTGGCAGACGAGGACCGTACCGCGCGCTTTATGAGCGTCGTCGCGCTTATCGATACGGACGGCCTGGTCACCTATGGCGAGGGCGCCTGCGAAGGCGTTATCGCGCACGAGGGCCGCGGCGAACACGGTTTTGGCTACGACCCGCTGTTCCTGCCGGTCGATACGCCGGGCAAGACCATGGCCGAGCTCACGGCGGACGAGAAGAACGCCATCAGCCATCGTTTCCATGCGCTCGAGCATCTGTCCGCCAAGCTGACGGGCGAGGAGTAGACCGTGCGTGCGGTGGTGCAGCGCGTGCTCAACGCCGGCGTGACAGTCGACGGCGAGTGCGTGGGCTGTATTGGACGCGGCTACTTGGTGCTGCTGGGCGTGGGCCACGGCGACACACGCGCCGAAGCCGACAAGCTGTGGGGCAAGCTCCGCGGGCTGCGTATCAACGAGGACGAGAACGGCAAGACCAACTTGGCGCTGGCGGATGTCGACGGCGAGGTGCTCGTGGTGTCGCAGTTCACGCTGTTTGCCGACTGCCGCCACGGCCGCCGTCCGTCGTTTACGGACGCCGGCGCGCCCGATGTTGCTAACGAACTTTACGAGTACTTTCTGACACTCGTCGCTCAGGACGTTGAGCATGTGGCGCACGGTATCTTTGGCGCCGATATGAAGGTCGACCTGGTCAACGACGGTCCGTTCACCATCGTCCTCGATACCGATAGTCTGTAAGTAGTCAATTTGGGACCGGGCTTTTTTAGCTGTTTGCGTATGGCTGCAACAGGGTGCTATAGTATTAGAGTTTTGTCTATCTTAGGGGTATTATCCCCTTTTTGAATTGCACCCTCTGGAGGCCCTATTCATGGAAGAGATGGAAGTCAATCACGTCGACGACATCCACGAGAAGCTGACCGATATGGTGGGCGATCGCGTCAAGGTTAAGGCCAACATGGGCCGTACCCGCGTCATCGAGCGCATGGGCACCATCAAGAGCGTCCACCCCGCTGTCTTTATCGTTGAGGTTGACGAGCGTCGCGGCCGCAAATCGCGTCAGTCCTACCAGTACATCGATGTCCTTACCGGCCAGGTCGAACTGTTCGACCCCGAGAGCGGCGAGCATATCTTTACCCCGCTCGGCAATCAGCTCGAGGAGCATTAACGGTGACCGATCGGTCCCTCATCCTTACCGCGCCGGCAAAGATTAACCTCTATCTGGGGGTTCATACCGAGCGCGATGACCGCGGCTACCACAGGGTCGATTCCCTAATGGCAGCCGTCGGTCTTTCCGATACCGTGACGGTCACGCCGGCGCAGGCGTTGACCGTCCAGACGGTTCCGGCATCCGATTTTCCCATGCAAAAAAATACGGCCTATCGGGCGGCAATCGCTATGGCCGAGCGTTACGGTCGCGATGCCAACGTGTGCGTGACGATCGAAAAGCGTATCCCGCTGTGCGCCGGCCTGGGAGGCCCCTCGACGGATGCCGCTGCGGTCATCGTTGCCTTGGCCGAGCTGTGGGGTATCGACCGCGCCGACCCCGCGCTCGATGACATCGCTCGCGGTATCGGCGCCGACGTGCCGTTCTTTTTGCACACGAGTCCCGCATTCTACGTCGGCGGGGGAGATGTGCTGGCCACTGAGTATCCTGTGCTTCCGGCGACACCTGTCGTATTGGTCAAACCGCACGAGACGAGCGTTTCAACGGTTGAAGCGTATCGACGATTTGATGAGAGTCCGGTGCCCGCGGAAAAACCCGATGCGATTGCTTCTGTCTTACGCGCCGGCGATGCCGAGACGGCATATGCGCTCGTTCATAACAATCTGGGCGTCATATCCGCGCAGATGGAGCCGCGGATCCAGGCGGGTCTCGACTGGCTGCGCGCACAGGAGAGAACCGTTGCCGTGGACGTGTGCGGTTCGGGTGCCTGCTCGTTTGCCATTTGCGATACCGTCGCTGCAGCAGCCCATCTTGCGGGAGCTGCCCAGCAAAATGGCTGGTGGGCCTGCGCGACTGAGCTTATTCCCAACACGGTTCAAATCGACGCGCCAAAGAAATAAAAATTTCTCTAGCACGCGGCGAAAATCTTTGTTACTATAGTCGAGCTAACGGGTTGTGGCTCAGTTTGGTAGAGCACTGCGTTCGGGACGCAGGGGTCGCTGGTTCAAATCCAGTCAACCCGACCAGAGCATGAGAAGGGACCGCTTCTTGCGGTCCCTTTTTTTAGCTATTGTTGTGATACCGCGGCACCCGCGGTATACTCATTCGAGCTTGTCTCGCTGTATTGTGGAGGTCTACATGTTTGGACTGAGGGCTCCTGAGCTCATCATTATTCTCGTCGTTGTCTTGATCATCTTCGGGCCTAAGAACCTGCCGAAGCTCGGCAAGTCTCTCGGCTCTACCGTCAAGAATATCCGCGAGGGTATGGAGGGCGACGATAAGGGCGAAACCAAGCAGGCCGAGGACGTTGTGGTCGAGGAGTCCAAG
Organism: uncultured bacterium; assembly: GCA_905215205.1. GTDB lineage: Bacteria > Actinomycetota > Coriobacteriia > Coriobacteriales > Coriobacteriaceae > Collinsella. Next base: position 1,036 of record CAJMPK010000131.1, on the reverse strand, counting down.
GAGGACAAGGAGATCGCAGAGCTCGAGGCCAAGCTCGCTGCTGCCAAGAAAAAGCAGGCAGAGGACAGCGACGCGGACGCAGAGTAGTCCCATCCCTTTGGGGTGAGCACCTGACCGGCTTGCCCGCAGGCTAGCCGGTCTTTTTCGTTTTGTTGACAGTTGATTGTTTGATCAGAGTTGGGGAGATATCCGTATGGACGCAAGCCAGATCGTACTGACCGCTGAGGGCCGCCAGAAGCTCGTCGAGGAGCTCGCTTGGCGTGAGGGCGATTACGCCAAGGAGATCGTCGAGGACATCAAGGAAGCCCGCGCGTTCGGCGACCTTTCGGAGAACTCCGAGTACGATGCCGCCAAGGACAAGCAGGCCCAGAATGCTGCTCGCATTGCCGAGATTCAGGCCATCCTCGCCAACGCTCAGGTTGCTGCCACCACGGGCGATCTGACCGTCTCCATCGGTTCCACCGTTTCGTTGATTGACCCCAACGGTGAGGTCATGGAGGTCACGCTTGTCGGTACCACCGAGACCAACTCGCTCGAGCACAAGATCTCCAACGAGTCTCCGGTCGGTCACGCCATCATCGGTCACGGCGAGGGCGATTCCGTCGAGGTCGTTACGCCTTCCGGCAAGACTCGCGTCTACACCATCGCCAAGATCGCACGCTAGACCACGGTCCCGCGTAAAGGTATGTTTTCGCTCCCTGGGACCGAATCCTGGGGAGCGTTTTAGTTTGAGGAGCTAACTTATGGCAGAGAACCAGAACGCCGCCGATCAGGCATCGACGCTCAACGACGAGCGCGCCACGCGTCTGGCAAAGCGCGCCGCCCTGTTCGAGGCGGGCCAGAACCCCTATCCCGAGCACTCCGAGATCGAGGACTATGTCGTTGACATTGAGGCCAAATATGCCGATCTTGCCGATGGCGAGGATACTGAGGACGTCGTGAAGATCGGCGGCCGCGTGGTCGCCAAGCGCGGTCAGGGCAAGATCATGTTTATCGTCGTGCGCGACGCTACCGCCGAGATTCAGCTGTTCTGCCG
>CAJMPK010000130.1 GCA_905215205.1 uncultured bacterium | reverse complement strand
TATATGCCAGTTATGGCATTAATATCAAGGGAGATTATTATATTATCAGATTATTTCAATGTGCAGCCATGCACACTCCTGCGCTTTCATCTCGGTAATTGAATTGCCGAGGATTCCCGCTTATTGTCCTAAACATTTAAATATTTCTTCACATACTTCCCCGTATACGATCCCGGCGTCGCTGCCACCTCTTCCGGTGTTCCTTTCGCAATCACGGTTCCGCCGCCCTCGCCGCCTTCCGGTCCGATGTCGATCAGGTAATCAGCAGTTTTGATGACATCCAGGTTATGCTCAATGACAACCACGGTATTTCCACCATCCGACAAACGTCTTAATATCTCAATCAGACGGTGTACATCGGCAAAATGAAGTCCCGTAGTCGGTTCGTCCAGAATATAGATCGTCTTGCCGGTTCCACGCTTGCTCAGCTCCGTCGCCAGCTTGATTCGCTGTGCCTCACCGCCAGACAACTCGGTGGACGGCTGTCCCAGGCGGATATAGGAAAGTCCTACATCGTAGAGTGTCGCAATCTTCCTGTGTATGGAGGGCACATTTTCGAAGAATTTCATTGCCTCCTCGACCGTCATATTGAGGACATCATAGATGCTTTTCCCTTTATATTTGACCTCCAGCGTTTCCCGGTTATAGCGCTTGCCGCCGCAAACCTCGCAGGGAACATAAATATCGGGAAGAAAGTGCATCTCAATCTTGATCTGGCCGTCGCCCTTGCACGCCTCGCAGCGTCCGCCGCTCACATTAAAGGAGAAGCGCCCCGGCGAGTAGCCACGCGCCTTCGACTCCGGCGTGCTTGCAAATAGCGCACGCAGATCATCCCACAAACCAATATAGGTAGCGGGGTTTGAGCGCGGCGTGCGACCGATTGGCGACTGATCAATATCGATCACCTTATCGATGCACTCGATGCCGTCGATTTTTTTGTACGGGCCCACGGGACGCGTAGAGCGATGAATAGCGTTGGTGAGGGCAGGCGCAATCGTATCAGTGACCAAGGAACTCTTTCCCGATCCCGATACGCCGGTTACGACGGTAAGCGTGCCAAACTCAATCTTGGCGGTAACGTTTTTGAGGTTGTTGGCACATGCGCCCGTAATCTTAAGACAGCCACGTCCGGGGTTGCGGCGTTCATCGGGAACTCGAATCATTCGCTTGCCGGTTAGATAGGCACCCGTCATTGATTCGGGACATGCCATGATGTCAGCGGGCGTTCCCGCGGCGACTACGTGCCCGCCGTTGACGCCCGCGCCTGGCCCCATATCGATCACATAGTCGGCAGCGCGAATCGTGTCTTCATCGTGTTCAACGACGATAACGGTGTTGCCGATATCGCGCAGGCGCTCGAGCGTCTTAATCAGCCGTTCGTTGTCGCGCTGGTGAAGGCCAATCGAAGGCTCATCCAGAATATAGAGAACGCCCATGAGGCCAGCACCGATCTGCGTAGCTAGGCGAATGCGCTGCGCCTCACCGCCGGAAAGCGTCGCCGAAGCACGGTCGAGTGTCAGATAATCAAGGCCGACATCAACCAGAAAACGCAGGCGCTCCAAGATTTCCTTGACGATACGACCGCCGATGAATTGTTGACGCTCGGTGAGCTCAAGGCCCTCAAAAAACTCGAGCGACTCACGGCACGACAGACAGCAAACCTCATAAATGGACTTGCCGCCCACGGTGACGGCGAGCATCTCGGGGCGCAGGCGAGCGCCATGGCAGCTCGAGCACGGCTCCTCGCGAATGTACTTCTCCAAGCGCGCCTTGGTGTTCTCGTTCGTCGTCTCGGTATAGCGTTCGTACAGGATGTTGCGAACGCCCGAAAACTTGGTATCCCACTGGCTGCGACGTCCGTCGAGCTTTTGGTAGTCGACCGAGATCTTCGTATCGCCCAGGCCATCCAAGAATGCACGACGCACGCGAGGGGGCAAGTCCTTCCACGGCGTATCGGTGCTCACCTTAAAGTGTTTGCAGACCGCAGCAAAAATCTGCGGATAGTAGTTCGAATTGCCGAACAGGCTACCAAAGACTCCGTCGGCAATGGACTTCGAGGGGTCTTCGATCAGCGCCTCGGCATCAACGGTTTTCTTAAAGCCCAGGCCGTCGCACTCGGGGCACGCGCCATAGGGCGCGTTGAACGAGAAATCACGCGGCTGCAGGTCATCGATGGAGTGTCCATGCTCCGGGCACGCTAACGCCAGCGAATACTCCAGCAACTCGCCTTCGGTCCCCTCGGGAGCGTCGCGGTCGGGCAGCAAGTATACGTTCACATTGCCGTGCGCCAGCGCAGTCGCCTGTTCAACGGACTCGGCAATACGGCCCAGAGAGTTCTCACGGATCACGATGCGATCGACCACGACCTCGATATCGTGCTTGAACTTCTTGTCCAGATCGATCGGATCGTCGAGCGAGCGCACTTCACCGTCGACACGCACGCGGCTAAAGCCCTCGGCGCGAAGGTCCTCAAACAGTTTGGTGTACTCGCCTTTTCGCCCGCGCACCACCGGTGCCAGCACAAACGCGCGGCGGCCCTCCCCCGCCGCCAAGACCTTGTCGGCAACCTGGTCGGTCGTCTGGCGCTCAATGACGCGGCCGCATTCGGGACAGTGCGGGGTGCCCACGCGGGCGAACAGCAGGCGCAGATAGTCATAAATCTCGGTTACGGTGCCAACCGTCGAGCGAGGGTTTTTAGACGTCGTCTTTTGGTCGATCGACACCGCCGGCGAAAGGCCGTCGATTGAATCCAAGTCGGGTTTGTCCATCTGGCCCAAGAACTGGCGCGCATAGCTCGAAAGACTCTCGACGTATCGACGCTGGCCCTCGGCATAGATAGTGTCAAATGCCAGCGAACTCTTGCCCGAGCCAGAAAGACCGGTAATGACCACGAGTTGGTCACGCGGAATGGAAACATCGATATCACGGAGGTTGTGCTCACGAGCGCCGCGAATAACGATAGAAGAATCAGACATGGAAGCTCCTTGCCTCCTATTGCATCGAATCATACTGCCGATGAGTTTAGCGCACTCAACGCGCACAGATGTTCGTAATACAAGATTCGCAGACCTTTAGCTTTGCGTATCGGGTGCTTTGTTTCTCGAAATGCCGTGGAAAGGTTACAGTAATCTAATACTGAACTTAATTTGCTGTAACAGAGGAACGTCCATGACCGAAGATATCCCCCTTGAAATCACTTCGAGTGACATGGCCAATCTGCCCATATTCATCGCCGTCCTTATCGTGGCCATCGTCGTCGTGCGCGTATATTTCTCAATCAAACACAATGAAAAGCCGCCCATTGCCCGCGTCTTTTGGTGCGCGACGCTCCTCATTCCGCTCGGTGTGGTGGCTGCCTGGATTACGAATCAAGTGCTTGTAAACGAGGACAGTTCCCTATGGATCCTTTCCTATTCAGCGCTCGGTGCCGCTGCCGTCATGCTCCTTGTCGAGCCCTTGGTATCGAGATTCATCGACCAATCCGATTTCGCAACGGGAACGATTGCTTGCACCTGTCGCGACGTTCTCGTCATCGCCGCGGTTTCGGTGCTCTCGTTCGTTTCGCTCGAAATCGCCTGCAACGACACGTTCTATCGCATTCCAGCAAACTCATTTGGTTTTTCCGTCGGGCTGCTCGCGACGATCCTGCTCTCTCTTTATTTGCTAGGACAACGGCACGGAGGGGTCATGACCCTTGTGCCCATCGTCTGCTGCATCCTTGGCATTGCCGAGCACTTCGTCATAACGTTTAAAGGCGAGGCCATCCTGCCAAGCGATATCTTGGCCCTGGGCACCGCAGCGGAGGTAAGCGAAGGATACGGGTTCACCTTTACCGCCGGTATCGTCACATCGCTCGCGCTGCTCGAAATCTCCTTTGGGCTTCTTTCGCTCATCCGGCCGCGAAAACTCCGTACGCCCTCTTGCGTCTTTCCCGTCATTGCCGGCAATCTCTGTGCCTTCCTGCTGGTGACTGCCGTGGGTCTCTCTAGCTTTTCCAGCATCGACTTGGAACAGGCGCTCGACTTTGGATTTGACCGTTGGCAGCCTATTACGACGTATGTGTCTCAGGGCTTTCTCACCTCGTTCACCGAAATGATCAACGAACTGCCCATAGAAAAGCCCGCAGGCTATACGTCTGATGAAGCCCAGGACATCGAGCGGGAGCTCGCCGCCGCCTATGACAGCACGTATGGCTCGAGCGAGCAGCGTGCCGCCGCCGTTGCTCAATTCAATGAAATCAAGCCGACAATCGTCGCCGTCATGAACGAAAGCTTTAGCGACCTTTCGTGCTTTGAGCAGCTCCAGGCGGCCGGGTACACCGGCCCCGCATTCTACAACTCGCTTCCCGACACACTTGTTCGCGGCACCATGCTCGCTTCGGTCGCCGGTGGCGGAACGGCGAACTCCGAATTCGAATTTTTGACCGGAGCGACAACGGCCTTTGTCGGATTAGGCAAAATCCCCTATCAGCTATATCAGATGAATGGCGTCAACAGCCTGGCAAAGGACCTTAAAGAGCTTGGATACACCGCCACCGCTATGCACCCGCAAAACCCCGTCAACTACCATCGAGATAAAATCTATCAGCAGCTGGG
>CAJMPK010000129.1 GCA_905215205.1 uncultured bacterium | reverse complement strand
TGCGACACTGAAGTAAGTGTCCATCCTCGCAGTATCCGGTTCTCAAGGTGCACGCTTTGCGGCTGATCCGGTTCCACCGGGCCGCGCGGCAAGGAGATATATTGCCAGACCGGAGGGGCCCCGTGGGCGGGAATCTGGGCGTACACATTTCCTACACATTTTGTGATCCGACTAACGTTTGCCAGCCGTTAACTACCGCTCGCCGAGCATCTCTTTATATAAGGCAGTCTCATGGTTAAAGCGGATACGTCCCCCTAGCTAAAGCACAGCCAGCATCGAGCAACTCATCACGTTCTTCCACCGAGAACCCCTCGGCGTAGACGCGCACCACTGGTTCGGTCCCGCTAGGACGGACCAGCAGCCACGTGTCATCCTCGAATGCCAAACGCAAGCCATCCATATGACTAACGTTTTGCGGCACCTTGCCACAAATCGACTTGGGGTTTACGCCTGGCAGCAGGGTTCGTAACGTTTCGGCATCTTCGGCCTCAAGGCGCAAATCCCGTCGACCGTAACTCGTCTTACCAAAACTATCCTCGAGTTGGTCGACCAGAACGCCCAAAGGCGCGTCCGTCTTTGCCATAAGCTCACACAGAATTAGACAGGCGAGGATTCCATCGCGCTCGGGCATATGCGCGGCGATGCCGATACCACCGGCTTCTTCGCCGCCTATGAGAACGCCGCCCTTCTTCATCTCCGCCGCTATATATTTGAAACCGACTGGTTTGACGGTCACGCGGCAGCCAAGCGCCTCGGCAATGCGACGCACGAGCGTCGAGCACGAAAGATTGACGACGACGCGCCCCTCCAAATTACGAAATTGAACCAAGTCGCCCAAAACGAGCGCCATGATCTGATGCGGATGTATATATCTGCCGCGCTCGTCAACCGCGCCGATACGGTCGGCGTCGCCGTCGGTCACCAGGCCAGCGCAAGCTCCGTCCTCGATAACCGTGCGCTCGCAAGTGTCCACCCAAGGCTCAACGGGGTCGGGGCAGATATCCTCTTGGTCAGACACCCGCCCGGCGTGAATCTCGTGCACCTCAACGCCAAGCTCGCGCAGCAAGTCGGCTAGATAGCCCTGGGCTGCGCCGCCCATGGGATCGACAACCACGCGCAGGTGCGCGGCGCGGATGGCCTCGGCATCGACAAATGATGCCACCGCCTGCATATAGTCAGGAATGATATCCGCGGTGCGATATTGCCCCTCGATCCCCATTGGCTCGGGAGCCATGGCCTCTTCGAGCTCTTCGATGACATCCTGGTTGGCGGTTGAGCCGTCACCCATGCGAATCTTGAGGCACAGATAACCCTGCGGATGATGGGACCCCGTCACCATGAGCGCGCCGCACGCCTCACCGTCATAAGCCGCCGCCCACGTAAGGGCAGGGGTCGGAACAGGTCGCGAAGCGAGCACGGCGTCCAGCCCGTGCGCTGCTAGCACGCCCGCCGCAAGCTCAGCGAACTCGCTCGCCAGGGGCCGGGTGTCGAACCCTATATATACCGTTTTGCCCGGATTGGTCTTTTGCCACAACTCGCCGACGGCATCGGCGATACGGGCAACGTTATCGGCAGTGAAGTCCTCATCGACGCGAGCGCGCCAACCGTCAGTTCCAAAATGAATTATCGCGCACACGCGCAGACACCTCACAGTGTTTGGATCATGGTACGCGTGAGGTATACCCGCAACACGCACTCGGCAACCTGCCGGCACCAGCATTCACCATTTGGGCAAATGCTGGCGAGGACATGCAAGCAATAAAAAAACCGCCCCGGATGGAGCGGTTTTACCCTTTATATATCGAGCGCCTCGGCCATCGCTGCCGTAGTGATTGCTGTGGTTCCACAACAACTGCCCACCATTGCGGCGCCGGCATGTCTCCATTCGATGCATGCGCGCGCGAAAGCTTCGGGGTTCTCGTGCCATACGGGGCCATCCTGAGTCTGGACCGGATCGCCCACGTTGGGACGCACCGTGACGGGAGTAGTCGCCGATGCAACCATCCTGGGCACCGCCGCGTTCGCGGCCGCAAGCGAACAGCAATTAACACCAACCGAGTTTGCGCCGTGTTTTTCGGCGTACAAAACGGCTGCCTCGATGTTGAGGCCATCGCCCAACAGGTCGCCTTTTTCGTCAACGACAAAACTCACCAGAACAGGCATGCCGTCGGCGGCATCTCGGGCACCGGCAAGCACGGGCTGCAAATTACGGATAGACGTCACCGTCTCGATCAGCAGACCGTCAACGCCAGCATTGAGCAAGGCGTGCGCCTGTTCGCGCGCAATGCCTCGGATTTCACGATACTCGGCAGAGTCCTCGGCAAACCACTCAATACCGATCGGGCCCATCGAGCCCAGCAGCAGCTGAGGGTGCGCCTGGCGGGCATCGTCGACGGCCCCGCGATTGACCTCCGCCACGGACGGCGCAATCTGGTCGTGCTTGAGGGCATAGCTTGATGCCTGAAAGGTGTTGGTAATGAGCACCTGCGCGCCGGCGGCGACATACAAGCGATGGATACGAGAAACGGTCTGCGGCTCTGCCAGATTCCAAAACGCCGGTGGAATGTCAGCGGCATCGTACTCACTCAACAGAACACTGCCCATGGGGCCCTGCGCCAACAAGGTCTCGCTCGACAAGCGGCGCGTAAGTTCCTCGGCACCAAAGCGGTTGTAATAACTCGCATCCATATATATCCCGCTATTCCTCGACGCTGATTCCCTGCTTTTCGAGATAGGCGAGCCAGCGGCTCATCGTGTCCTCGGATAGCGCATGCTCCATCATGCAGGCCTCGGAATCGGCTCGCTCAAATTCGACACCGAGCTCCTGAACCAAAAACGTACGGATGAGGCGATGACGGTACCAGATAGCCGTGCCAACCTCGCGGCCGCGATCGGTCAGGATTACCTTGCCGTAGTGCGATTGCTCGACAAGCTCGGATGCCTTGAGCGCCGAAACCGCTTTATTGACCGATGCCTTGGAGACGCCAAGGCGCTGCGCGATGTCGACCGATCGCACACCGTTGGTTTCCCCCTCTTCGCTTTCAATGCGAACCATGCACTCCAAGTAGTCTTCGTTCGCCACTGTCAGATGCAGTTCGCGCGAGCTATTTGTCGTATCCATGATCTTCCGTCCCTTCTGCATTCAATGGCTGATTCTACCCCATCCAAGCGTCGTGGTATGCCGTGGCATACCGTGCTAGAGTTCTTGTTGCACACGACGACCAAGATTGGAGCGGTCTTTATGGAAAACACCACTACGAGCCCCGATGTCCTCGAGCGCTTTTTGCGCTACGTCCAGATCAACACGCAGTCCGAGGATGCAAACTGTGACCAGGTACCCTCGAGCGCCGTTCAGTTTGACCTTGCCAACGTGCTGGCTGAAGAGCTGCGCGAGCTTGGTGCGGAAGATGCCCACGTGACCGAGCACGCCTATGTCTGCGCGCATATCCCCGCAAGTGCGGGCGCTGAGGACAAGCCCGCCCTGGGCCTGATCGCCCATCTCGACACCACCGAAGTTGCACCGGGTGCCGGCGTGAAGCCGCACATCGTACACTACGAAGGCGGCGACCTGGTCTGCGGCACGGTTGACGGTAAGCCCGTTGCCATGAGCACCGCCAAGCTTCCCGCCCTGAACGACCTCGCGGGTGAGGACCTGGTCTGCAGCGATGGCACCACGCTGCTGGGCGCGGACGACAAGGCAGGCGTCGCCGAGATCATGTCGCTTGTCGCGCGTATCGCTCAGGACCCTTCTCTGCCCCATCCCGCACTCGGCATTTGCTTCTGCCCTGACGAGGAGATCGGCCACGGAGCCGAGCTGTTGGATATCGACACCTTTGGCTGCAAGTACGCCTACACGGTCGACGGCGGCCCCATCGGCGAGCTGGAGTGGGAATGTTTTAACGCCGCCGAGGCGACCGTCCGCTTTGAGGGCCAGTCCATCCACCCGGGCGACGCCAAGGGCCGTATGGTCAACGCAGGCAATCTGTTCTGCGACTTCAACGCGTTGCTCCCCTACGTGCAGCGCCCGGAGTATACGGAAGGCTACGAGGGCTTTTATCACCTTGAGGGTGTATCTGCAACCGTCGATCACGCCACAGCGCGCTATATCGTCCGCGACCATGACGCCGCCAAGTTCCAGCAGAAACTCGACCTTATTGATGCCGCCGCCTCGATGCTCAACCAGCGTCTGGGTGAGGAGCGCGTGACGGTCGAGATTAAGCAGCAGTATCGAAATATGGCCGAAATCGTTCGTGACTATCCCGAGCTTATTGATGTTGCCAAGGAAGCCTACCTTGCCTGCGGCGTTGAACCCCAAGTGCTGCCGATTCGCGGCGGCACCGACGGTGCACAGCTGTCGTTCCGCGGTCTGCCCTGCCCCAACCTTTCCACCGGCGGCTATTGCTACCACGGCGTCAACGAGTTCGTCCCGGTCAACTCACTCGTCAAGATGACCGACGTCCTGCAGGAGCTCGTCGCCCGCTTTGCATAGGGAACTCGAACAATCTAGGTAAGCAAAACCGCCCCGTCCTCAAAACCGAGAACGGGGCGGTTTTTGGTGCAAGGGGAGTAGTCAGCACCGCAGGTTGAGCCAACGTCAGCGAGCGACGTCCAAGGCGAACAAGTTGGCATGAAAAAGGCAGGGCATTGACCTTCTGGTCATGCCCTGCCTTTTGAATGACAA
>CAJMPK010000128.1 GCA_905215205.1 uncultured bacterium | reverse complement strand
ATCGGGCACGCGCACAAACTCAATGAGGAAGCGAACGACGCCGTAACCCATCACGAAGACGCCCATAAACGTGCCCTGGGGTAGCAGTGGCTTTTTTCGGCTGAGCACCTGCAAGATGCAGAAGAGCACAATGCCCTCGAGAAACGCCTCGTAGAGCTGGGAGGGATGGCGCGGCATATCGCCCGCGGTACCGCCAAAGATCACGCCCCAGGGCAGATCGGTCGGCTTGCCCCACAGCTCGCCGTTGACAAAGTTGGCGCAGCGCCCCAGGCACAGGGCCAGCGGAGCACCGATAACGGCAAGGTCGGCGATAGTCCAGGCATCGAGCTTGTACATACGGCACACGAGCACGCCACCGATGATGCCGCCCACCAGGCCGCCATGGAAACTCATGCCGCCCTCGTTGGTGGCAAAGATCTCGAGCGGATGTGCCCAGTAGTAGCCGTCGCCGTAAAAGATGACGTAGAACAGGCGGGCGCCGATGATAAGGCCAAAGACCACGCCGACCACGACACTCGTCAGGTCGTCAATCGTGATGTTAAAGCCCCAGCGATGCTGGGTGCGGTACATGACGACCGCCGTGAGCAGGGCGCCGACCACATAGGCCAGACCATACCAGTAAATCGTGATGGGCCCCGCCGAAATCGCGACAGGATCAAGCATATGGTAGAAGTCGTTGAGCATGTCGACCCTCCTACTCCCTACATATAAATGCGGCCGCGGGCCTTGCGCTCGCAGCCGCATATTTGGGCGTAACGTCTATGCGGAGTATGCCGTCCGCAGCTTTCGCATCTTAGAACGGCGCGTACTCGTCGTACAGGTCGTCGGTCTCGCCGGAGGCATTGACCTGCTCAACGCGGGTAACGCCGGGCACATGCTCCTTCAGGATGCGCTCAATACCCATGGACAGGGTCAGCGAGCTCATGGGGCAGCCGGCGCAGGCGCCCTGCAGTTCCAGCTTGACGACGCCCTCGTCGTCGACGCCCACATACTCCATATCGCCGCCGTCGGCTTGCAGGTTGGGGCGAATCTCTTCAAGAACCTTCTTAAGCAGCTCTTCGTTAACAGCCACAGGGGCTCCTTTCTCACAATAACGCGGGCACGCCCGCGGACAGAAGCTATGTTACTACAGCCATGTACCCGCTCACGAGCCGTCCATGCGCGCAGACGCGACTTTCACGAGTAGTCAATTTGGGACGGGGCTCTTTGAGCTGCGTTCGTCGTCAGATAGCGACAACGCATATTACTGTCGAGCCTGTCCCCCGGTACCAATCTGGACATCGACGATGACCTGACGGTAGCTGATGCCACAGGAGTCGAGGATGCGGCGGCTGATGCGTCCGTCATCGGTGTCGGCGTACTTGTTGTCCAGGTAGACGACCTCACCCACGCCCACCTGAGCCAGGATCTTGGCACAGTCGTGGCACGGGAACAGCGTGACGTAGACCGTGGAACCCTCGAGGTCCTTGAGCGAGCCACGGTAGTTGAGCACGGCGTTGGCCTCGGCATGGACTACGTAGTTATGCTTGTCCTGCAGCGGGTCATCGCTCGTGCCCCACGGGAAAAAGTCGTCGTTGAGTGCCGAGGGCGTACCGTTGTAGCCCACCGAAAGGATGCGGTGGTTGGTGTTGGCGATGCACGCACCCACCTGCGTGTTGGGGTCCTTGCTGCGGCGCTGCGCGGCGATGGCCACGCTCATAAAGAACTCGTCCCAGCTAATGACGTCCAGGCGCTTGCCTGACGAAGTTTGATGAAGATCGTCCGACATGGCAGACACCTCCGTAATCGCAATAGTTTGACCCATTGTAGCAGGTGAAAGGTGGAGGCGTTTGTCCCACCGGCGCCCTCACTTTTACACGCGGCGGGGCTTTTGGTTGATGCGGTAGAGCTCGGCGAGACCCCGTAGCGTCAGTGCGTCGTCTACCGTCAGGCTGTGGCCGACCAACGCCGCGAGCGCCTCGGCATCGTCGCCGGTAATGACGATAGGCACGCCATCCTCCCCCGCCGCCTTGGTCGAGCGCATCTCGGCAAGCACCATGTCGAGCATGCCGTCGATGCGGGCTACCTCGCCCAAGACCACGCCCGAGCGCATGGCCTCGCGCGTGTTGCGACCGATCACATGCGTTGGTGCCGAGGGCTCGACCTGCGGCAGGCGCGCCGCAGCGGCCGAAAGCGAGCGGGCGCCAAGTGCCAAGCCCGGCGCGATGACGCCGCCGACAAAGGTTCCGCGCGCATCGATGACCTCGATATTGGTCGTAGTACCCAGGTCGATCACGATGCACGGAGAGCCGTAGACGGCACGAGCCGCCACGGCGTCGGCGATGCGGTCGGGGCCGATCTCGGCCGGGTCGTCGTAGTGCACGGGCATACCGGTCTTGAGGCCCGGCCCCACGGTGAGCACGCGCCCCGTACAAGTGCGGGAAAGCGCCATCTTCCACGGGCGCTCGAGCGCCGGCACCACGCAACTCAGCACTGCGGCTGCGGGCACAAGCGCACCCGGCATGCCCGCATCGGCCGCCAGTGCGGCCATGACCTGCACGAGACGCATGCGCGCTTCGTCAGCCGTAATGCTCGACGGCGTCGTGATCTCGCACGTCGCAAGCGGACATTCCTGCGCCGCGGCCGAATCCTCTGCAAACAGGCCAAAGCGAATGAACGTGTTACCCACGTCGACCGTCAATATATATGCGCACCCATTAAGCATCGTCGGCGCTCCTTTCGTCTGCCCAGCAGTATATCGCCTACCTAAACCAGTCATCCCAAAATGACTAGCTTGCCGCTATACTGGTGCGCGGTCGTGCGCGAGCTCACGCGGCGGCCCTTGGTAACCCGACTTCCCGCGCCGTATCCGTAGCGGCGCTCCCGGGGGAAGCGGATATACGCAAAGGAGTCCTATATGAGCAATCCCTCGAACCGCACTTCGATGCGCGGTCAACTCACGCTGCGCGGCGTCGTCATCGGCGTCCTTGGCTGCGTGATCATCACGGCAAGCTCGGCCTACACCGCCCTCAAGATGGGCGCACTCCCCTGGCCGATCGTCTTCGCTGCCGTCATCTCGCTGTTCTTCCTTAAGCTCATGGGCAACGCCAGCCTCAACGAGGCCAACGTCACCCACACCATCATGTCCGCAGGCGCCATGGTCGCCGGCGGCCTGGCGTTTACCATCCCGGGCGCCTGGATGCTGGGCTATGCCGACCAGATCAGCTGGCTCGACATGTTTATCGTGGCACTCGCCGGCACCATCCTGGGCCTGCTGGCCACCGCGCTCATCCACCGTCACTTTATCGTGGATGCCGCGTTGGAGTTCCCCACCGGTAACGCCGCAGCTCAGACCTTGCGCGCGACCGAGGCTGGCGGCAAAACCGGCAAGCAGCTCTTTGGTTCCATGGCCATCGCCGGCATCTATAGCGTGCTGCGCGACGCCCTGGGCGTGGTGCCCAGCATGCTATGCACGCTCAACATCCCCGGCGTGACCTTTGGTATCTACAACTCGCCCATGCTGCTCTCCGTCGGCTTCCTCGTGGGCTTCGCCCCCGTCGCCTTCTGGTTTGCCGGCGCGCTGCTGGGCAACTTTGGCATCATCGTGGGCGGCACCGCTGCCGGCTTGTTCGACGTTGTGACCGCGCAGGGCATTGTCAAGTCCCTGGGCATGGGCCTCATGATGGGCTTTGGCGTCGCCGTCGTCCTCAAGGACATCCTGCCGCAGGTCGCCGGTATCGTCCGCGGTCTTGCCGCCGACAGCTCCACCGACACCGACGAGCAGTCGCTCATCTCGGGCTCCCTTAAGCTCGACGCCGGCATCATCGGCCTGGGCGCTGCCGCCATCGCCGTGATCATCGCCATCGTGCTTGACCTTGGCCCCGTTCCGGCAGTCATCGTGACGCTGTTCACCTTTGTCACCACCATCATGAGCGCACAGAGCTGCGGCCAGACGGGCATCGACCCTATGGAGATCTTTGGCCTCATCGTTATGCTCATCGTGGCTGCCTTTGCACAGATCGCGCAGGTCAAACTGTTCTTTATCGCCGGCATCGTAGCCGTGGCGTGCGGCCTTGCGGGCGACGTCATGAACGACTTTAAGGCCGGCGCCGTGCTGGGCACCAACCCGCGTGCGCAGTGGATCGGCCAAGCCATCGGCGGCATCGTGGGCGCCCTGGTCGCCGCCGCCGTCATGGTCGCGCTCGTCACCGCCTATGGCCCGGACGCCTTTGGCCCCGACAAGAGCTTTGTTGCCGCGCAGGCAAGCGTTGTCGCCACCATGGTCTCGGGCATCCCAAGCGTGCCGTGGTTCGTTGGCGGCTTTATCGCCGGCATCGTCATGTACTGGCTCGGCATTCCGGCCATGATGATCGGCCTGGGCGTGTACCTGCCGTTCTATATGTCACTCACGGCATTCCTGGGCTCCTGCGTCAAGCTCGCCTACGACAAGTGGGCCGCACACCGAGACGCCGAGGCAGGTCTTTCGGACGAGGAGAAGGCTGCCAAGGACGCCGCCTTCCAGGAGCAGGGCCTGGTCGTTGCCAGCGGCCTGCTGGGCGGCGAGTCCATCGTCGGCGTTATCCTGGCGTTTGTCTCCGTGGGCTTAAGCCTGCTGGGCTAAGCTGAGCAGCTGCTCGACAGCAACCATATTGCCTACGGCTTGCCCGGTCGGTAGCTTCTGCGGCTGCTGACCGGGCTTTTTGATATCGAAACAAAGAAAAGCCGGCGCGCTGCGT
>CAJMPK010000127.1 GCA_905215205.1 uncultured bacterium | reverse complement strand
GACTAAGCGAGGGCGGCCATGATGGTGCGGGCGACGCCGTCGTGGTCGTTGTCGTATTCGGTGATAGCGTCGGCGGCCTCGCGGTCTTCGAGCTCGGCGTTGATCATTGCCATGCCGTGGCCCGCTGCCTGCAGCATGGGGATGTCGTTGATGTTGTCGCCGAACGCCCAGGCGTCGGCGAGACGCTCGCCCAGATGCTCACATAGCCACGTGAGGGCCGTTCCCTTGGTGGCGCCCTTACCCATGACCTCGATATTCATGGCGTACGAACGTGTGACCTCAATGCCTTCGAGCGTGTCGAGCGCCGTCGCGATGGCGTCGCGATCGGCCGGGTTGTGCCAGTACATGGCGATGCGTTCGAGTGTCTCGACCTCGTCGATCTTGCTGTCGATATCCATGTCAATCAGTGTTCGTGTGCGCTTGAGCGAAGCCGCGATGTGGGGGTCACCGCCGCAGAACTCATCCAGGCGCCCGTAAAGCGAGCGGGGGAGGAAGCACTGCCCGTCCGCGAAGATATCGAAGGTCACATCGTGGCCGGCGGCGATGCTATGGATGCGGTGGGCGATGGCGCGGTCGAGCGGTCGGCTCAAAATGCGCGTAGCACGTGAGGTATCGGTGGGCGTACCGTCGTCGAGCTGCCAGACGCTGGCACCGTTGGCGCAGACCGCGTAGTGTACGGCGGGGTGGGCGAGGATGGGCTCAAAGATACCCGACAGCGGGCGCCCCGTGCAAGGCACAAACTCAATACCGCGGCGCGCAAGCTCGTCGAGCATCGCCCAGGTGGCGTCGCTCATCTGCTTATCACTCGTCAGCAGCGTTCCATCCATATCGGAAAACACAATCATTCGCTGCGATCCTTTCTACTGGCATAAAAAGCGTGGCCGAGGGCGGTGATGCCCTGGCCACGCTCGGGTTCTATAACGGTCCGCGTCCTAGCGATCGGCGAGCGGCTTATACTCCAGCGGCTCGATAACCGGGCGATACGCGGGACGGATGATACGGTGCGCGCAGAAGAGCTCTTCCATGCGGTGCGCAGACCAGCCGGCCATGCGGGCGACGGCGAACAGCGGCGTAAAGAGCGTCTCGGGCACGCCGAGCATCTTGTAGATAAAGCCCGTGTACAGGTCGATGTTGGCGCAGATGGGCTTGGTCATGCCGTGGTCGCGCATGACCTGGGGTGCCAGGCGCTCGATGCGCTCGATGAGTGCGAACTCCTCGCCCAAGTCCTTCTTGGCGGCAAGCGTGCGCGCGTAACGACGGCACACCTCGGCACGCGGGTCGCTCAGCGTATAGACGGCGTGGCCCATACCGTAGATGAGACCCGTGCCGTCGAAGGCCTGCTTGTCGAGGATCTTGCCCAGGTAGGCTGCGACCTCGTCCTCGTCCTCCCAATTGGAGACATGCGCACGGATGTCCTCGTGCATGGACACGACCTTGGCGTTGGCGCCGCCGTGGCGCGGACCCTTGAGCGAGCCGATAGCCGCGGCGTAGGCGGAATACGGGTCGGTGGCCGAGGAGGACAGCACGCGGCAGGCAAACGTGGAATTGTTGCCGCCGCCGTGCTCGGCATGCAGCATAAGCATCACGTCGAGCAGCATGGCCTCGTCGCGGGTGAACGCCATGCCGCCGCGCAACACCTGCAGGATGGTCTCAGCGGTGGAGAGGCCGGGTGTTGGGTGCGGTACATGAACCTCGGAGCCGCGGCGCTTGGCGACCGAGGCCATATGCGCGAAGGCGGCGATGCGGGGGAGACGGGCGAGCATGGAGATAGCGACGTCGATTTCGTGCTCGGGCGTAATGGCGTCGGGCTCGGCGTCGAAGGCGTAGAGCAGCAGCACGGCGCGCTGAAGCACATTCATGATGCTCGACGACACCGTGGTCATGGGGAACTCGCGGACGTATTCGTCGCTCAGATGCCTAAAAGCACCCAGGCGTTCGCAAAAACCGTCGAGTTCCTCTTTGGTGGGCAGCGAGCCCGTGATAAGCAGATAGGCGACCTCTTCGTAGCCGTAGCGATCCTCGGCCTGGGCGTTGTTGACCAGGTCCTCGATGCTGTAGCCGCGAAGCGTGAGTTTGCCCTGATCGGGCACGACTTTGCCGTCGACCTTGTTGTAGCCGTGCACATCCGAGATGCGGGTAAGGCCCGCGACCACGCCCGAGCCGTCGGCATTGCGCAGGCCGCGCTTGACGTTGTGCTCTACGAACAAGCCTTCGTCGTACGGGGCGGTCGGCAGGCCGTGGTAGAGGTCTTCGCTTTCGGGCGAAATCTGACGGCTCGCCTCGTAATCCAGAACCAGGCGGCTCAGGTGATCGTCGAAGCGGTAGTAGATTTTCTTGGCGTCGTAGGCCATACGCGCTCCTCTCCGGTCCGCTTGGGGGCCGCGCGCTTGGACGATATGACGTCAAGCTGCCCCGAGCGGCTTGTTCGCTACAGGCGGTACATAAAGTTAAAGACGTCCTCGCGCTGGATGGACACGTTGACGCCCGAAAGCTCGCCGGCCTCGGCCAGGGCCTTCTGCAGCTCGGCGAAGTCGAGCTTGGACTCGGCGGTATCGGCCAGCATGGTCATGGTGAAGATGTCCTCGATAATGGACTGCGTGATGTCGCGGATGTCGACGTTGGCCTCGCCTAGGACACGGGTGACGCCGGCGACGATGCCGGGGCGGTTCTTGCCAAGGACGGTGATGACGATGCGGGAGGACGAGATCTCGGCCATGGGAAACCCTTTCGCGTGGTTGCGGCGCGCGGGTGCGCTCCGCTACGGTACAGTGTTCATCATTGTACCTGTCTGGCGCCAAAAGGGGCACCTTTGCTGCAGCGTTACACGTCTGCAACATGGAGTGCTTGTCTCGCGGGGTGTATTTTTGGCACCCTGGACAGCTCAGGCGGTTCCTGTTGGCTCCGCGATCAGGCAGATGCGCCCGTGCGCTCCGGTGCAAAGACCGTGAACCTTTTGTGGGACGCACGGCGCCGTGGTACCATAGCCGAGTTTGTTGTCTTGGTCGGAAACCAAGACGCCTTATGCGCTGATCGGTAACCAGCGCCTGACTAATAAGGAGTCCTACCATGAAGCAGGGTATCCATCCCCAGTATGTCGAGTGCACGGTGACGTGCTCCTGCGGCAACACCTTCAAGACGCACGCTACCGTGCCCGAGATGAAGGTCGAGCTTTGCAACGAGTGCCACCCGTTCTACACCGGCCAGCAGAAGTTCGTCGACACCGGTGGACGCGTCCAGCGCTTCGCCGACAAGTTCGGTGGCGCCGCTGCCGCCCAGCTCAAGAAGGCCGAGGAGGCCAAGGCTGCCAAGGCCGCCAAGGCTGCTGAGGCCGAGGCCGCTCGCAAGGCCGCCGCTGAGGCTAAGGCTGCCGAGAAGGCTAAGCGTGCTGCTAAGTTTGCCGAGGAGGCTGCCAAGCAGGCCGCCGAGGCTCCCGCCGAGGCTCCCGTCGAGGAGGCCGCTGCCGAGGCCGAGACCACCGAGGCTGCTGAGTAAATAGCTCGCCGCGGAATCGCTCGCATTCATGGCATAAGGGCCGTGCATCCGTTTGGGTGCGCGGCCCTTTTCTTTTTATTGGTGCAAACCAACCTGCCCCCATTGCGCCAAATGGCAGAGAGGCAGCGTTTGCCCAGATAAAACCTGCCAAAATTAACCTGTTCCATTGTGGCAGGTTGGTCGTAGTTATTACGTGGCGGTCGAGGTCGACCGTATAGGCTGCGCCTTGTTTGGCTAAAGTACAATCATCTGTGTTTAACTCGCCCGCAGCTGCACGGCGTGGGCGATGGCCAAAAAGGAAAACCACATGGGATTCATGTCAAAGCTGCTGTCCTTTGGATCCGATAAGGACCTTAAGCGCTACTACAAGATCGTCGACCAGATCAACGGTCTTGAGCCCCAGTTTGAGAAGATGACCGAGGAGGAACTCCGCGGCCAGACCGATAAGTTCCGCGAGCGTTACGCCAACGGCGAGTCGCTCGACGACATGCTCCCCGAGGCCTTTGCCACCGTGCGTGAGGCTTCCAAGCGCACCATGGGTATGCGCCACTTTGACGTGCAGCTCATTGGCGCCATGGCACTGCACGAGGGCCACATCGCCGAGATGAAGACCGGCGAAGGTAAGACCCTCGTCTCCACGTTGGCCGGCTATCTCAACGCTATTGCCGGCAGGGGCGTGCACGTCGTTACTGTCAACGATTACCTTGCCAAGCGCGACTCCGAGTGGATGGGCCGCATCTATAAGTACCTGGGCATGACCGTCGGTCTGCTCCAGAACAACATGCCGCTCGAGCTCAAGCGCCCGGCCTACCAGGCCGACGTTACCTACGGTACCAACTCCGAGTTCGGCTTTGATTACCTGCGCGACAACATGGTTACCCGTCCCGAGCAGCGCGTGCAGCGCGGTCACAACTACGCCATCGTCGACGAGGTTGACTCCATCCTGATCGATGAGGCCCGCACCCCGCTGATCATCTCGGGCGCTGGCACCAAGTCCGCCAGTACCTACAAGGACTTCGCGCGTGCCGTGCGTGGCCTTGAGCGCGGCGAGGACGTGTCGCACGACATGCTCACCGCCACCGAGGACGTCGAGCCCACGGGCGACTACGTCATGGACGAGGCCAAGCACACCATCGCCGCCACCGAGCGCGGCCTTAAGAAGATCGAGCGCCGCCTGGGTATCGATGACATCTATGCCGATCTCTCCGGCCAGCTGGTCAACCACCTGCAGCAAGCGCTGAAGGCCCAGTACATGTTCCACCGCGACAAGCAGTACGTGGTCACCAACGGCG
>CAJMPK010000126.1 GCA_905215205.1 uncultured bacterium | reverse complement strand
TGACCGACTCCACCAAGAAGAACCTCGAGATGCGCGTTGAGGCCGAGAACGGCGCAACCGCCGGCAAGACCGATCTTGCCAAGCGCGCCAAGGCCGCTGGCCTTGATGCCATTCACGACACCGTGCACGAGATGGCTCGCGACGAGGCCCGCCACGGCAAGGCTTTCGCCGGCCTGCTCAAGCGCTACTTTGGCTAAGCCGACTGCCTGAGAGACATTCTCTAGCTTTATAAGGCCCGGACCACATGGTTCGGGCCTTTTTCGTGCCTCACAAACTTGTTAACTCCCTGAAATAGGACCGCCTTCGGCATAGGTTTCTCGTCAAAAACTAAGTGAGTAGACTTTTTGGAACTTGCCGAGCACGCCATCCATATTGCTTTATAAAGCCGCAGGTAAATGACTTGTTGCAAAACGGCCTGGTCGCCAAAGTGTCAAAAGTCTACTCACTTAGAACCGCGGCCGTCCACGATCGAGCTGTTTTGTGTCTAACGGGCATCTTTCCGTCGATTACTCCCAATTTTGTCCAGTCAACGAATAGTTCAGACCTGAGTAATGTCTCAGCCCTTTGCTCATCTGAGCTTTTATCACGATATTCAGCATCGAGCATCCTGCATACGGCCTTAACGATCGCGCGGAATCTATCCTCATCGGATATCTGTCTGTGTGTCAGGAGAAGTACATCGTAGCCCATGGCCTGAAGGGCTGTCATGCGGTCAGCGTCACGCAAGCCATCCCCTGCGCGTCCGTGCGAGGCCTTTCCCTGACATTCAATGGCCACCTGTCGCCTACCGTCCGGTGAAGAAAGAAGTAGGTCGATATATACACGGGACTTTCCCACAATCGCTCGAGCACTTGTTCCTAGCATCACTTCAACATTAAGCTCTATGTCGCAAAAACCTTCGCCTCCCAGGGATCGCGGCAGTGCAAGTAGCAAAAACGCCTCGACCTCAAAAGGCGACGCGGCACCCAATGGAACGAGTTGCGATACCGCCATAAATCTATTGCCGTAACGCATCCCGCAAACATCTGAACAAAAACGGTCAAGGTCTCTGCCCAAAACCAAAGCGTCTCGACGCCATAAATTTGAAGCGGTGCCGTCCTCGGACGGGCAGCGCACCCAACCCAACGTCGTCGAAATCGCGCCCGAATCAATTGCACGCGTAAGCTCCGCCTCAAGTGCCGCCGGCAGAGCACACACCGCAAACAGGCCGCACATCTCCGCCAACACAAAAAGAAGCTGAAGATCCGTCAGATGCCGCGACATGATGAATGCCGTCAGTAGAGGAGACGTAATCAAAAATCCATGCTCCGTTTCCAGCACGGATTCCCTGGGGGGCTCACCAAGGAACAGCCGCTGCCTAATGCTGGTAGGACAAGTCCGCTTGTTTCTCGACCGAACCAATGTATACAACGGAAAGCCGAGCGCAACCGCAGCAGTCGGGTTACGGGCGAGATCATATCGCTGCCGGTCTTCTTCCGGCCGTGGAAGCGGCGGACACAAAGCGCGGACTTGAGGGGGCAAACGCCAGTATCTAAAAGCCGATATGTCACAAAGTAGATCCTTCATAGGCACAGGAAAACACGAATTTCAACCCAGTCAGTCACGCATTGGCGCGAACGCACCAAAAATGGCACCGAACGGACTGCTAAGTTTTCAACAGCCCTCCCCAACTGGCCAAAAGCTTGCCGAGAGCTGGACGAAGTTCTGTTGAAAACCCCATTTTTTTCTCATGCAGAAGCTTTGCGCGACAAGTGAGTAGACTTTTTTGAACATCCCGAGCAGCCCGGTCATCCTGCTTTTCAAAAACGCAGGTAGATAGCTTGTTACAAAACTGCCTGGTCGCCAAAGTTCCAAAAGTCTACTCACTTAGGTTGCAGAGTGCTCCCATTAGCTGCGATTCCAAGGTATTTAGCGCTTTTGGACTCAAATCGTCATACTGAACAAGAATTTGACTTGAGTTTTCAGGGACAGATGCGCCATCGGCACACCAATAACAGTCACTGATATCGACAAAAGGGATACTCGAGCGCGTAAGGGCCCGCGCAAAAGAGCTTCCGCCCGTTCCGCACTCCGCAATCACAGTGCAGTAAAGGCCCGCGTCTGCATGCTCGATCGAGACCTCTCCTGCCGGAAATACCTTCCGCACAAGCGCCATCAGGCCATCACGCGCCTCGCGAGCACGAACGCGCACGCGGTTCACGTGTCGCTCGTAATCACCCGATTCCAGCAAACGCGCCAAAGCAACCTGGTCAACAGAGCTCACCGACGAGGCGTAAAAACCAAGGTTGTGCCTAAACCGTTCCATCAGCTCATCGGGCAAAACCATATATGCCAAACGCAACGCCGATGAAAGGCTCTTCGAAAACGTGTTGGTGTAGATAACCGACTGGGCGGCATCGATCGACGCGAGCGCGGGAATCGGCTTGCCGGCAAGGCGAAACTCACAATCAAAGTCATCTTCGATGAGATACCGACCTGGTCGCTCGGCGGCCCAGCTCAGCAGCGCATAGCGCCGCGCAATGCTCGTCACAAGGCCGGTCGGATACTGATGAGACGGCATCAAGTGAAGAACATCGGTCCCGGTTTTCTGCAGAGCGCTCAGGTCCACGCCGTCGTCATCCAACGGGATATGTCGAACTTTGCAGCCCATAGCCTGATAGATGCGCGTCAGACGTAAATAGCCCGGGTCCTCAACGGCATACACCTTGTCAGCGCCAAGCAACTGAACCAACATGGTATCGAGCAGCTGGGCGCCCGCGCCGATAACAATGTTGTCGGAATCGACATTCATACCCCTTGTCCCGCGCAGATGGCGAGCAATTGCGCGTCGTAGCCGAGCGGTGCCCTGTGCCGGTGCGGGCGAAAAGATCTCGCGCTCGTCTTCGGATGCCAGCGTCGCCCGCAGTGCGCTTTGCCAAAGCCGCGCCGCCTCCAAAGCGGAAGGAGAGAGCGCATCGAATCGCTCGACCTGTCCGTTGACATCATGCGCGCTGGGACCCGCAGAGGCGGCATCTCGGTCGATGCCCTCCGCAGCCGAAGCCAAAACCGGTGCATCCGGAAGCTCACAAGCGTAGTAGCCACGCCGCGGCATTGAGCAAATATAGCCCTCGGCAAGCAACTGGCTATATGCATTCTCGATGGTAATGACACTGATTCCCAGATGACTGGCAAAGGCGCGCTTAGACGGCAGATGCTCCCCCGCCGCAATACAGCCAGCAACAATATCATCTCGAATTTGCTGGTAAATATACTCATAGAGCGATGCCTCGCCGCGTTTTTCCAAATTGTAGTCAAGCATGAATTTGCCACCTGACCATATCGAACCGTTCAATCTGGTATTAGTCTGACCTTGTAATTATCTCGAAAACTGAGTATTTCGCCATACCCAGCTCCCCGATAGGATGTTCCGTCAAGCAATGCACATGCCAACCAAGGGAGCAACCATGGCAGAACAGACCAGCAAGGCCGATCGCGTCAAACTCAATCGCGAGCTCGCGCAGATGCTCAAGGGCGGCGTCATCATGGACGTCACCACGCCCGAGCAGGCACGCATCGCCGAGGAGGCGGGCGCCTGCGCCGTCATGGCACTCGAGCGCATTCCGGCCGACATCCGAGCCGCAGGCGGCGTCTCGCGCATGAGCGACCCCAAGATGATCAAGGGCATCCAAGAGGCCGTCTCCATCCCTGTTATGGCCAAGTGCCGCATCGGTCACATCGTCGAGGCGCAGGTCCTGCAGGCCATCGAGATCGATTACATCGACGAGTCCGAGGTTCTCTCCCCTGCAGATGATGTCTACCATATCGACAAGACCCAGTTTGACGTGCCGTTTGTTTGCGGTGCCCGCGACCTGGGCGAGGCGTTGCGCCGTGTTGCCGAAGGCGCCACGATGATTCGCACCAAGGGCGAGCCGGGTACGGGCGACGTCGTTCAGGCTGTGCGTCACATGCGCAAGATCCAAAAGCAAATCCGCGACGTTGTTGCCCTGCGCGATGATGAGCTCTTTGAGGCAGCCAAGCAACTGCAGGTTCCGGTCGAGCTGGTACGCGAGGTTCATGCCACGAGCAAGCTTCCCGTGGTGAACTTTGCCGCCGGCGGCGTAGCGACCCCCGCCGACGCCGCGCTGATGATGCAGCTGGGCGCCGAGGGTGTCTTTGTCGGCTCGGGCATCTTTAAGAGTGGCGACCCTGCCAAGCGCGCCGCAGCCATCGTCAAGGCCGTGGCAAACTTCACCGATGCCAAGCTCATCGCCGAGCTTTCGGAGGACCTGGGCGAGGCTATGGTGGGCATCAACGCCGACGAGATCGAGATTATCATGGAGGAGCGCGGGCGCTAGTCCGGCAGAAAGGGTCGCACATGAGCGATTATGCAGACCAAACGGTCGCCGTGTTGGCGGTCCAAGGCGCTTTTGCCGAGCACGAGGCGAGGCTGTCGGAGCTGGGCGCACGTTGTATTGAGCTGAGGCAGGCGGCTGATTTAAAGCAGAACTTTGACCGTCTGGTACTTCCCGGCGGCGAGTCTACCGTTCAAGGGAAGCTGCTTGATGAGTTGGGCATGCTCGAGGAGCTTCGTGCCCGTATCGCTGAAGGCATGCCCGTCCTGGGCACCTGCGCCGGCCTGATTCTGCTGGCTCACGACCTTGCCGCCCATGACGATAAGGGCACGCCGCGTTTGGCAACCATGGATGTACTTGTCGAGCGCAATGCCTACGGCAGACAGCTCGGCAGCTTTCGAACCAAGGGACAGGTAGCCGGCATCGACGGTGAAGTGCCGCTGACGTTTATCCGCGCGCCCC
>CAJMPK010000125.1 GCA_905215205.1 uncultured bacterium | reverse complement strand
TGCGCGAGCAGGGACTCAACGAAAAGCAGATGAGGGGCAAGATCGACATGATTGCTGCCAGCCTGTTCTTGCAGACATGGCTCGATCGCAAAAACGAGGAGGTCTCGCATGTCTAGCGCTTCCGATTCGCGCCAGCCGAATCGTACACGACAGCCTGCATCGCACACTGTGTCGTCCGGTCAGCGTCCGGTGCAGCCGACCCAGCGCGCGACCCAACCTGCCGCACGTCCGGCGCACCCCTCCTCTCGGTCTGCACAGCCCGCTCAGCGTCCGGGCCAGCAGTCTGTTGCTCGTCCTGCTCAGCAGCCTACTGCCCGTTCAGCCCAGCCTGCAGGCGGCGCCCGCTTTAAGCAGCAGACGCCCACCCAGCGCGCACAGGCACCTCAATCGCACGCGCATCACACTCGCGGCACGCATGGCGTGGCTCCGGCCGCGCGTTCGAGCTATAACACGCATGCTCGGCGCGGCGCCCAAAAGAAAAACTCGCCGGTGCCTATGATTATCGGCGCTGTGGTTGCGGTGATCTTTCTCGCTGTTATCGCCTTCTTCGCCGTACCGGCCGTCAAGGGCTTGCTGGGCGGGGAGGGCGCAAGCGTCACCGCTGGCCAGCAGGTTACCGTTACGATTCCCGATGGCGCCTCGGGCGACACGATCGCCTCGATTCTCTCCGAGAACCATATTGTCGAGAATCCCAAGGATTACTACGCGGCGGTCAAAAAGCTCAACGCGGACATGTCGCTTAAACCTGGCACGTACTCGTTTACGACGCTGATGGATGCGACCAAGGTCGTCCAGCAGCTTATTGAGGGACCCAATGCCGGCTCCGATGCGTTGACGATCCCCGAGGGCCTGACGGTTGACCAGGTTGCCGACCGCGTGGCCCAGGCCTACGACAGCATCTCCAAAGAGGACTTCCTCAACCAGGCGAAGGCCAGCAATTATGTGAACGACTATCCGTTCCTGAAAGGCGCTGCGAACGATTCGCTCGAGGGTTTCCTGTTTCCCAAGACCTACTCGCTGGGCAAGAAACCGAGCGCCGATGACGTCATCCGCGCCATGCTCGATCAGTTCAGCGCCGAGTACAAATCGCTCGATTTTGCCGGTTGCGAGGCTAAGATCAAAGAGCGCTACGGCGTGGAAATGTCCGATTACGACATCATCAATCTCGCTTCCATCGTTGAGCGCGAGGGCCTCAACGCAGAGCAGCGTGCGCATGTGGCCTCGGTGTTTTACAACCGTCTTGCCGGCAAGCTCGACGGTCTGCGCTACCTCAATAGCGATGCGACCATGATGTATGTCACCGGTGGCGAGGTTACCGCCGACGACCTGCAGAGCGATAGTCCGTATAACACCTATAAGCACGAGGGCCTTCCGCCCACGCCCATCTGCTCTCCGTCGCTCGAGGCACTCAAGGCCACGCTTGAGCCGACCGACTCCGATGACCTGTATTTCTACATTACGCAGGACGAGGAGTATTTCTCGCAGACCTACGAAGAGCACCAACAGTCTTGGAATTAAACATGAGGATTTTCAGCCCCAAACGATATATTGCCTCGGTCGACCGCATCGATCTCGATGCCCTTTGGGCCGACGGCAAGCGCGCTATTTTGCTCGACCGCGATAACACCCTGGTGCCGCGTGATACCGAGCAGGTTCCCGCTGCGGTCTCCGCTTGGCTCGACGCCGCTCGCACCAAGGGCTTTAAGCTGTGCATGGTGTCCAACAACTGGCATCGCGACCAGGTCATGGCGTCGGCGCGCGAGCTGGGTCTCGAGGCCATCAGCCATGCCATGAAGCCCGCGCCCTTTGCCCTCAAGGCCGGTCTTAAGCGTCTGGGCGCCACGGCCGATGAGGCCGTGCTGATCGGTGACCAGCTGTACACGGACGTGTGGAGCGGTAACTTTGCCGGCGTCGACACGATTTTGGTAAAGCCGCAGGCCACGCAGGACCTGTGGTATACGCAGATCTTCCGTATCTTTGAGCGCCGGGCCCTGCGCGACCTTCCCTGCGAGGAATAGGTCTCGCTATGTCCCAGCACACCAAACACGGCTGCGACCATATCTTCTTTATCGGCTTTTTGGGCGCGGGCAAGTCGACGCTCGCGCGCAACGTCGGCACCATGTTCAAGCGGCGTTTTATCGATACCGACCGCCTGGTCGTGCGCCGTTGCGGCAAGTCGGTAACCGAGATTTTTGAGACCGAGGGCGAGGATCGTTTTCGCGAGCTCGAGACCTCGGCGCTCCGTTCGCTCCAAAGTGAGCGCAGCCTGTTGGTTTCGTGCGGGGGCGGTATCGTCGAGACACCGGTGAATATTGAGCTGATGCACGAAATGGGTACGTGCGTGTACCTCGAGGGCGACTTCGAGGATTCGATTCGCCAGATTCGTCGGTCCGACACGCGCCCCGATTTCCGCTCGCCTGAGCATGCCGCGCGCCTGTTTGAGCATCGCCGTCCGCTGTATCGCCAGGCTGCCGACCTTACCCTTGATATTCGCAACAAGTCCTTCGAGGACGTTTCCTACCTTTGTGCCGAGATGCTTTTGGAGCGTGGGCTGCTATGATTCGCCGTCAACTGATCAATTTCCAAAACCGCAGCGTCGATGTCCGTGTCGGATTGGGTGCGTTCGATGAGCTGTCGCGTATGTTTGCCTCGGCCGTGGGCAAGCCTAAGCGCGCGATGGTCGTTTGGAACACCGCCACATCCGAGCGTTTTGGTGAAGTCGTCGAGCATGCGCTGGTCGACGCCGGTTTTGCCGTGTCGCCGCTAGTCCTCGAGGTTTCGCCTGCTGGTGCCACGCTGGCCGATGCTGATGCTATCTTTGGCGCCCTGTCTGCCAACGGCGTTACCTGCGACGATCTGGTTGTCGCCGTTGGCGATGCCGCAACCTGCTCGGTTGTTAGCTGGTGCGCCAACCAGTGGTGTGGCCGAACCGAGTGCGCGCTGCTGCCGACGACCTTCGACGCCATGCTCACGGTCGCGACGACCATGAAGCCGCTTGTCGCCTCGTCGGCCAATGCGCTTCCCGCTATCGCGTTCCGTCCCGAACCGGGTTTGGTCGTGTGTGACCTCGATCTTGTTCGCGAGGCGGACCCCGAGGACCTCAAGTTCGGCTATGCGGTACTTGTTGGCACCATGCTTTCGAGCAGCAAGTCCCGCTGGAATCAGTTTATTGAGACCGTCCCCGAGATTCTCGCGGGCGAGGAGGTCGCGCTCGTCAATGCCGTTCAATGGTCTCAGACTGCTCGCAAGGACGTACTGATGGCCACGAACCCGAGCGCCCGCCATGCGCTCGATTTTGGCAAGACGGGGGAGCGTACCTTGCGCGCTTGCTTGGGCGATGCCGCTTCGCAGGTCCCTGCCTACCAGCTGTTGTCCGAGGGCATGCGCTTTGAGGCGCGCCTTGCCCACGACGCCTGCGACTTCGATATCGATTACGTCTTTGAGGTCGATGACTGTCTGGAGGACTTTGGTATCGAGGAACTTGCCTTCGATCTGGAGCCTGCCGCATATATCGAGGAGTTCCGCAGACAGCAGTTCGCGCGCTCAAACCGCAGCATGCTGCCGCTGCCCGCGGCACTCGGCGCCATTCGCCTAACGAACGTTGAGGACGAGGTTCTTGAGCGCCATGCTCACGCCTACTTGGCTTCTCGTAAAGAACTTCTCTAAGATTTATTGACATCCATCGTCTTTCGTATCATGTTGAGGGGCGGGTTTTCAATCGGTTGCGGATCGCATGCGATTCCATCGTTCGGTTGAGACCCGTCCCGTCTATATAGAGACAACAAGAAAGGAATCTGCATGTCTGAGTTTGCTGCCGGTCCTGCCGGTCGTATCGAGCGTGTCCGTGTCCTGATGGCCGAGCGTGGCTACGACGCCATCGTGGTGCGCGACGAGGCCAACCTTCGTTGGCTTACGGGCGTTAAGGGCGTCTTCGACTACACCTTCGAGTTCCCGCACGCTGCGTTTATTACGGCCGACCAGTGCCTGTTCCACACCGACTCGCGCTACCTCAACAGCTTTGAGGAGAACACGCCCGCCGGCAGCCCCTGGGTCTACGACATGGACAAGGGTACCATCCCCGGCTGGGTCGCCGGCAAGATTGCGGCTAACAAGTGCCGTGTCTGCGCTGTCGAGGACGATATGCAGATTAACTTCTACCAGGGTATTCAGCGCGGCCTGGAGGACCGTTCCGTCGCCTGCATGCTGCCGCTGATGCACGACGACATCCGCAAGATGCGCGCCATCAAGGATGCCGAGGAGATCGAGCTCATGCGCCATGCGCAGTCGATCACCGATGCCGCCTTCCAGCACATGCTCGGCTTTATTAAGCCCGGTATGACCGAGAAGCAGGTTCGCAACGAGCTCGAGAACTTTATGTTCGCCAACGGCGCTGACAGCCTTGCCTTCGGCTCCATCGTGGCGAGCGGTCCCAACACCGCCAACCCGCATGCCGTGCCGAGCGACCGCGTCATCGAGAAGGGCGATTTCGTTCTCATGGATTACGGCGCGGGCTACTGCGATTATCGTTCCGATATGACGCGCACCGTCGTGATGGGCGAGCCCACGCAGGAGCAGCTCGACCTGTATGCGCTCGTGCGCCGTACGCACGAGGAGTGCGTCGCCGCTATCCATCCTGGCGTTGAGGGCAACGACATCTTCAAGTTATCCAAGAAGATCATCGGCGATGCCGGCTATGGCGATTACTACAACCATGGCCTGGGCCACGGCGTCGGTATCGACATCCACGAGCTGCCCAACTTCAACCGCAGCAAGAACACCATCGAGATCGGCTCGGTTGT
>CAJMPK010000124.1 GCA_905215205.1 uncultured bacterium | reverse complement strand
CCGCCATAATGGCAACGGCGCCAGAACCACCACAAAGGTGCCTGTCCCCTTTGTGGTGGTCCGAGAATTACAGTCCAAAATAGCCGAGGATTTGATCACGACTTACGGGCTTGTAGTCATTGGCGTCGAGGCCCACATCGTAGCGGTAAATGGGGCGCTCGCGATCGCGGTTGCGTGCGTTGGTGCGGTCACCCCTGCTGTGGATATGCCCATGCAGCATAATGGCGCCACGTGCCTTGCCGTTCCAGCTGAGCATGGGGTAGTGGCTCATCACCAGACGATGACCCTTGGCATAGCCGGGAGCAATCTCCAGGTAATCGCGCACGTCTTCCCAAATCTGCGGTACGTCGGAATCTTCCCAGTCGCCGTCATGGTTACCGCGGATGAGCGTCACATTCTTGCATTCGATACGCTCGCGCAGGCGCACCGCCTCCGCCATGGGCAAGCGATACGTAAAGTCTCCCAGGATATAGAGGCGGTCGTCCGCAGCCACGCACTCATTGATGGCATCGATGACCTTGCGGTTCATCTCCTCGACCGAATCAAACGGCCGATCCATGTCGTGCAAGATATTCGTATCGCCCAGGTGCAGGTCGGCGGTAAACCACATCATCGTCTGTGTCCTCATTTCGCAACGCGTCTAACACGTGCCTAGTATACAGACGCTCTGGCGCGTCGGTTAGCCAAAGAGCCCGCCGAACAGACCTCGACGGCGTTTATCTTGCTTTTTCGAAGCGTCACTCTGAGTTTTCTTGTCCTGCCGTTTCCTACGGTCCTGCTCCAACTCATCGTCATCGAGTAGCATATCCCACTCAAACGGATCATCTGTCAGATCGAACAGGTCATCGTCATCAAACATGGCAGCCTCCATTGCCGACTAGCGAGCATCCACCACATAGAGCCCAACGCGTACCTGATGCCACGGGCTGCGCTCGGGAGCAACCTGCTGCACACGGACCTCAAATACGTCCTCGTGGCCGTAATACATCATCAAGGACAGCGGGCCGGCCTCGTTTCCCGGAACATAGCCAAGCTTGGTCTTGCCATAGTAGATCGCAACTGCCTCGGGGTCATGAGGGTTATCGCGCTCGGCACACAGCGTCAGCTTATCGCCCGCTTTAAGATCGCCTAGGACCAAAGCGCCGTCGGCATATTGAAATCCTGCGATGTGAAACGACAGAAGAACACGTGAAGGCTCGTACATGGCAGCTCCTCTAACGGCCGGATAAACCGGTGTGTAACCTTATTGAGAAGTCTACGGTCCCGTGCGGACACAAATACATCCTGTCTGCGTCCTTCAATCGTTTGCCTCAACGCTTGCGCGACAGAACGCTTGCAGATAAGATAGGAACACGGATGGCACCCGTTGCCGCGGGTCTTGCCAACTCCGATACACGTTTTCATCGTGAGAAGTGGCCGTCTTCGCTTACGCGGGGGCGGCTATTTCATTCGGCCGATAAACAGACCGAGTTCGATAGCCGCAATCAACAACGCCAATAACGAAATAACATCGCTTACGTTCATACCAAATCCCTTCTAAAGGGAGTTGGCCCATCCGTGCTCCATAACAGTAGTCTAACGCAAAATGCAGGTAATAGGAACACTTGTTCGTATTACCTGCGCCCTTTTCTAATGCACAAACATGCGCACGAACTTGTGCTTCCAGCTTGCGTAGGGGGCATAGCGGAATGGCACATCCAGCCAGGTTGCCTTGTTCACGATACTCTTCTTGTGGCTAAACGTATCGAAGCTCTCGCGGCCATGGTACTGTCCCATACCGCTCGCACCCATGCCGCCAAAGCCCATATGGCTCGTAGCCAAGTGCATGATGGTGTCGTTAACGCAGCCGCCGCCAAAAGGCACGTAGCGCACAAAGCGCTGCTGAACCGCGCGATCCTGGCTAAAGATATACAGGGCCAGCGGCGTCGGCCGATCCGTAATAAACGTCTCGGCCTCATCCAGGCTCTCAAACGTCAGCACCGGCAAGATGGGGCCGAAAATCTCCTCCTGCATCACGGCGTCATCGGAGGTCACGCCGTCTAGGATCGTCGGCTCAATCTTGAGCGACGACTCGCGCGCCGTGCCTCCCAGCACAACCTTATCGGGGTCGATCAGCCCGCGCACGCGCGCGAAATGCTTGGCGTTGACGATATGCCCGTAATCCTCGTTGTCGAGCGGGTGCTCGCCAAACATGCGACGGACCTCTTCCTTGATGAGGCCCAGCAACTCGTCGTGCACGCGTGTATCGACCAGCAGATAGTCGGGCGCTACACAGGTCTGCCCCACGTTGAGCCATTTACCAAAGGCGATACGCCGTGCCGCGACCTTCAAGTTTGCCGTCGCATCCACGATGCAGGGACTCTTTCCGCCCAGCTCAAGCGTCACAGGCGTGAGGTTTTTGCTCGCGCGCTCCATGACGAGCTTGCCGACCGGAACGCTTCCGGTAAAGAAGATTTTGTCCCAGCATTCATCGAGCAGCGCCTCGTTCTCGGCACGCCCGCCTTCGACGACCGTTACCAGACGCGGATCAAATGCTTCCTCGCAAATCTGCCTGAGCACCGCGCTCGAAGCCGGCGCATAGGCACTCGGCTTGATGACCACGGTGTTACCCGCGGCAAGGGCGCCGGCGAGCGGCTCGAGTGTTAGCAAAAACGGGTAGTTCCACGGAGCCATAATGAGCGTGACGCCATAGGGCACGGCTTGCGTTTTGCACACACTAATGGCATTGGCGAGGTCGCAGGGGCGCAGGCGCGGGCGGCTCCATCGGGTCATATGCGCAATCTGATGGCGAATCTCGGAAAGCGACGTGCCGATCTCGCACATATATGCCTCGTCATGCGACTTACCCAAATCGGTCTTGAGCGCATGGGCGATATCGGTCTCGCGTGCCCGCACCGCCTCGCGCAGGCGCACGAGGGCGCGGCGGCGAGCATCGACATCAAACGTAGCGTGCGTCTTAAAGTAGGTGCGCTGATCGCCGACGATGCGCGCAATTTCCTCGGTGTTCATGGCAACCTCCTAGTTCTCGTCCTCAAACATACCACCTGCAACAACTTCGTACATATGCTCGAGCTCCAGGCGGTCCATTAAAAGAGGAACGGGGTACAAGGGATTGGCCTCGGCATCGGCATGTGCCGCCATTTGCGGAATATCGGAGCGGCGAATACCTGAGACATATTTGGGGATTCCCAGGGCCTCGTTCATGCGGTCGACCCAATCGATAAAGGCCTCGGCCGCAAGACTGTCCTGCGCGGTAGCCGGCGCAATGCCCGCCATGCGAGCAAGATCGGCAAGCTTGGGGGCGGCGGCGTCACCATAAGCGCGAAGCATGTGCGGCAGGATGATCGCGTTGGCCAAACCGTGCGGAATTCCGTATCGGCCGCCCAGACTATGCGCGATGGCATGCACATATCCGACATAGGAGCGGGTAAACGCAACGCCTGCCTTATACGCCGCCGAAAGCATATTGCGGCGCGCACGCATGTCGTCGCCATGCTCATAGGCCTCGAGCAAATTGTCGCGGATGAGCTGGACCGCCTGACGCGCCATCTTGCGCGTGTAGGGCGTGGTGCTACGGCCGATAAAGGCCTCGACAGCATGCGTCAGGGCATCCATACCCGTCTGCCCCGTAATGGACGCCGGCAACCCGCGCGTAAACTCGGGGTCGTGTACCGCAAAACGCGGGATGAGCACAAAGTCATTAATGGGGTACTTATAGTGCGTCTCGTCGTCGGTAATAACCGCTGCGAGCGTGACTTCGCTTCCCGTACCGGCGGTAGTGGGAACCGCGATGAGCAACGGCAGGAGACGGTGAACGCGCAACAGGCCACGCATCTTGTTGATGGGCTTGTTTGGCTGCGCGATGCGTGCGCCCACGCCCTTGGCGCAGTCCATGGCTGATCCTCCGCCAAAGCCGATAATGGCCTGGCAGGCGCTCTCTCGATACAGGGACGCCGCTTCCTCCACGTTTGAGACCATGGGGTTCGCACGCGTTTCGGCATAGACCGTAACGCCAATCCCCTGAGCGGTAAGCGCACGCTCGAGTGGTGTCGTGAGCCCCAAACGTGCAATACCAGGGTCTGTCACGATAAGGACCTTCTGGATCGAGCGCTTTTGAAGCACCGCGGGCACATCCTCGGCATGCTCCAAAATGCGCGGCTCGGTATAGGGCAGGATCGGCAATGCAATGCGAAAAACCGTCTGATATGTTCGGCACCAGGCACGATGGGCTAGATGCATAAAGGAAACTCCCTCATTTGTTGATTGGTCAACATTTGCTCGACCGATTGTACTCAGCGGCGGTCAAAGACGGCCTGCCAATCGTTAATCAATCAACATCTTCATATCTCAAAATTGTTTTATTAAAAATCATTCCTAATAGGCTTCACATTTGGTTGCATTTATGGATAATAGAACCCGTCAAGACGCACGTCCGGAGAGGGCCCTTACGGGACCGGACGAGCGCACCATCGCCATCGATCGAAAGGATCGAATCATGAAGTTTGTTTGCCCCGTTTGCGGTTATGTGGAAGAATTCGACGGCGACCAGCTGCCCGAGGACTTCAAGTGCCCCCAGTGCGGCGTTCCCGGTTCTCGTTTCCTGAAGCAGGAGGAGGGCCAGCTCGAGTGGGCTGCCGAGCACGTCGTGGGCGTCGCCAAGATGGAGGGCGTCTCCGAGGACATCGTTGCCGATCTGCGCGCCAACTTTGAGGGCGAGTGCTCCGAGGTCGGTATGTACCTGGCCATGGCTCGCGTCGCTCATCGCGAGGGCTATCCCGAGATCGGCCTGTACTGGGAGA
>CAJMPK010000123.1 GCA_905215205.1 uncultured bacterium | reverse complement strand
ATCCGAGCCGCTGCCCAACACCGAACTCACCGATAGCGCGGCCAAGATGGAGCACAACCACGAGCATCTGGAGGGCGAGCAGGCCAAGGATCCCTTCTGCATCACGCATCCCGACACCGACTGGCGCGTGTGCATCGCGCACGCCGAGAAGATTGGCCTGGGCACGAGCGAGTATGAGCTCATCGAGGTCAAGTAGCGCCTAGCTATTGGACAAAATAAGCGCCTTTATAGCGTAAGTTGAGCAAAAGCCGCCCACGAGCACAACGCTTGCGGGCGGCTTTTCAGAAGTGCGGTGAAAAATCGAATACCGCCGACTACAAACCGATTTTTGGCAACAAAACCCCAGACGTTGCTTTTTGCCTAAAAATACTCGTCGAGGAAGTCGTCGACCGTATTCCAGTAGAGCTCGGGGTCAACTTGCGCACTCTTGGCGTGGGTGGCGCCATGGATAGTGAGCTTTTGCTTGACCTTGCTGGCGCACGCGTCGTAGTTTTGGTCGAGCATGTCGTACGGCACAAAGGTGTCCTGGTCGCCGTGGATAAACAGCATGGGAACCGTCGCGTGTTTGAGTTGCTCCACGCTGCTCGCCTTATGAAAGTCGTAGCCCGCGCGCACGTTGCACACCAAGTTTGCTACATCGAGCAAGGGAAAGCTGGGCAGGCCGAACACGTCCTTGAGCTGCAGGGAAAACTCGTCCCAAACACTCGTATAACCGCAGTCCTCGATAATGCATTTCACGTTTGCAGGCAGAGATTCCCCCGCGACGTTCATGGCGGTTGCTGCGCCCATCGATTCGCCAAAGACTAGGATGCGCGCCTGGGGGTCAGCCTGAACGATTTGCTCGATCCATGCGACGATATCGAGGCGCTCGGGCCAGCCCATGCCGATATAGTCGCCGCCGGAGCGCTCGTGG
This sequence comes from uncultured bacterium, assembly GCA_905215205.1. Classification (GTDB taxonomy): domain Bacteria; phylum Actinomycetota; class Coriobacteriia; order Coriobacteriales; family Coriobacteriaceae; genus Collinsella. The sequence goes on along the minus strand of CAJMPK010000123.1, from coordinate 3,906 downwards.
GCGCGGGCGGCAGGCGCGAGCACGTTCATGCCGCGGTCGTGGAATCGCTTGACGTATCGGGCCATACCGATGGGCTCGTTGGTATATCCATGCAGGCAGACGGCGTAATCGTGGGTGTTCTCCGAGGCAGCAAAATACCAGGCGGCGAGCTCGGTTCCGTCATCTGCGGTGAGGCTGCTGCTCTTGCGGTTCTCTTTAAACCATGCCCGCGCCTCGGTATCCTCGGCATCCGGCTGCTCACCTTCTTTGTCGTTCTTGCTATCCTGCATCATCTTCATGGTGTATGGCGCGCGGGGATTCAGCGCAAAGTCAAACAGAAAGTTGCCGGCAAATCCGAGCAGCGCAACGACAGCCACCAGTGCAACGATGCAGGCTATCTTGAGCTTTCGATGGGAACGTGCGTTTTGAGACATAAGAAGCTTTCCTATAAGATGTTAATACATCAACATTTAATGCAAGCGCATTATGGACGTTCGCCGTTGATGCGTCAACAGACAAAGAATGGGTAAACAAAGGGTCACGTATGGTGCAAATTTCGCACGTACCTAGACGCTTTGATATAGTGTTGAGAACTCTTTACGTTGGAGGATGTAACCGGCATGTCCGATTCGAGCGACAGTTCTAAGCCGCGACCCAAGACCGCGGCCGTTCCACACTACACGGTGGGCGAGGAGATCATGAACTCCGTCACCCATGGTGTCGGCTGCCTGCTGGGTATCGCGGGCCTGGTGCTCCTGATCGTATTCGCCGCCCTGCGCGGCGGAGGCCCGGCCCACATGGCCGCGGCAATTGTCTATGGCGTCAGCATTATTCTCGAATACCTAGCCTCCACGCTCTACCACGCGATTCAGCCCGCGCGCGCCAAGCGCGTGTTTCGCATCATCGACCACAGCTGCATCTACCTGCTCATAGCCGGCAGCTATACACCGTTTTGCCTCATCACGCTCGCAAACGACGGCGGCGCTGTGCTGTTCTTTGCCGTATGGGCCATCGCCATCATCGGCATTGCCCTCGAGTGCTTCCTGCGCGAGCGCCAGCCGCATTGGGTAAGCGGCGTGGTCTATCTGCTGATGGGCTGGCTCGTCGTCTTTAAGCTGCCCGAGCTCGTGTCGCTGCTCAACCCCGTGGCACTTGCCCTGCTCGCTGTTGGCGGCGTGTGCTACACCGCGGGCGTGCCGTTCTATATCGCCAAAAACGTGCGCTATCTGCACAGCGTGTTTCACCTGTGGGTACTCGCCGGCAGCATCTTCCAGTTCATGGCGGTGATCCTCTTCGTAATCTAGCGACCACGCCTGCGCGCCCGCGTCCTTGTTTGGGCGCCGGTGCAATTGCCGTATCCGCCGTCAACGTTTTAATCCGACGTCCCGAATCTTGGAGGTTCGAGAAACTCCCGATGGACATAACCATCTCCCTTATCACCACCCTCGTTTTGACCCTCATCAACGGCTACTTCTCTATGTCCGAGATGGCGCTCACCACGGCCAAGCGCGCCGTGCTGGAGCACGAGGCCGAGGAAGGCGACAAACGCGCCGAGCATGCCATTAAGCTAGCTGCCGACTCCGACCAGCTGCTCGCCACCATCCAGGTTGCCATTACGCTCGTGGGCTTCGCCTCGTCCGCCGTCGCCTCGACGAGTCTGTCCGACCCGCTCGCCACGTGGCTCATGAGCTTTGGCATCGCGCCGCTCTCCGCCATCGCGCGCGGCCTGGCGCCGGTCATCATTACCGTCGCGGTCGCCTTCGTATCCATCGTGATCGGCGAGCTCGTCCCCAAGCGCATCGGCCTGGCCAATGCCGAGGGCGTGTCCAAGCAGGTCGTGGGACCGTTGTCATTTTTCCAAAAGATCGCCCGTCCGCTTGTGTGGCTGACTGGCGCTTGCTCCGATGGCCTGGCCCGCATCCTGCGCATCAAGAGCGCCGACGACCGTCAGAACGTCTCGGAGGAGGAGATCAAGTACATGGTCTCGGAGCAGGACGACCTGCTCGACGAGGAAAAGCGCATGATCCACGAGATCTTCGACCTAGGCGACACCGTTGCCCGCGAGGTCATGGTGCCGCGCGTGGACACCACCATGTGCGAGGACGACGAGGCCGTCGCCGACGTGCTGTCCACCATGCGCCAGACCGGCTTCAGCCGCATCCCCGTCTATCACGAGGATCCCGACAACGTCGCGGGCATCGCGCACATCAAGGATTTGATTCAGCCCGCGCTCGACGGCAAGGGCGACCAGCCCATCGCCGGTTTTTTGCGCGACGCCACCTTTGTGCCCGACACCAAGGACATCCTGCCGCTGCTGTCCGAGATGCAGACCTCTCACGACCAGATCGTGGTGGTCGTGGACGAGTACGGCGGTACGGCCGGCATTATCACCATCGAGGACATCGTCGAGGAGATCGTCGGCGAGATCGAGGACGAGTTCGACCCCGACAACAAGTATCTCACGCGCCTTTCGCGCCGCGAGTGGCTTGTCGATGGGCGTTTTTCGTGCGATGACGCGATTGAGCTTGGTTGGCCGCTCGAGGAAAGCGATGATTATGAGACCATCGCCGGCTGGATTTTGGAGCTTTGCGACTCGGTGCCCGACATCGGAGAGGTGTTTGAGGTCGCGGGGTACAAGTTTAAAGTGCAGTCGATGCGTGGCCAGCGCATCTCGCTCATTCGCGTGATCGCTCCGGCCGAAACCGATAAGAAGGATTCCGAGTCTTCGGTAGACGAGCCGACGACGTCGGGTGCGGGTTCCGCGAATCCGCACGACGGCGACGAGTAGGACAAGGAAGAGTAGGGGAGGGTTATGGCAGGCCTGTTCAACATCCTTAAGGTCACCGTCAGCGAGGACAAGATTTGCGCGCATGTGCTGGTGAACCCCGGCATGCCGCTCGTGACCTCGGAGGACATCGAGGCCACGGCGCGCGTATACTACCTGGTGCCTGCGATTGCCAAGCACTTGTGCCTGGGCGATTCCGGTCGCGAGTTCCAGGACTGCATGGGCCAGACCGAGCTTTGCCATCTGCTGGAGCACGTGACGGTCGAGCTCATGAACGAGACCGGTCTCGCTGGCAGCATCTCGTGCGGCCGCACTCGCGTGAGCGAGCACGACGAACGTGTCTTTGAGGTTGAGCTTTCGTGTCCCGACGACGCGCTGGCCATCGGCGCGCTGTCTTCGGCGACCTTTATGATGGATTGGGCCTATCTGCATGCCGATCAGCCCGCTCCCGATGTGGACGGTACGGTCGCGGGTTTGCGCAACCTGGTACTGGGCATGCGTGCCGAGGCCGAGGGCAAGGACCCGCACGAGGCCGTCGCCGCCGCAAACGCCGAGGGCGAGGCTGGGGACGCGACCGAGGGCGAGGCGCCTGCCGAGGCTACCGTTGAGCCCGCCGACGATGTCCCTGCTGAGGAGACCGTTGAGTCCGAGCCCGCGGAGCCCCAGTGCGTCCCGAGCTTTGACGACGAGCCTCAGGAGGCAATCGATACCGAGGGCGCGATCGCCGAAAGCCACGAGGCCCCCGCTGCCGTCTACGGTGGCGCGGCGACGGCTCCGGTTGCCCCTGCGCACGAGGCAGCGCTGCCGCTCGTTGACGGCGCCGGCGAGGACCCGGCCGCCACGGTGGCCATGCCGGCCGTGCCGCAGGAGTAGGCTCACCCGCTTATCACCATCATGTACCTGCGCCTTTACCGTACGCAGATGAGCAAGACGGCAAGTGCTGTGCTGCGGGTATAATGGACAGCATTCAAACGGTGGGCGCCGAGGTGCCCGCAGGAGAGGAATGAACATGGGTAAGACTTTCAACTTTATCTCGGGTGCGCTCTTCGGTGCTGCCGCCGGCGCCATCATCGGCGTCGCCCTGGCTCCGCGCTCGGGCGCCGAGACCCGCGCCATGGCTGCCGATATCGCCAACGACGCCT
>CAJMPK010000122.1 GCA_905215205.1 uncultured bacterium | reverse complement strand
CTTCGATCGCTAATTATAATAATAAAATGTCAACTCCGATTAGAACAGAGGGAGGGGAAGTTGGGATTCCGGCTGATAAGGCATCTGATTATTATAAAACGGCTTTGGCTGCCGCAGAGAATGTGATTAAAGACAGTCCTTATATTCTGCAGGATCGGCGTCCGGACAATAAGGGATTAAACTTTTATGAGGCGACATCCGTAAAAGACAATAATACAGAAGTTATTTGGGCACGGGATTATAAATATCCGGGGCAGACTGTTGAGTTTACGAAATATAATATTCCTAAGTCTCATGCGGAGGATATTGACAATAGTTATGGCGGTCCTGTTTTAAATCTGGTTGAAGCCTATGAATTGCTTGATACGGATACCCCTGGGACGGATAGTAAGGTCGTGACTTCTGAAAATGGGACATTTAAGTTTTATGATTCGTCTGATGCTCCATTCAAAGACCGTGATCCTCGTTTATGGGGAACTATCCTTTATCCGGGTGCGGAATTGAAAAGTGTTCCGGTCGTATTGCAGGCAGGTCAGTTGGTAAAGAATAATGGAGAATGGGAGCTGATAGCTGGTGATTTGGACTCTAAAGACGCCAATGGAAATGCTTTGACTGCATTGAACGGTCCGAAAGAGTCTAATGAACAGTATGTTAATAAGACAGGTTTTTATTATCGTAAATTTATTGATGAAACTCCTGGAGCATCGACGCGTGGTCGTAATTCCGAAATGTGGATGCCTCGTTTCCGTATGTCTGAAGCCTATATGATTGCGGCCGAAGCGTCTTTCGAACTGGAAAACGGACGTGCAGCCGAATTTATCAATGCCGTGCGTAATCGTGCAGGTGTGAAGCCGTTGGAAACTGTTACATTTGAGAATATCGTGCATGAATATCGCGTTGAATTTGCTTTCGAAGACCATCGTTATTGGGATATGAAGCGTTGGCGTTTGGCTGATAAGGTCTGGAATGGAAACAACAATGATCCGCAGGCTCGTCACCGTCGCCTTTGGCCGTATCGTGATCGGGGCGCACTTTTTGAGTGACGTGAGCTGTGGCTTTGCCCTGGTGCTGGCGCTTGAGTGCCTTGCCGCGCACATTGCCTATCCCAACGGCGTACAATAGCCCCGTTTGAATCATCTGACCGATACCCGGTAAGAGAGGATTGCCATGCTCGCGTTTAACAACGACTATTCCCACGGTGCACATCCGGCGGTGCTGCAGGCGCTCGTCGACACCAATATGGAGCCGCAGCCCGGCTACGGTACCGATGCGCATACCGAGCGTGCCAAGCAGCTCATCCGCGAGGCCTGCCAGGCGCCTGACGCCGACGTGTTTTTTCTGGTGGGCGGCACGCAGGCCAACGCGACGGTGATCGACATGCTGCTCGCGCCGTACGAGGGCGTCGTTGCTGCCGAGACTGGTCACGTTGCCTGCCACGAGGCGGGCGCCATCGAGTTTGGCGGCCACAAGGTGCTCACCATCCCCGGCTACGAGGGCAAGATGCACGCCGAGGACCTCGAGAACTATATCCAGGTGTTCTACGAAAACGAGAGCTACGAGCACACGGTGTTCCCGGGTGCCGTGTACGTGAGCCTATCGACCGAGTACGGCACGCTGTACTCCAAGGCCGAGCTCGCGGCGATTCATGCGGTATGCCAGAAGCGCGAGATTCCGCTGTTTGTGGACGGTGCTCGCCTGGCCTATGCGCTGGCGGCCGATGAGTGCGACATTACCCTGCCCGAGCTGGCGCAGCTGTGCGACGTGTTCTACATTGGCGGCACCAAGTGCGGCGCGCTCTGCGGCGAGGCTGTGGTGTTCTGCGGCATGCACGCTCCGGCACATCCCATTCCGCGCATTAAGCAGCACGGCGCGCTGTTGGCCAAGGGCCGCCTGACGGGCGTGCAGTTTGAGGCACTCTTTACCGACGGTCTGTATTTTGAGATTGGTCGCCAGGCGATCGAGACCGCTCAGGCGCTGCGCCGCGTGCTGCACGAGCGCGGCTACCAGTTCTTCTTGGAGACGCCGACCAACCAGCAGTTCGTGATTTTACCCAACGAGGACATGGCCCGCATTCGCGAGCATGCCTCGATCGAGTACTGGGAAAAGTACGACGAGACCCACACGGTGGTGCGTTTTTGCACCAGCTGGGCCACGACGCAGGAGGACATCGACGCGCTGGCGGCTGTCCTGTAGCCTGATGTAATGACGAGGGGCCGCCCTGCGCTGGGTTTGGCGCAGGGCGGTCTTTGCTTTTTGGGGAGAAGGGTTGTATGACCGAGATGTCCGAGCCGACGATTCGCCTGGCGACGCCCGATGATGCGCCGGCGTTGCTTGCCATCTATGAGCCGTATGTGCGCCAGACGGCGATTACCTGCGAATACGAGGTGCCGAGCGTTGAGGAGTTCGCCGGGCGCATCGAGCGCACGCTCAAGCGCTATCCGTATCTGGTGATGGAACTGGACAGGCGTCTGGTAGGTTATGCCTATGTGAGTCCGCTCAACAGCCGCGAGGCATACGACTGGTCGGTCGAGACATCGATCTACCTGGCGCGCGACGTGCGCCACGGCGGGCTGGGCCGCAAGTTGCACGATGCACTCAAGCAATGTCTGATCGCGATGGGCATCACCAATATGTGCGCCCTCATCGCCGTGCCGCACGACAAGGACGACGAGTATCTAACGCACAACAGCCAGGATTTCCATGCCCATATGGGCTACCGCCTGGTGGGCGCCTTCGATCGCTGCGCCCAAAAGTTCGGCCGCTGGTACGACATGTGCTGGATGGAGCTGGTCCTTGCCGAGCGCGTCCCTAACCAACCCAAGCCAACCTGGTTCCCCGACCTCCTCGCCTAAAACCACCACAAAGGTGCCTGTCCCCTTTGCGGTGGTTTTGGTGGTGGTTATTTGGCGCCTTGCATGACCTCGTCAAGGGTAACGTTGACGGCGTGCTGCGTCGGCACCCAGTCGACCTTCAGGAACAGCGCGGCCACCGTGATGGGGATATAGCTGAACATAAAGATCGGGAAGGTAAACAGGTTAGTCACCAGACGCCACTTTTGCGCGCAGTGAATGTGCTTGTACTCAAAGATAGTCGTGAGCAGCGCCAGGATAAAGAAGGTCTGATACATCATGGCGAAGGTCATAATGAGCGAAGCGGCGCACGCCTGCATCTCGACTTCGGTAGCCAAGAAACCATGCGAAAGGCCACCCACAATCAAGAACGTCGCATTAGCGAGCATCGAGATCAGCGATAGCAGCATACCCGGGGCGATCGTCATGAACATGTCGTAGGCGGCAAAGCGATGATAGCGGAACGTCGACTTGACCAGATGCTTACCGTAGGTAAAGAACACCTGGTAAAAGCCCTTGGTCCAGCGCATACGCTGCTTCCAGGATGCCTTGAACGTCACGGGTTGCTCGTCAAAGAACTCCGCCGGCGCATAGCCAATGCGAATACCGTGAATAGCGCAGAACGTAGTGAACTGAATGTCCTCGGTCAGCGTGTGGAACTGCCAACCGTGCATGCCCTCGATAACGCTTGACGAGATAAGGTAACCCGAACCCGAAACAGCGCAGGACGTCTTGCAGATATTACGCGCGTTGTTGAGGAAGCGCGCCTCGCGTAGATACCACGTGGCATTAGCAGCCGAGATCCACGAGCTGCCGAAGTTCTTGGAATTGCGATAGCTCGTGACCACATGGAAGCCCTGGTCAAAGGCATCATTCATCTTGGAAACGTAATCGCGGGAGATAACGTTATCGGCATCGAAGATAAAGTAGCCCTCAAACGTGTCGGGATCCTCGTTGAGAATGCGGTCGCAGCCAAAGTCCATGACCCAGCTCTTGCCCTTGCGGGCCAGGTCATTGCGCTCGTAAACAATGGCACCGGCCTCGCGCGCGAGCTGCGCCGTATTGTCGGTGCAGGCGTCGGCAACGACAAAGACCTCGATGAGCTCGGACGGATAATCCTGGTCCTTGATGGAGCGAACGAGGTTGGCGATCACGGCCTCCTCATTATGCGCCGCGATAAAAAAGGCATAGCGATGGAGTTTTTTGGCCTTGGGAGGCGCGACCTCGCCACGAAGAGCACCGATGACAAAGAAGACCACCTGGTACAGAAAGCAGACCGTGAGCAGCGTGACGACAATCTGGTTGAAGATCACGATGGGCGTGTTGGTTTGTAAAAAGGCGAGCATGCAGGCTCCCAGGAACGCGTTACGTAAACTATCGTATATCTTACCGCAGGCTGACCGAGTTCAAGAAACCACCTAATACTGGCTAGGCTTCGAGCAGGCCGAGCTGCGGGACGATTTCGTCGCCGACGGCAGTACGGCCGAGCGAACGAGGGGCCAGATCATCCAGAACCGCCGCAAGGTCCCACGGCAGCTCGTCACGGCACTCAATGTGCTCCCCCGTCACGGGATGGTCGAACGCCACGCGCCAAGAATGGAGGAACTGCCTGGTCAGGCCCTGATCGGCGCGCGCATCGCACTTACCGTAGAGTGGATCGCCCACGCAGGCGTGGTTGATATGGCGCATATGCACGCGAATCTGATGTGTGCGGCCCGTAAACAGGTGGCACTCGACGAGCGTATAGCCGTCGTCAAAACGCGTGGAATCGAAGCGCTCGAGGACCTTAAAGGTCGTAATGGCCTGACGGGCAAAGGGATCGTCCGAAACCGCCATCTTGACACGGTCACGCGTAGAACGGGCAATGCCGGTGTTAATGGTGCCCTCATCCATAGCGATATGACCGTGAACGAGCGTAATGTAACGACGGTCGAGCGTGCGCGTACGGATAAGATTTTGGAGCGCGCGCTGGGTGTCGTCGTCTTTTGCCGCGAGCATAAG
>CAJMPK010000121.1 GCA_905215205.1 uncultured bacterium | reverse complement strand
CAAAGGGACGGTCCCTTTGTCACATTCCAGTTACTCTGCGGGCAGGAATTCGGCGACGGTCTGCGCGATTCCGGCACCCGTCAGGCCGTAGTGTGCAAAGACCTCGGGGCTCGTGCCGGTGATGACCGGCGCGTCGGGCAGGGAGAGGCACTTGACCGGACGCGGGCAATGCTCGCCCACCACCTGCGCGACCATAGAGCCCAAGCCGCCGAAGGGACTGTGCTCCTCGACAATCACGACGGCGCGCGTGGCACCGGCGGCCTCAATCACGGCCTCGGCGTCAAGCGGCTTGACGCAATACATGTCGAGCACCGTTGCCGAGATGCCCTGCTCGGCCAGCAGGTCGGCAGCGTCCACGGCATGGCGGACCATCTCGCCGGTGGCGACGAGCGTCACATCGGTGCCGCGGCGCACCCAGGTGGCGCGATCCATCTGGAACGGGCACTCGTCCTCGGTGTACACGTCCTCGACCGGGTTACGACCCACGCGGATGTAGGCCGGCTTGTTGTCGGCGACCAAGGCCCGCACGAGCTCGGCGGTCTGGAAGCGGTCACTCGGCAGATACACGCGCATGTTGGGAATCGCGCTCATGGCGGCGATATCCTGCGCGGAGTGATGGCTCATGCCCAAGGCGCCGTAGGACACGCCGCCAGAGATGCCGATGAGCTTGACGTTGGTGTTGGAGTAAGAGACGTCGACCTTGCACTGCTCATACGAGCGCGTGGTCACAAAGGACGCCGGCGAGGCGGCCCAGGCCTTCTTGCCGCACGAAGCCATGCCGGCGGCGATGCTCACCAGGTCCTGCTCGGCGATGCCGACCTCAATGGACTGCTGGGGATACTGATCAAAGAACGGCGTGAGCGATGCGGAGCCGCGGGAATCGGAGCACAGGACGACGATATCCTTATCGGTCTTCGCGGCCTCGAGCAGCGTGTCGCAGATAACCTTGCGATTGGCGATCTTGTTAGCCATTGATGGCCTCCTTATGGGCAGCGAAATCGGCGATGATCTGGGCATATTCCTCATCGTTGGGCAGGTGATGATGCCAGGCGGCCTTGTCCTCCATAACGGGCGAGCCGTAGCCCTTCACCGTGTTGAGGATGATGACCGTGGGCTTGCCGCAGGTCTCGGCCGCAAGCGTCAGCGCGGCGTCGATGGCCCGGACGTCGTTGCCCGGAATAGAGAGCACGTTCCAGCCGAAGGCGGCCCAGCGCTCCTCCTGCGAATCCTGCTTCATGACGTCCTCGGTGCTGCCGCTGATCTGCAGGCGGTTGCGGTCCACGAGCGCGCACAGATTATCGAGCTGGTAGTTGCCACCGCTCATGGCGCCTTCCCAGACTGAGCCCTCGGCAAGCTCGCCGTCGCCCATGATGGTGTAGACGCGGTAGTCGCGGCCGTCCATCTTGCCGGCAAGCGCCATGCCCACGGCCACGGGCAGGCCATGGCCCAGCGAACCCGAGTTCATCTCGATGCCCTTGAGCTTGTTGTTGGGGTGGCCGATGTAGGGGCTGCCGAACTTGGAGAAGCGGGCCTTGACGTCATCGAGGTCAAGATAGCCCTCGTGGCAGAGCACCGCGTAGTAGGCCTCCATGGCGTGGCCCTTAGAGAGCACGAAGCGGTCGCGGTTGGGATCGTCGACGGTCTCGGGCGAAATGTTGAGGTGGTTGGCGTAGAGGGTCATGAGGGCGTCGATCACCGACATGTCGCCGCCGATGTGGCCGCCGGCGCCAGCCATGATGATATCGACGCAATCGCGGCGAAGGTCCCAGCGCAGGGACTCAAGCTCTTCGATAGTTGCCATTTCTACTCTCCTCGCAGGTAAGCTTTAACGTCTTCTTCGATGGGGTCGTACAAATCGGGGGCAATGCCCAGGTACTTGCACGCCTCGTAGAGCACCGGCACCACGTTGGCGTGAATGGCGACGCAGTGGTGGATGTAGGGGCCCTCGACGATCTTGGCCTCGAGGCGCTTGAGGTTGTCGACCTCGACCCACAGATAGGTGCCCATGCCGGCCGGGCCGTCGATGCCGCGGGCGTTACCCAGCAGCAGCGAGTACTCGCCGTTGTCGCCGTCAAAGCGGGCAAGGGTGAGGTCGCCGTGCTTGGCCTCGGCCGTCAGCGCGCCGGGGTGATCGAAAGCCAGCGGGTAGGTGAGCTTGGGCTTGACGGCCGCGCAGCTGCAGGGCCAGGGGCCGCAATGCTGCAGCAGCTCGCCGTTCTCGTTATCGGGATGGCGCACGGTCCAGTCGGCGAACATGCCGCGGTGACGGCCCAGGTCGGCGGCCTCGACCATCAGCGCGGTAATGGCGCCGTGGATATCGGTCTCGCATACGATAGGAATGCCCATCTCGTTGAGGATGGCGTTGGCGGCGCAGGGCATAATGCCCAGCTCGTCCTGCAGAGCGTTCCAGCACTGAATGGCACCGGCGTTGCAGCCATACTTCTCGACCAGGCGCTTCATGGCGATGGCAAGACCGGCGACCGCGGGGACCTTGTCCTCGGGGATGCAGATCTCAAAGCTGTCGTTGATGTGGGCAAGCATGGCGGCCATGGCCTGCTCGTCGGTCTGGGCGTCACGCACGGCCTGGACAAGCTCGGTCATGGGGATGGGCGAAAGCTGGATGTTGAACTTCTCGAGCAGCTCGCCCTCGTTGCACATGGTGGACCAGAAATCGAACGGGCGGGTGGCCATCTGCAGGATGCGGGTGTGCTTGAAGGTCTTGACCACGTTGCAAACGGCCAAAAAGTCCCAAACGCCGCGCTCGAACTCGGGGTCGGTCAGGCGGCAGTTGGTCATGTAGGTGAAGGGAACCTGGAAGCGGCGCAGGACCTTGCCGGTGGCGAACTGGCCGCACTGGCTATCGCGCAGGCGCGTGCCGTCGGGCTCGGGACGCTCGTCGCGCGGGCCCCACAGCAGCACGGGCAGGCCGAGCTCGCGGGCAAGGCGAGCACAAACGTACTCGGTGCCAAAGTTGGCGTGGCACAGCATGATGCCATCGACGCCCTCGGCGCGGAATTTCTTGACGATAGGCTCGATATGGCTGTCGTCGAACAGCAGGCCCTCATCATTGATGTCGTCGATATCCACGATGTCGACGCCAATCTCGCGCAGGCGATCAGCCGTCAGGCCGCGATACTTGATTGCGTCCGGCGCGCTAAAGATGCTGCGGCGCGTGGGCACAAAACCGAGCTTGATCTTATCCATGTACGTCCTCCCCTAATCACATGTTCAGTAAACAGACGTGTGTTTCGTTTTGTTCTGTTTACTAAATGTTTTACTCCAGTGTTTAGAAGTTTAACGCGAAATACCCGTGGGCGGTAGAGAAATCAGCCTAAACGGTATGTAAACAATCTGAACATACAAGGGAAACAAAAAGAGGGCCCCGAAGGACCCTCTCTTAGTAGCGTTAGACATGGCTGCCTTAGCGAGCTTTGCCGCCCTGCGGCCCGGCGTTTTCTTCGCCTAGATCTCACGCACGCTCTGGCGCTCGACAAAATAGGTCGACACGGCCGTCTTGCAGGTATAGCTCTTGGGATTGCGGATGTTGCCCACCAGGCGGCGCACCGCGATCTCACCCACCTCGTGCTTGGGAACGTGCACCGTGGTGAGCGGCGGGTTGGAAAAGGCGCCCAAAGATAGGTCGTCAAAGCCGATGATCGAGACATCCTCGGGCACGCGTATGCCGTGCTCGTTCAACGCGCGCATAGCGCCTACGGCGAGCACGTCGTTTTCGGCAAAGAAAGCCGTTGGCAGATCCTCGCGCGAGGAATTGTCGAGCCACGCGCCCATATCGCGATAAGCGCCCTCGAGCGTGGTGCCCAGCGCGACGCGCCATGTCGGGTTGGCCTCAAGGCCCGCATCCTCAAGCGCTTGGCGATAGCCGCGCTCGCGATCCTTAAAGTTGCGAATGCGAAGGTCACCTGCCAGGTAGCCGATTTGCTTGTGACCTTTCTCAATAAGGTAGTCCACGGCACGCAGCACCGAATCGGTATTGGCAATGACCACGGCGTCGAAGTACTGGCGGTCGCTCCAGCCATCGAGCACGATCAGGTGGGCAGCAGCGTTGGCAAACAAGGCGTAGTCTTCCTCACCCAGCTCGGTACCCATCAGCACGATAGCGGCGGACGGATCGGCGATCAGACCCTCGACCTGCGGACGCACGGCGTCCAAGTCGCTAAAGTCGAGCGAGACAAAGCTCGTGCTCATGCCGTGGCGACGCGCCTGGCGCTCCACGCCCTCGATAACCGCGGGATGGAAGGTACTCTCGTCCAAGATGGCGCCCGTCTTGCGCGCGAGCACAAACTGAATGCTCTCGAGCTGCGTCGACTGCTGGTAGCCAAGCGACTGTGCGCACTCCAGGATGACCTTGGCGGTCTCTTCACTCACGCTGCGCTTGCGGTTGAGCGCGTTGGACACGGTCGCAGGCGAAAAACCGGTGATGCGGCTGATCTCGCGAACACTTGCTTTGGCCATTGTTCCCCCTAGCAACGGCCGTGGCGGAGCATCGCGGCTCGATGACTCGGCAAATAAACGACCGCAAATTCAATCTAAACAGAGTAGTAAATGTTTATGAGCTAGTTTAGCCTGTTGTCAAGCAAAGTAGCCCGACTATTCCCCCAACGGGCACATTTACTCGGTAGCTAAAAAAGCCCCGTCCCAAATTGGCTACATGGGACGGGGCGTGAAAATCATTTAGCCAAGAACACGGGCCATGCGCGTCTTGAACTCGGACAGGAAGCGCGGGACATCCACGGTCAGCGCCACAAGCGCGCTCTTGTCCGGATCGGACAGGCGATGCTCATCGCAAATGGTGCGACCGCGATACTCGCCCAGCAGATCAACACGCAGGTTGCAGCCGAGCGCACCTACGAGCGTGG
>CAJMPK010000120.1 GCA_905215205.1 uncultured bacterium | reverse complement strand
CAACGCCCGATTTTCCCGACACTACCCATGCGTTGCCGCGTTCGAACTCGCGGGCTACGCCGCTCAGGCAAAAGAGTTCAGCAACTTCCGATCCTTCTGCCCCATAATCGTTAACGGCATAGTCAAAGCAGTCGCCGAGGTTGTTCATTGCATCCTCGAGGTAGTAGACGGGGTATGTCCTACTCGGCCCACGATCCGTTAACTCTTGGATCATTTAAATCAACCCTCCCTGACATCAAATCCCTAATGTCGACACCCTCGATGTCAAATCCGTTTACCGTATCCAGGTACTTACGTCGAGCGTTCTGTTCTCGCTCAAATCGTTTGGGATAAAACTCAGCTCCCGAGGCATGCTTCCAATCGCGAAATCTGATCGCCGAGAACGCGCGCTCACTCATAAGCGCATATTGAATGCCCAAATCCCCCAAAAACATAATGCGCTGCAATTGCCTGAGCGAAATCATGCCGTTAACGAACTGTCTTGCAAACGAAAAGTAGGAATCATCAGCGCGATAGCCTCGAATAACGTCATAGGGAGAAATATCAATCAGGCAGTTGTCCAGCAAATACCGAAGTCCTTCGCGTGCCAGCGGCATCGAGACATTAAACTCCCGGTTGTCGGCCAAAATCGCAAGCCAATTGAGGATTGAAAACTCCCCAGACTCTAAATCCAAGACCGAAAGGCCATCTAACTCAAGCTCATATCGATTGACAACGCCATCAGACTCGGTCCGGCATGCCCATTCCATTGCCATTTCCTCATGTGGCGTGCAATAAAACCCGCGCCCATAGTCATTGAATTGTCTGCATTTATCCAACGATGGATGCTCGACAACAACCTCCGACCCGTGCCAAAGCTCCATATCGACCTCCTAAAAAATATCACCCCAGTGATAGTTTACCAATAACTATCACTGGGGTGATATAGATGAGAGCTTTTGAGGGGCTGCAGCCTGACTAGAGGCAGGCCTCGGCGATGCGGCGCTTGAGTTCGTCGATGCCGGTGCCGGTCTGGGAGCTTGTAATGATTACGTTCTCGGCCGGGACGTTGAGCTGCTTTTTGATAGCTGCCGCCTGGCGGGCCTGCTGAGTGCGGCTGAGCTTGTCGGCTTTGGTGAGGCAGACGATAAAGTTGAACTCGTTGCCCTGCAGGTAGTCGATCATGTCGTGATCGAGCTTGCTGGGATCGTGGCGGATATCCACCAGAGAGACGACCAAGTTAAAGCTGCGCTCTGAGTCGAAGAAGTCGCCGATAAGCTCGGCCCAGCGGTCGCGCTCGGCCTTGGAACGACGGGCGAAACCGTAGCCCGGCAGGTCCACAAAGTGCACGTCGTCGGCCTCAAAGAAGTTGATGTTGCTCGTCTTGCCCGGCGTACTCGAAACCTTCACCAGGTTCTTGCGGCCAAAGAGCTTGTTCATGATGGACGACTTGCCCACATTTGAGCGGCCAACGAAGCTCACCTCGGGACAGGTGGACTCGGGGATCTGCGAAACCTTGCCGTAGCTGGCGACGAACTTGGCAAGCTGGTAGTTAATGGAATCGGCCATGGACACTCCTTGGTCGTAGGTTCTTACAAATAGACGCGCTATTGCGCAGCGGCAATGCGGCGGACGATATCGAGCGTAATGTCACTTGCGACACGCGCGTACTCGAACAGATCGAACTCTCGCTCGCAAATCACATCGTACGCCTCGTCACAATTATCGCTGATAGCGCGCAACACCAGGCAATCGACACCATTTTTGGTTGCGACATGGGCAATCGCCGCGCCCTCCATGCCGACACAATCGGCATGCGTCGCCTCGATAGCGTCGTTGCGCATGGTGGCGCCCGTCACAAAGCGGTTACCCGTGGCAATCGTGCCGACCAGGAACTGCTTGGTGCCCTCATTCGAAGCGACTGCATTTGTCGAAGCGTCAACAAACCCACGCTCAGCAAGCACGTCGGCGGCAATATCGACCAGCGCGGGCGTCGAGCCAAACTCCTCGAGCCCCGGTGCGGACTCGGCGATAAGCGCGGTATCGGTATCCAGATAGCGTAGGCGTTTGCCAATGACCACGTCGTCGATATGGAGCTTGGGGTTCAAACCGCCCGCAATGCCCGAAAACACAACAGCCTGCGGAGCATACTTGCTAATGAGGTGCTGTGTTGCAGCGGCGGCGTTCACCGTGCCCATGCCCGCCGTTGTGGCAACAACTGTCAGGCCGTCGAGCTCACCGCTCACAACGGTCAAGCCTGCCTCCCGTGCCTCGCAAACGTCGCTCAGCTCTTCCTTAATCTGCATGATCTCTTTTTCGAGCGCACCGATAATCGCGATGGTAGTCATACCATTCCCCAAACCTATACGAAATTCTCAACCAAGGTATGGTACCAGCATTTTGTTTGACCTCGCCAAACGAACACGCTAAGCCAGTGCAGCTCGCGTATCAAACAGAGCCTTTGCAATCGCGGCCGTAACCTCGCTCGAACGGTCACTCCATGGCATCGATGTCATGACGCTCATGACATAGGTACGGCCATCGATGTCGATGAGGCCTGCATCGCATGTCGAATAGTAACCATCCTCGCTAATCCAGCCTGCCTTGTTGCGCACCAAAACCTGCTCGTCCGCAATGCCATCGCGAATAAACGAGCGCGATGTTGATGCCAGAAGGCCCGACAACCACTGTGAAGTCTCGGTATCCATGCTCAGATACTCGCTCATCTCACGCCATAACCTCGCAGAAGTGCGCGGGCAGTAGGTCGGAAAATCACTCATCGGATCCAGTGCCGTTTCGTCATCAACACCCAGATTGGCAATCCAATCCTCATAGCCATCATGGTCAAACGCCGCGCGTAACGCAATAAACGAATCGTTGTCTGAATAAACGACCGCAGCCTCGATCAAGTCGCGTACCGTCTGCCAACCCATGTTGTAGCCACCATAGGTGCCAAGGGAGTCATCGGGTGAAACCTGGCCCGTCTCGACCAGAGATTCGCAAATGTACAACGCATAAAGTGCCTTGTAGCTACTCGCACCGTACACCTCGACATCAGCGTTATACGTCACGCCCTTACCGCTCGACAGGTCGTAAAACACCACGCCCACATCGCCCAGCTCCTGCGCCTGGTCAAGCGCATTCTGGAGTGCGGCGAGGTTCTCATCCTCCAGGGCGAGGATCTGGTCATCAACCAGTGAGAAGGTCTGCACGGTATCGCCTGAGGGAATTTCGTTAAAGTCCGCCTTCGAAAGCCCCGTCTTGAGGTTCGCTGTCGACAGGGTTTGACTTGCGGTGACTTTAGATTCAGAGACCTTTTTGTTTTGCGTCTGTACCGTTGACGCATCTGAGTGTGCCATTCGCTCCGACGCATAGGTTTTGGCGGTAATTCCGAGGATAATAACCGCCGACGTTAGCATCCCAATGGCGGCAATCTTCGCCCCGCGAATGCGAGCGTCGGCAAGGCCACGCAAAGACGTGCCCTTCGTCTCATATCTGCTGCTATGCTGCGGCACATACTCATCCCGCGATGCGTTGTTTCGCACGTGGTCTCCTGACTGCTACCGTTCATATACGAGCAGCATGATACCGAGCAGGCATTTCTTTCCAAAGATATTCAGCGGCGTTTAAGGTGTCTTTAAAGAAACCACAAGCGTATTTATCCAAATGGCACGATTCTGTTGCGCATCTCACCGCAACCTTGACCAGTCTTTTTGGGACGGGGCTCTTTAGCAATCAACTAGGTGCCCAGGGGCACTCATTTAAGTCTGTCCCCAATGAGTGCCTTTGGGGAGCGAAAATGACTCGCTAGCCGATGGCGTTTTTGAGTTCGGCGCGGCGCTTTTTCATGCCCATCATGACGGCATTGCGCAACTCGGGCATGCGCGCGGTATCCATCTGGGGCACGCCGTCGAGCTTATAGGGAATGCCCAGTTGCTCGTACTTGACGACACCCATCGTGTGATACGGCAGCATTTCCAGGCCCACCACGTTGTGCCATGGAGCGATGAGGCGACCGAGCTTCTCGCACTCCTCCACCGTGTCGGTAATGCCCGGCACAACCACGTGGCGGATAACGACCTTGATCTTGCGACGTGCAAGCTCATCGCCAAACGCCAGGATGCGTGCGGGATCACAACCGGTCAGCTTTTTATGCTCGGCCGGGTCGGCATGCTTAATATCGAGCAGTACCATGTCGGTCTCGTTGAGCACGGCATCGAACTTCTCGGGATGCTGAGGGTCGAAGGCGTAGCCACAGCTATCCAGGCAGGTATGCACACGACCATCGGGGTTGTTGTGCATTGCACGGAACAGATCGGCCAAAAACTCGGGCTGCAGAAGCGGCTCGCCGCCCGAAACCGTAATTCCGCCGCTGCGATAGAACTCGTGGTTACTCTGGAACTCATCCATGAGGTGCTCGACGGTCACCATCGTGCCGCCGTTGACCGACCAGGTATCGGGATTGTGGCAATACGCGCAGCGCATGGGACAGCCCTGAACAAACACCACAAAGCGGATGCCGGGTCCGTCGACCGTTCCCATCGTCTCGATCGAATGCACGCGGCCAAGGGCAAACGCAGAGTCCTCGGGACGAGCGTCCACACCCTCAAGCGTCATTTCTGCCATTCGCGCTACCTTGCCTCTCCTTGGATGCAACCAATTAAAATGCCAGAGCCATTCTAGCCCATGCGTTTGCGTTTAAACGTCTCGGACTAGGACGGCACGTTTTAATCTATCCCCCATCACCATGGCTGGGGGCTACGTCGAGATGTCAGGCTGGAGAACGCTCGCCTGCGGCCTTTACGCCTTAAGCGTGAGCACCGCGCCGAAAGCAGTCGGGCCGCAGTGGCTCGAGATGACGCCGCCGACCTGAGTCCAGGTAACGTCCTTAAAGCCAAGATCGTGTGCATAGACTTCCATGTCGTCGCGCAGCTC
>CAJMPK010000119.1 GCA_905215205.1 uncultured bacterium | reverse complement strand
GTTCGACGTCTTGGGGCTCGGCGGCATCAGTCGATGCATCGGCGGTCGTCTCGGCGGAATCCTCGGACGCACCCTTCTTGGCAGCCTTGGCCTTGGACGTGCGCTTAGCAGCAGTACGATGGCTGCGACCAGGACGGACGTCGGCGGGCTCGACATCGGCGGGAGCGGCCTCGGAAGTCGTAGCATCCTGGACGGGTGCATCGGCAGCGGTTGCAGACTCAGCGGTCGCCGCAGCATCCCGAGCGGCGGCGGCTGCGGCTGCGGCCTTCTCTGCCTCGACGAAGGCCTTGGGCTTGCGACCGCGACGGTGCGGGCGCAAAGCCGGATCGACAACGGGAACTTCGCTGGCCTCGACAGGCGCAGCGGGCTCAACAAGCGATGTGCCCTCCCCTGCCGCGGAACGGACCGAAGCCTCAGTGAGCTCGGGGGTTACCTGTTCAGCAACCTGCTCGGCCTTAGCAGCCGTGCGACGGCGTGCGCGCGGTGCCGGCTTCTCGGTCGGTTGGTCGGCGGCAGGGGTCTCGGGCACAGACGGGGCTGCAAGCTCGGTCAGAGCCGCGGCCTCGCGCTCGGCAGCACGACGGCGTGCGCGCACCACCTGAGCCTCGCTAATCTGCGCCAACGCACGTGCCTGCGCGACCTCATCGGAAATCGGCGCCGAGGAGTCAGCTGCAACGGTGCGCTTGGCGCGCGTCGTGCGCGTGGTACGGCGCTTGGGCTTGGTGACCTCCTCGCCGTCAGCAGCAGGCTTGGTCGTGCGGCGCGTACGCTTGGGCTTTGCCGGAGCAGCCTCCTCACCAGTTGCAGGCACGGCCTTCTCAGCCGCTGCAGGCGTAGGAGTCGAAGCAGCCTTAGGCGTCTCAGGAGCCGAGGCTTGCGCGGGCGCCGCGACCTGGTCCGACGCAACCGGTGCAGCGGGAGCGGTCTGCGTCGTCGTTATTTCGTTTTCTTGCTGTTGATCAGACACAGTGTTTGCTCAACTTTCTTTTCAAGCCCTGTGATCACATGCTCCCTGCATAAACCTTCAGGGCGGCTAAACAGTCTAGCTCCGTCAAATACCGACGGACATCATTGATCTGTATCGAGATATTTGCGTCATATACGCAGCGTTAGTGTAACACAACCGCCGCCACCTGCAACTTAGTCATTGGGGACGTTCTTAAACGACTATTCAAAAGGGACACTCTTTGGTTTACCACTCACAAATCAGACCGCCTCCGCCAAAACTATGCCGGTTTACTACGATGGATCGCTCAACCGCGACCACTCCGAAACTTGTTGAACTAAAACCGCAGGTAGATGCCTTGCACTTTTTAGCGAAAAGCCGGCGTGGTTGGAATATCTCAATTCATCGTAGTAAACCGGCATAGTTTCGTATTTCCAGCAGTTCCAAATTCGTCAACACGCCGGCGTTTATGCAAAAAGCCCGACCTCCGCATGGAGATCGGGCTTATAGGGCTCAGCAAAGCCGAACCTACACGGTCAAATGACTCACAGATTACATCTGCTCGGGTGCGGAAACGCCAACGAGGGTGAGCACCAGGGCGAGCGTCACGCGGACGGCATCGCAAGCGGCCAGACGGGCACGCGAAAGCTCGGGGTCGACGGGACGGCCCTCGCTCGGCAGCACCTGGCAGGCAGCGTAGAAGCTGTGGAAGTCGCCGGCGAGTTCCTCGGCAAAGTGCGTCAGACGGAACGGAGCGCGGTCGCGAGCGCAGCTGGCGATGAGGTCGGTGAGCTCGTTGAGCTTACGCGAAAGGGCGAGCTCGGTCGGGTCGGTCAGCAGCGAGTAATCGACGTTCTCACCGATGGCCTTGGCGGCGACGGCCTTCATGCCCATCTCGTCAGCCTGCTCAGGCGTAACGTCAGCGGCACGGCGTAGGATGGAGCACACGCGGGCGTGAGCGTACTGCACGTAATAGACCGGGTTGGAGTTGTCGCGCTTCTTGACGGCCTCGATATCGAAGTCGACCATCTGGTTGGAGCTCTTGGAGATGAGCGTGTAACGGGCAGCGTCGGAGCCGACCTCGTCGACGAGCTCCTGCAGGGTCACCATGGTGCCCTTGCGCTTGGACATACGGACGGGCTTGCCGTTGCGCAGCAGGTTGACGAGCTGGCCCAGCAGAACCTCAAACTTGCCGGGGTAACCCAGAGCGTCGCAGACGCAGCGGACGCGCTCGATGTAGCCGTGGTGGTCGGCGCCCCAGATGTCGATGACGTGGTCGACGCGCTGGAACTTATCCCAGTGATAGGCAACGTCGGAGGCGAAGTAGGTGTACTCGCCGTCGGACTTGATCAGGACGCGGTCCTTGTCATCGCCCAGGTCGGTGGAGCGGAACCACAGGGCGCCGTCCTTGGTGTAGAGGTAGCCCATCTTGTCGAGCTTCTCAAAAGCGCGGTCGACGGCAGAGGTGCCGGCGGTCTCGCCCTCGGTGTCCTTCACGTACAGCGAACGCTCGGAGTACCAACGATCGAAGTCGCAATTGACGGCGTGGCAGAGGTCGCGCATGTTGTCGACCATCTTCACATAGCCGCGCTCGCGGAAGCTCTCCATGCGCTCCTGAGGATCGGCGTTGACCCACTTATCGCCGTCGGTGCGCCAGAACTCGGCGGCCTCGTCGATAATGTAGTCGCCGCCATAGGAGTCCTTGCCCAGAGTCTCGGCAAAGTTGTCCTGATACGGATGGGTCTCGGGATGTTCGTCGCCCTCGTCGGCAACAAAGGCGTCGCGGTCGGCGATCAGAAGCTTGTGAGCCTCGTCGATATCCACGCCCTGCTTGGCGATGATGTCGGCAAGCTGCATATAGCGCGTGCTGATGGAGTTGCCGAAGGTGTTCATCTGAGAGCCGTGGTCATTGATGTAGAACTCACGCTGGATGTCGTAACCGGCGTGGTCCATGACGCGGCAGAGCGAGTCGCCCAGCGCGGCCCAGCGGCCGTGGCCGATGTGCATGGGGCCGACGGGGTTGGCGGAGACGAACTCGACCTGGGTCTTCAGGCCGCCACCGACGTTGGACTTAGCAAAGTCCATACCCTTCTCGCGGGCCTCGCCAAAGATGGCGTTCTTGACGGCGACGGAGAGGTAGAAGTTGATGAAGCCGGGGCCGGCGATCTCGACCTTCTCGATCGCGGGGTCCTCGGGCATATGGGCAACGATGGCCTCGGCGATCTTGCGCGGGGCGCAGTGGGCCAGCTTGGCGGACTTCAGGGCCATGGTGGAGGTCCACTCGCCATGAGAAGTGTCAGCCGGTCGCTCGATAGCGCAATCGTCAAGTTCAAATGCGGAAAGGTCGCCGGCCTCCTGGGCCGCAGCAAGCGCAGCGCGTACCAGCTCTTCAATCTTCTCGGGCATAGGTCCTCCTTGTGTTAAAGCCCCCGAGCTCTTGGTCACTCGTAGGGCAAAAGCCAGAGTTTGTAGCACTCTATCACAAGCGGTAACTACTGTCGTAGGGTAAAGTCAATCGATATTGCATATGCACAAAATTGACTACAGCTTGTATGGAGTAACTCAAAGATGCCAGTCTGCCTGCAAATTATGCACGCGTTGAAAATGCATAAAGGTGTGAATGAGCTGCGCCTGTTATCGAATACTCTTACCTATCGGAGTTGTGTGCTTTTCCTGCATAAAGTAAGGGTTTGCGCACGTCAGCGTGTTATTCTAGACATACGTAAATTCGTATAAGTTGGAGGTAGCATGTTCTCAATCGGTCAACACGTCATTCATCCGGGTCAGGGAGTCTGCACCGTCGTCGGTTTTAGGGACGACACGCCGCAGCCCATGCTACTGCTCGAGACCAAGCAGGGACATGCGCAGACGATCCTCATGTACCCCGTGGCGCAGGCCGACCGTTTGCACGCCGCCATCTCGCAGCAAGATGCCGAGCACCTGCTGAGCCACTATGACGAGCTGGAGTGCGACACTTTTACCGAGCGCAACAGTTCACTTGAGGAGACGCACTTTAAGCAGCAGCTCAAGCTGGGCGCGCCCGAGACGGTCCGCGTGGCAAAGACCATGATGCACCGCATTCGCCAGGCCGAGGAAGCTGATAAAAAACCCAGCTCCTACTACATGCGTGTACTCAAGGAGGCCAAACGCCGCTCCATCGAGGAGTTCGCCGTGGCCTTGGGCGTCACCGAGGAGGCCGCCGAAGCCCGCCTAGCCCAAGCCGCCCTCAACTAACCCATCCGCGCCAAAAACCACCACAAAGGGGACAGGCACCTTTGTGGTGGTTTTCTTGTTCTAGTAGTATTCATTCTTATCGATACCCACGAGCACAAGGAGTCTGTTATGTCAGAGCCGCTTACCGCCGGAATCACCCGCAGCCGCGCGTTCGAACTGCTCAACGAGCACAACAAGGACCCGTTCCACATCACCCATGGCGAGACGGTCGAGGGCACTATGCGCTACTTTGCGCGCGAGTTCGACCCCGAGAACGAGGAGTTTTGGGGCACCGTCGGTCTGCTGCACGACCTGGATTGGGAGGAGCATGAGGACGACCCCATGAGCCACACCATCTATGCTGCCGAGATTCTTGAGGGCGAAGGTGCGTCTCCCGAGCTCATTCGCGCCATCCAGACGCACACGTCCGACTTCAACACCTCGCTGCCCAAGCCCGAGCTGCAGATGGAAAAGATCTTGTTTGCCTGCGATGAGCTCACCGGCCTGATCGGCGCTGCAGTCATCATGCGCCCGAGCAAGAGCGTTATGGACTTTACGACCAAGTCGCTCAAGAAGAAGTTCAAGGACAAGCGCTTTGCCGCCGGCTGTTCGCGCGACGTGATTACGCAGGGCGCCGAGATGCTGGGTTGGGAGCTACCCGAACTCTTTGACCGCACCATCGCGGCCATGCAGTCCTTCGCCCCCGACCGCGATACCTTCCAGGCCTAACCGCCCACGCCACCTAAAACCACCACAAAGGAGAAAGGCACCTTTGTGGTGGTTTTTCTTGCGCGGGCGTTAGGGGCGGACCTGGCCG
>CAJMPK010000118.1 GCA_905215205.1 uncultured bacterium | reverse complement strand
AGCTGGCAGCCTGCGGGGCCAGGACGACCAGGTCAAAGTCGGGGAGCATGTCCACGTGGTTGCCATATGCCTCGGCAGCGGTCTCAAGATTGATGCCGCGCTCCTTGGCAGCCTTGGCCAGAGCGTTGGCGAGCAGGCCCGAGGTGCCGCCGCCCTGGCAGAGTACGAGCACGCGCTTGCCGTCGAGGTCGCTGGCAGTCGTTGCCTCGGCAGCGGCGGGGGCGTCGGCCTTCACGGCCTCGGCAGCAGCGCCAGCGGCAACGCTCTTGGCGTCAGCCTTGCCCTGGAAGGCATCGTTGAGCTTGGCGGCCTTCTCGGCGTTCTTGGCGGCGAGCTCCTCCTGGGAGATCTCGGCCTCCTCGGCGCACTTCTGGGCGTCATAGGCACGGAAGAACGGGTAGTACAGAACGAAGTCGACGACCAGGATAAGGGCGAGCATCACAAAGGCGAGCGGCTGGAAGCCCAGGCCCATGATGGTGCCGATGGGGCCGGGGACGGTCCAGGGCAGGGTGTACATAAAGCCGTTCATACCCAAGAAGTCGATAAAGATCTTGAGGATCCAGATGTTGGCGATCGGGGCAAAGACAAACGGGACAAAGAAGACGGGGTTGAGCACGATGGGTGCGGCGAACAGCAGCGGTTCGTTGACAGCGAAGCAGACCGGGACGATGGCGGCCTTACCGACGGCGCGCATCTCCTGAGATTTGGCCAGGAAGCAGAACATAAAGACCAGGACGAGTGTGGCGCCGGTGCCGCCCATGCAGACGACGAAGTACTGGGCACCCTGGGTCAGGACAGCGGAAGCGTGCTGGCCAGCCTGGAACGCAGCCAGGTTGTCGGTCATGTTGGCAACGAGGGCGGCGGCGATGGCGGGCTCGACGATCGAGGGGCCGTGGACGCCCACGAACCAGAACAGGCTCATGGCGCCGTAGATCACAGCGAGGCCGATGTAGCCGTCGGCAGCGGTGAACAGGGGCTGGAACACCTGGATGACGCCCTGGGCAAAGCAGAAGCCAAAAGCAGCGCGGAAGGCGATGTCAAAGACCCAAAAGACGGTGATGCAGACAGAGAAGGGGATGATGTCCTTAAAGGTCTGCGAGATGTTGGGCGGAACCTGCTCGGGCATCTTGACGGTGATGTTGCGCTTGATGAAGAACTTGTAGATGATGCCGGTCACAAACGCAGCGATGAAAGCGGTCAGCAGGCCCTTGGAACCAAGGTAGGTGGTGTTGAAGCCGCTGGCGGCGTCCGTGGCGATGGTGTCGCTCGAAAGGAGCAAGAAGCCGATGATGGCCGCGCACATGCACGAGATAAAGTTGATCTGGTTGTTCTTGGGCAGGTCACGGTTCTGAGCATCGGCGAAGTGCTTGGCGGTGGTGGCGGCGCAGGCGATGGCCAGGATGCCCATGGAGTAGTTGTAGCACTTCCACAGGGCGTTGTTGATGTCATCGGGCCAGTAGAAACCCCAGATGTTGGGGACCGAGGCTACCAGGCAGAAGATGGACGAGAAGATGATGATGGGGATGACGGAGATAAAGCCGTCGCGGATCGCCTTGAGGTACTTGTTGCGGGCGATCGCGTTGAAAAAGGGCTGGCCCTTTTCGATGATGGCGATGAGTTGCTCCATGCAATGCTCCTAAGAGTCGGTGGGTTAGCAACGATGGTAGCTTTTGACGTTCGGTTGCCAAAATGTTGACGTTGCCATTTTGTGACACAAAAAAAGACGCGAACCGGTGGTTCCTGTGCCTGCGAACCGTCGATTCCTTACGCGTAAACGTTTGAGCCGCCCGGTGGCTCTGTGTTTGCACAATGGCAACGTTAACATTTTGGCGACAAAAGCCGTTCGGGGAAGCAAAAATGTCGGTGAACGGTAGGTTTTGGGTGGTGAGCGTATGGTGGGGGAGGCGTTAGATATACTTGAAGACGTTTCATTTGACTGCGTAGGGTGCCACCAATGGCATCGTTGACACAGAAAGATCGACCTATGGCCGCTGTTAAAAAATCGGTATCCGTCAAAGACGTGGCGCGCCTCGCGGGCGTCTCGGAGCAGACGGTCTCGCGCACCGTGCACGATTCGCCCAGCGTGCGCCCCGAGACCAAGGAGCGCGTGCGTGCCGCCATGCGCGAGCTGGGGTATCGCCCCAATTTTGCCGGTCGATCGCTGCGCCGCGGCAAGTTTAAGACCGTCGGCGTCGCCATGTTCAACATTACCGGTACCGGCAACCTCGACCGCATGGAGGGCTTTGCCGCCGCGGCCGACAAACATGGCTATGCCATCACCCTCACTAAAGTAGATGGACATCCCTATACCCTCGAGAGCGCATCGTCGCGTATGAGCGCGCTGCCGGTAGACGGCATGGTCGTGATCATGAATCGCATGCCGGCGGACTTTGGCACCTTCGAACCGCTGCCTGGCATGCAGACGGTGCTCGTTACGATGTTGGAGCACCCGCTCTGTTCAACGGTCGATAACGACCAGTTCGATTGCTCGCGTCAAGTTGTTGAGTACTTGCTGGGGCGGGGGCACAAGACTGTTCACTTTATCTCATGCCCCGAGCGCTCGCTTTCGGGCATGCGGCGCGAGGAAGGCTGGCGCGAGACATTGCGCGCGCATGGCATTGAGCCCCTGCAGCTCGTGCGCGGCGACTGGACGGCACAGAGCGGATATGCCGCAGGCCAGGCTCTGGCGGATGATCCGACCTGTACTGCCATCTATGCCTCCAACGACGCCATGGCCTACGGCTGCATTCGCGGACTCGAGTCGCGCGGAAAGCGCGTGCCCGAGGACGTGAGCGTGGTGGGTGTTGATGACAGCCTGGGCGATATCGTGCCCGATCGTCGCCTGACCACGGTGCGCTTTGACAACAAGCGCGTTGGCATGTGGGCGGTCGACAAGATTGCTGGCGCCGAGGGCGTTGCACCCGGTGTGGAGCACATGCTGTTTCCGGGCGTGCTCGTCGAGGGCGATACGGTGCGCGATGTACGCTAGGGCGCGGGTCTGTTTGGGTTGCCGCTAATTGTGTTCGATATTGTTCAGATTGGTTTAAAAACCGTTCACGGACGAAAACTAACCGTTCATAGCTCGAAATTACGTTTTGCGCTGTTCTTTTTTGTTTGAATGTTATTGTTTCAGCCATACAGAACGCAGCGCGTATGCCCGGACGCGATGCTCTCCATTGGTTCATATGTGAAAGGAACGCAATATGGCAACCAAAGAAGAAATCTCGATGGTTGGATTCGAGATTGTCGCATACGCAGGTGACGCCCAGACCGATCTGCTTGCAGCGCTCGATGCTGCTCGCGAGGGTGACTTTGAGAAGGCCGAGCAGCTGCACAAGGATGCCAGCGATGCGCTCATCGGTGCCCACGACACGCAGACCAAGCTGCTTTCGCAGGAGGCCGGCGGTGGCGAGATGGAGATGACCTTCATCATGGCTCACGCTCAGGACACCCTCATGACCACTATGATCCTGGAGAAGCAGACCCGCTTTACCATCGACGCCTACAAGCGCATCGCTGCGCTCGAGGCCAAGCTCGCCTAACGAGCCCGCACAACCAAGTTCCCTTCCAAAAGCCCTGCCGCTACCCGCGACAGGGCTTTTTCTGTTCTCCTCCCCGCAACTCATCCCGAGATAGTCATTGGGGACGTTCTTAAACGACTAGTCGTTGGGGACAGTCTTGGTGCGCACCGTTGTCCTCCCGTTCGGTTTTTTACTGGGTGGGTATACTTCCATCCGCAATACAGACCGGACTGAGGAGGTATCCAAATGCCGGATAACGGGTCAATACAAAAAAGAGACGCGCACGAGATGGCTCATGGGCGTCCTGTCCGGATAACCGAGCACACGACGGTAACCGAGCTGCAGCCCAGCCTGTCCGATGTCGTGTGCGCAAACAAAAAGCTGCAGATTGGCTTTATCGTTGTGCTCGTGGTGCTGGCGCTGCTGTCGGGCTTTGTAGCTCGTCCGCATTTCGCCGATACCAAAACTTGGGACTCCACCATCGAGGTTATCGACCAAAAGAAAGGCAACGTTTTGGCGCTCACGACCTCGTGCGTTGCTTTATCTGCGGGTATTACGGCGCTGCCGGGTGATACGGGAACGCCGGTTGCCGAGCAGCTCGCGCAGCTTTCAGGCAACCTTGGTATCGTGCTTGCCGTGCTATACCTAGAGAAATATTTGCTCACGATTTTGTGGTCGGTTGGCTTGGGCATCTTAATCCCGTTTGCGTTGGTGCTCTTTGCGGTGTCGCTCGGCATTCACGGGCGCTGGAGTACGAGCGCCGTCCTACGCCGTGTGGCGACACGCGTGCTGGTGGTTGCCGTGATCGGCATGGCGCTCGTACCCGCGAGCGTATGGGTGTCGCAGAAGGTCGATGAAACGTATCGCGTAAGTATTGAGCAAGCTGAGCAAAAGGCGAGCGATGCCGCAAAGACCGCTGATGCCACGGACAAGTCAGGTGAGACCAGCTCAAAATCGAACAAGAAAAAATCTGAGGCCACGGAGTCCAAAAACGTGCTCGAGCAGTTGACTGATGGGGCCTCGAGCCTGGTCACGTCGGTGACCAGCGGCGCCAAGCAGATGACCGACGAGATCGTGCGGCAGGTGACCGACCTAATCGAAGGCGTCATCGTGATGATCGTGACCTCGTGTGTGATTCCTCTACTGGTGCTCGTGGCGTTCCTATGGCTAGGACACGTGCTGCTGGGGATCGATATCTCCGGTCCCGCGAACTATCTGACGGGTCGTTTCTTGAGCGCTCCGTCCAGACATGCCAAGAAGAGCGGGCAGTCTGAGTAGGCGGCAAAGCGATCTTTGGAAGATCAACCGTGAGAAGGGCGGACGAGACACGTTCTCGGCTGCCCTTTTGTTTCAAGACTTTAGTCTGCTGGCCGCGCAGCGGCCAGCTTTAAACCACCCGCTACGCGGGTGGAGACAAACGGCTTTACAAAGCCACCCCTCCGACCGATATTGACGATT
>CAJMPK010000117.1 GCA_905215205.1 uncultured bacterium | reverse complement strand
GGCGTTGACCAGGTTGGCGCCGTTGGGCATGTCGTCATCCGAGATCATCGAGGCGAAGACCTTGGGCATGTTGCCATGCTCGGCAGCATAACGAGCAACGGAGTTGACGCCAAAGGACCAGGCAGCCATGTTGGCGAACAGCGTGATCAGAAAGGCGATGCAGATGACCTTAAAGATCATAGAATCGCCCACAATAGTCTGGACAGCGTAAATCATGCCGTAGTCGGGATCGATGGAATCGGCCGGCACAGCAGCGCCGATGCCAAAGCCAGCGAACAGGTAGATCACGGCGATGGACAGACCGCCGACGATGATAGCCTTGGGGATATCGTGAGCGGGATCGGCCATATCGTCGGTCATGGTGCAGATGACCTCGAAGCCCATGAAGTTAAAGATGATGATCGACAGGTAGCCGAGCGCGTTGGTGTTGGTGAGCTCGGGCAGGAAGGTGGCAGCGGACATATCGTTCGCAAAACCGTTCTCCATGGCGTACCAAATGCCCAAAGCGCCGACGATAACGGCAACGGCGACCTTGATGATGGCGCCGCCGTTCAGGACCCACTCGGAGTCGGCAGCCTTGGAACGACCCATAAGATAGACAATCCACACAAAGGCAAGGTCGATACCAATCTTGGCAATCAGATTGAACTCGACGCCAAAGACCATGCCCAAAATGTCCGGGAACATAGTAGCCAGCGAGGCAATCCACAGCGGGTAGTTAACCCAGTAGTAGTACGAAATGCGGGCGCCCCACTTGTCGCCCAGGCCATCGCGTACCCAGTCGTAAATGCCGCCCTCGCCGTCATAGGTGGTGCCGAGCTCGGCGACGACCATGCCGTAAGGGAGCAGGAAGGTCAGGATCAGGAAGATCCACCAGAAGAACTGCTGGTTGCCAATGGCAGCGGCAGGTGCGGCGGCCTCGCAAACGAAGACGACGCAGATGATGGTCGAGATGACCGTCAAGAAGGAGAGCTTTTTCTTTCCGTCGCTCATGATGAGCTCCTTCGCTCAGTCTTGGACAAATCGAGGCCCTTAAGATATTAAGGCAATTACCGGGCCTCGGTGAGCGAGCGACAGGAGACGAGCATCCGCCGCCCGCAGACGCGCTTCTACGATGAAGTTACGCGGTTTTACCAAACCGCGTAACGGCTCGACGCTGCAAACGCCCCTAAGCGGCAATCTGACGTTCAATCGTCGGTCGCGTACCGAAGTACGCTTCCCTCCTCTTTCACGTCACCTTGCTCGCTTAGGGGCGTTTTCGATGACTTATACTCAACCTACGATAATTCCGAGCTGAACGAGTTACTCGCTGTAACGGGTGGCTATAGCAGCTCGCACCATTCCGGTACTCATAAGG
The DNA here is from genome assembly GCA_905215205.1 of uncultured bacterium. Taxonomy (GTDB): domain Bacteria; phylum Actinomycetota; class Coriobacteriia; order Coriobacteriales; family Coriobacteriaceae; genus Collinsella. Next base: position 3,727 of record CAJMPK010000117.1, on the reverse strand, counting down.
TAGGTCACCAAGAAGTAGCCGCCATAGGCCGCCAGGAAAATCGCGCAGGTGAGGCCCACGGTGCCGCCGATGCTCATATCTCCGAATATGCTCACCAGCTCGATAATCACCTTGAGCGCCACAAAGGAGTGCGCCAGGCCCACTGCCAGCGGGAACAAGAAGAATACCGCTTGCTGCGCCATCACCGAATGACGAATCTGGCGGTCCTCACAGCCGATCTGTGCCAGCACACGATAGCTGCGGCTGCCGTCGGCCACATTGGAGAGCTGCTGGATCGACAGTATCGCCGCGCACGCAACGACCAGTACAAAGCCAATGTAGATGGCCAGATAGCTAATCATGCCGTTCATTTGCGCTGCCTGCGTGTACATCTCGGAGCGTGTGATGAAGGTTCCCCACGACCCCGGCTCCTTGCCGTCAACGAGCAGATTGTCGAGCACAGTGTATTTAATACTCTCGTCTGCCTCGGTCGTATCCATCCCCTGTTTGTAGTTAACGAGCAGGCTACTGGAATACGGCTGCAGATTAAGTTGGGACAACAGCTCGTCGGCAACGACGACGGTACCCGGATTACTGCCCATCGCCGAGTTGGCGATGGCCGCCGTATCTTCGTCCGACTTATCGGTTGCGGGCTTGAGCGTATGCCCGCCCAAGGTAAGGGCGTGGCCGCCAGCCATATACTTGGTGTACAGGTCGACCAGCTCGCCGCCCATATCACACGTGAGCAGATACTGGTCGTGACCGATGTGCACCGGCTCCTCGCCCATCATCTGACGCAGTTTGTTGTACTGGCTCGCCGGCGTCACAAACAGACCCATCGCATCGGCATTGCTACCCCCGAACGCCTTGGGAAGCTTTTCGCCCATGGCCTTGCACATTTCACTTGGAGTCACCGAAGGATCCGAACCGCCAAGCGGGTAACTCAGATACGAATCGATCTGCACATGCTCACCGGCAACATCGGCGATATTGACCTTCTTGCCGGTCTCGTCGTTGTTGTCCGCCGACTTGCCCTTACGATCGCCGTGCCATGGATCGCCGTGCCATGCGGAGTACAAATCGACCGTACTATCGGCCAGCACCATGCGATCGGCTTCAGACGGATTGATGTACTCTTTGTAGTAGTCGAGCGTATCGGGCGTGTAATAGACATACGTCTGTGACACGTCAACAGGGTTATAGCGCTCCAGGTTTTCGTTCATCACATTGGCAATCGACATACCGCACGTCACCGAGGTGATGGCCAAAAACAGGAGCATCGCGATGACGCCCATCGAAAAGCACACCGTGTTGACCTTGGCCGCAAGCTGGCGCACGGTAAACATGTTGAGGCCGCGCCAATACACGCCGCGCAGGCTCTGCAGCAGCTTGATGAGCATGCCCGAGAGTCCCCAGAACAGGGCAAAGGTGCCCACGGTAACCATAGCGGTCGTAATGCCAAACTGGTTCATGGCCTCTTGCAGCTTGCTGTCCGTCGCGGTTAGCGGGAACCCATCACGTAGCAGACGGTAATAGGCCACGCCCACAAGCACCACGCCCACGGCAAAGATGGCAATCGCAATCCAGGGGTTGCGCGTCTTGATGCTCTCGTTGCGACGCTCGGCACCCATAAGCTCGATGAGTTTGGTACGACGCACGGCGCGAAGGTTCAGCAGTAGCGTGAGCACAAACATTACGAGCATGCAGGCAAGGGTCAGGTTGAACGCATGCACCGAGAAAAAGAAGTGGAAATTGGCGATCTGTGTCTTAAAGAGCGAGGCCGTAAAGAACGTCATGAGCTGGGAGAGTCCCATACCCAGCACAATGCCGGCGACAAAGGCCACGACCGAGACAATCACGGTCTCGAGCGCCATGATCGTGGCGACGCGCCCGCGCCCCATGCCGAGCACCTGGTACAGGCCAAACTCCTTCTTGCGGCGTTTCATGATGAAGTTATTGGCATACACCATCAAAAAGGCCATGACACCGGCCAAAAAGTACGTCAGGTCGCCGAGCATGTTGCCCATTAGCTGCGCCAAGCCCTCTTCATCGATTCCGGCGATGTCGACCTGCATCGAGATGGTGTTAAAGGCATAGAAGACCGTGACGCCCAGGGTGAGCGTCAAAAGGTAGACGAGGTAGTCGCGGCCGGCGCGGCGGACGTTGCCCCAAGCGAGTTTACAGAGCATCGGAGCCCTCACCGCCCATCATGGCAACGACCTCCATAATGCGGTCGAAGAACTCTCGGCGGTCGGTGTCGCCGCGGCGCAGCTCGGTGAAGATCTTGCCGTCGCGGATAAACAGCACACGGCTCGTGTAGCTGGCGGCAAAGCTATCGTGCGTGACCATGAGCACGGTAGCGCGTAGGCGGCGGTTAAGGGCCTCCAGGCTCTCGAGCAGCAGGCGAGCGCTCTTGGAATCGAGGGCGCCGGTGGGCTCGTCGGCCATGATCATGGTGGGGTCGGTGACGAGCGCGCGAGCCGCGGCAACGCGCTGCTGCTGACCGCCGGACATCTGGTAGGGATACTTGTCGAGCACCTGGCTGATGGACAGGCGCGCTGCCACATCCTGCACGCGGGTCGAGATCTCTGCCGAGTTTGTGCGGGCAATGGTGAGCGGCAGGGCGATGTTCTCGCGTGCCGTGAGCGTATCGAGCAGGTTGGAGTCCTGGAAGATAAAGCCGAGCTCCTCGCGGCGGAACTGCGAAAGCTTAGCCTGCTTCATGCGTGTTACGTCCTGCCCGTTGATGCGGATCGTGCCGCTCGTGGCGCTATCGATGGTCGACACGCAGTTGAGCAACGTCGACTTGCCCGAGCCCGAAGCGCCCATGATGCCAACAAATTCACCGCGGTTGACGGTAAAGCTGACGTCGTTGAGCGCACGGGTCACGTTGCCCAGCGCTCCATATACCTTTTCGAGATGTGCGACCTCCAGTACCGGGGTCGCCATGTGCGTGGTTTGCATACCGAGTCCTTTCTTGCGATTAGTCTACGGCATCTATAGTCGCAAGAAGACGAGTCGGCTACCATCGATATGGCTTACGCTTGCCTTACCGTTGTGTAAGGTACGCGTAGCTACCCTGCCACGTGTTGATGCTGAGAGAGGACTCCTGTTGAAGACTGTTCATGTTGCCGCTGGGATCATTCGCAAGGAAGGATCTGATGAGCTGCTTGCCGTGCAGCGCGGCTACGGCGACATGCAGGGACTTTGGGAGTTTCCCGGTGGCAAGCTCATGCGCGGCGAGTCGCCCGAGGACGCCGTACGCCGCGAGCTTATGGAAGAGTTGCAGGTCAAAGTCACCAATCTGCGCGATTTCTATACCGTTGAGTACGACTACCCCGATTTTCATCTCTCCATGGAGTGCTACTACTGCTCGCTGGCTAAAGAGTCTGGCGAGCCCCAGAAGCACGACCGCCAGCTCGATATCCGCTGGATTCCGCGCACCTCGCTTGCCACCGTTGAGTGGATGCCCGCCGACAAGGGACTCATTGATGCCCTAATTGAGTTGAAGGAAGACCGGCTTGAGGCCAACGGCGTTGCCAACGACGCCGAGGCCACCGCGACCGACGAGCCCGCCACCAAGCCCAAGCGCGCACCTAAGCGCCGTAGCAAAAAGCGCCCCAAACCAGGTCTGCTCGACGGCATCGACACCTCGGACCTTTCCGCCGACGAGCGTGAACTCGTGCGCCGTCGCGCCGCCATCAAAAAGTCCATGAAGGGCAACAAGCGCGCCAACACCAAGCCCGAG
>CAJMPK010000116.1 GCA_905215205.1 uncultured bacterium | reverse complement strand
CCGCGCTATCGCAGAATCGCAAATGAAGGGAGGTGAGTAGCATGGCCGAGGAGCTCAAGAAACAAGGCTGTGTTGTCAATACCGCCGCTGCGGACGCTGCCGATAAAACGGTCGACCAGGTTGCCGTAGCACCCGAGCTGGATGAGGCCGCCAAGGCTGCAGCCGCGCGCGAGGCTCGCCGCCAGGCGCTCTATGAGGAAAATGAGCGCGCCGAAGATGAGCGCGCTCGAGCCGAGGCTGAGCGCATGCGCGATGTGGACGATGAAGACGAGGACGAGACGCCCCGAGATACCTGGGCCACGGTGCGCCGCTTATGGAGTGAGGCCGCCGGCGACCACTGGCGCTTCTATATCGTGTTCGCGAGCATTGTGTTCTATGTCATCTTTAACACCGCTGCGCCGGCATATAGTGCCCGCGTAATCGATGAGCTGTGGGGCCACATTCAGGTGGCGTTTGCCAACGACACCACCTTCAACATCACCTGGGAGAACTGCGGCAGGACCATCTTCATCTACTTTATGATCTGGACGGCCGCCGGATCGTTCTACGCGCTGCAGAGCTTTTTGATGTCGAGTGTGGCCGAGCGACTCAACTTGAGCCTGCGCAACCGCATCGCGCAAAAGCTCAGCCGCCTGCCGCTCGCCTACTTTGACGCGCATCGCCCCGGCGAGGTAGTCAGCCGCGCGACCAATGACCTGGACAAGATGTCCGAGAGTATGCAGCGCGGATTGTTGCAGCTGCTGGTATCGATCGGTACCGTGACGGGTGCCATCATCATGATGTTCGTGTTTAGCGTGCCGCTCACGCTGGTCTTTTTGTTCTTTATGGCGTTGTCGCTGCTGGTGACCAAAATGGTCTCGCGTCGCACGCATGACGTGACCGGCGAGCGCCAGGAGTGGGTGTCCAAGATCACGAGCGCGGTCGAGGAAGGCTACTCGGGCCGTCTGGTGATTCGCGCGTTTAACCGCGAACGTCAGAGTTCTGCCGAGGTGCACCAGGCCTCGAGGGAGCTAGCGCGCGTGAGCACCAAGGCCGACTTTATGATCAATGCTGTCGGCCCCGCGGTGCGCTTTATCGGCCGTTTGGCGCAGATCGTTATTGCGCTTGTGGGCTGCAGCATGCTGGTTGCCGGCCACATGACCGTCGGCGTGTTCCAGGCGTTCTTCCAGTTTATCTACGAGGCGTCCGAGCCCATGACGCAGCTGTCGTTTACCTTCAACTCGCTACAGAGCGCGCTGGCGAGTGCGGAGCGCGTGTTCGACCTGCTCGACGAGCCCGAGATGGAGGCGGATCCGCAGCCGGGCGAGGCCGCCAGGCTGCCGGGTCGCGTGGAGGGCCGCGTCGCCTTTGAGCATGTGCGCTTTGGCTACACGCCCGAAAAGCCGCTCATGCGCGACGTGTCGTTTACCGCCGAGCCGGGCCAGAAGATCGCCGTGGTGGGAACCACGGGCGCGGGCAAGACCACACTCATCAACCTGCTCATGCGCTTCTACGAGATTGACGGCGGCTGTATTACGCTCGATGGCGTGGATACGCGCCTCATGGATCGCGGCGAGCTGCGCCAGCAGTTTGGCATGGTGCTGCAGGACGCCTGGCTGTTCGACGGCACGATTGCACAGAACATCGCCTACGGCTGCCCCGAGGCGACGCGCGACGAGATCGTGGCTGCCGCCCGCGCCGCGCAGGTCGACTTCTTTGTGCGCACCATGCCGCAGGGCTACGACACGCGCGTGGCCAACGATGCCGAAAGCATCAGCCAAGGCCAGCGTCAGCTGCTGACCATCGCACGCGTGCTGCTCAACAACCCGGCGATTCTCATCCTGGACGAGGCGACGTCGAGCGTGGACACGCGCACCGAGCTCGCCATCGGCCGTGCCATGGACGCTCTCATGCATGGGCGCACAAGCTTTGTGATCGCGCATCGCCTGTCGACGATCGTAGATGCCGACCTGATTCTGGTCATGGACCACGGCAACATTATCGAGCAGGGCACGCATAAGGAGCTGCTCGCAGCCGAGGGTGCCTACGCCGACCTCTATCTGAGCCAGTTCGCATAATGTGACAAAGGGACAGTCCCTTTGTCACACACATCGCATTCCCGGCACGGGACAAATGAGTCAGACGACGCGGTCCCTGACGGGCGGGTGACGTGGGACGGTTGTTGTCAGGTTTGTTTGTCCCAAAAATTAATAAAGCAGGGGATTGGCAACGTGTGATCTGTCGCATTCGTTGAACAAGAAATGTGTGAATCGTTGACAGTTTCTATGAATGTGCTTCCTTGGTGCGCATTTGACGCGTTCTGTTTGAGATTATAACTGTGTAAATTTCTGTCGCGAGTACATTTCGGTACGGCACGTCCGCATAGAGGAAGGCGAGAGCATATGAGACGGATCAACTGCAACCGGGCATTGGCCGGGCTGCTGGCGGTGGTGATGGCCGTGGGCCAGATCCCCACGCCGGCACTGGCCGAGGCGGCCCAATCCGCCGATCAGGCGATATCAGAGCAGGGGGGGGGTTCTGAAGTAGCGACCGGTAGCGATACCGGGGAGGCTGTGCCTGCGGAGGATGAGTCCGCCGCCGAGGACGCCGCTGCGACCAACGCGGAGCAACAGCAGGGGGACCGTGTTGCCACCTACGCAGCCAGTGCAAGTAGGAGTATCCGCGAGGCGGGCTCCAAGTGGAGCGATGTCAGAAAATCCGACGTCTATAGAGCGGTCGGTACGGGCGCGTATCGTATTCGCCTCAACGGCACGGACAAATGGACCGAGATCACATACTGGGGCTTGAACTTTGACTCCGCGAACCTTGAACCCGGCGTCTATGAGGTCCAAGAGCACAAGAAGGTCGGTGGCTCGTACATTAAGCGCGAATGGGTCAATGACGGCACCTTGACCCTCACCTGCTATTGGACGGCTACCGTTGTCACCGAGGGCGCGGCTGACGCTACGGGCGCGCAGCTCGGCGGCATCGTCGTTGACGGTAAGTCGTACGCAAACGCGGGCACCTACGACATCGACGAGGGTACAATCAAGACCTTTACGGTCCAGAATGTCGCCGACTACAAGGTCGATAAGGTCCAGATCGGCGACAATACCGTGACGCCAGACGCCGATGGAAACTACACCATCCCGAGCAAAGCCGATTCCCAAATTAAGGTAACCTATAAGGCCGACACCGAGGCGACCGTCAAGGTTGACGGCGCAAGTTCTGCCAACCTCGAGAGCCTGACCGTCGGCGGTACCTCTGCCGCCGCCGGTTCCAGCGTCTCGGTCAACGTCAAGAACTCCGTCTCCGTTGTTGCCACACCTGCCGATGGCTACGCCGTGGAATCCATCGAGTTCAATGGCAACACGTATCGCAACGGCGATGCGGGCCTCAGCTTCAAAAATCAGGTCGCGACGCTCACCCTGCCTGCGCTCACCAAGGACGAGACCTGCATCCTTAAGGTCAACACCGTGAAGGCCGGGCTCGTTGGCATCAACGATGCCGAGGTGGGCGTCCTGGGCAAGGACAGCAGCACGTATAACGAGATTGTCTTCAACGCCGCCCTCGATGCTGCCAACAGCGTGCCTGCCGGGCTCACCGCCGGCGATGTGACTATCGAGTACAATGCCAGCTCGGTCTCGGTTGTAGATGTGTGGAAGTCGCTTGACTACACGCCTGCCCGGTACCAGGTCACGCGCCATGCCTTTGGTAAGAAGGGCTCCGAGCAAATCCAGATCAGCTATGCCGGTAACGACCAGTATCCCGCCAGCTCCATCACGCTCACCGTCAAGCCGGTCGACGGCCGCACTGTCACGCACATTTCGATGAACGCGGCTACCTCGGTCCAGTACAGCGAGGATTTTGATGCCCTGAAGGCCAAGGTCTACCGCCAGCTTGCCCCCACCGTCGTGGACGAGGTAACGGGCAAGCCGGTCAACGGTCTTTCTCGGAACGACTTTGAGATCGACGGCCTTGAGCAGAAGGTGGGCGAGTACACCGTCACCATGAAGTTCAAGGGCAACGGCACCTACAAGCCCTCCGAGGCCACCGCGACCGTAACCGTGACCAAGGCCCCTTCCTCGGTCAAGGTCAAGAACACGAGCATTACGTATAGGAACACCGTGGCAGTCGCGGACCTGGTTTCCTCCACGCCGAGCAATAAAGAGACCGAGCCCGTTATCGTTGTCGCCGGTATCGATGGCGACGGCAAGGGCTACCTCTCGATCGATTTGAGCTACGTGGGTGGTGGCAAGGCGCAGAGCGCGATCAACTCGATCCTGCATCTCGATAAGGGTGTCACGCTTGACGGCCTCATCAACCTGCTCAACAACGATGCAGCCATGACAGCCCTTAGGCTCGCCCTGAAGGCGGCGGGTGTTGAGAATCCCGACCAGGTGATCGATTCCCTTAAGAGCGCGCTCGACACCGCTCAGGATCTGGGCCTGGGAGGCTCCACTGTTGCCCTCGGCGGTACGCCCTCTAAGGCGGGCGTCTACCTGGTGACTGCGGTGACTACGAGCGGCAATTACGAGACCTCTGCGGGCGTGGGCTACCTCACCATCGCACCTAAGACCGAGGACGTTACCCTCACGTGGAACGCCTCGACGCCCAAGGGCGGCTTTGCCGTTGGCAGCGACGAGCTTGCAAACTTTGACTTTGGTGCGAAGGTCGTCGACGGCGATGCCGCGGTTGCGGGCGCAAAGGTTCGCTACCTGATCACGGGCATCGCCTATGACGGCAGCACGTTTAAGAGCACCGATCCCAACGTGAAGCCCACCAAGCCCGGCTGCTACACCGAGGTCGCTTACGTCCTGGGCGGCAACTACGCCGCAGCCCCCATCACGCGCGCCTTCAAGATCAGCAGGCTCGAGACCACGATCTCGATGGGCGATGAGATCCACGAGTACGACGGTGCCGCGCAGGCCATGAACGCCCAGGTCTATGTGGGCGACCAGCCGCTCGAGGGCGCCGAGGTGACCTTCTCGTACTTTGGCATGAGCGCATCGGGCGCGTTTGATGTTAAGCTGAACGGCATGCCCACCGAGGCCGGCACCTATAAGGTGGTCGCAACGTATTTGGGCGATGCCCAGCACGCGACGAGCTC
>CAJMPK010000115.1 GCA_905215205.1 uncultured bacterium | reverse complement strand
TCCATGCCCACGCCATTATCGGCCACGGCGATCAAGATTGCATCCTCGCCGTCTTGGTGAACGGTCACGTCGATCCTCAGGGCGTCGTCATCGCCCATACCATGACGTACGGCGTTCTCGACAATCGGCTGGATCACGAACGCCGGCACCAGCGTATCTTCCACGTCCTCGGACACATCGAACGTCGCAAGCACGCGGTCCTCGCCAAAGCGGGCCTTCTCAAAGGTAAGGTAGCGCTTGGTCTGTGCGACCTCGCGCGAGACCGGAATAAGCGATCCCGAGTTGTCGAGTGTGGCACGATAGAACGATGAGAACTCACGAAGCAGTTCGCGGGCCCGCAGCGGGTCGGTGCGCGTAAACGATGCAATGGTGTTCAGCGTGTTGAACAGGAAGTGCGGGTTAATCTGCGCCTGCAGCGCACGCACCTCGGCGCGCGCCGTGAGTTCCTTTTGCACCTCGAGCTCGTGGATGGCGAGCTGCGTGGACAAGATCTCGGCAAAGCCCGAGGCAAGCGCGTACTGGGTACGGTCGACGGCGCGCGGGGTCTTGTAGTAGAACTTGAGCGTGCCGACGGTACGATCACCCACCTTGATGGGGGCGATAATGCCGGCGGGGACTTGGTTGTGCGAACCGTCCGATCCCACGACATCCACCATACGGTTGAACGACTGCACGATGCCATGTTCGATAACGTAGCGTGTGGCAAGCGTGTGGATGGGAGAATCTGGCAGTAGTTTTTCCTCAAGCTCTCCCGCGCAGGCAAGCACGTTGCCCTCGTCGGTGATGGCCACCGTCATGGCGCGCGTCTCGGGCAAAATGCGCCGGCACACCAAACGCGCCGACTCCTGCGTCAGACCGCCCTTAATGTCCTCGAGCATGGCCGAAGCAACCGAGAGCGTCTCCTCGGTGTACTGGGAGCGCACCGAATCGGGATTGAGCGTCAAATAGATAAAGATGCACAGGAAGATGCACAGCAGCGCGCAGGCAATCACCGTGGCGATCGGCTCGATACCGGTCACCAAGGCAAAAATAAAGTACACCAGCACGCAAATGGCGCAGGCAACGGCAATGATGCGAAAGATTGATATTGAACTATCGCGCTGGGCGCGGCGGTCGATCATTCGGCCCCCTCCAGGATACTGATCAGTTGTGCGTCACGCCAAAGCCCGTCCATGATCTTGGGCCAAAAGCTCTGGAAACGCAGGTAGCTTGCAGCGTTTTGGCGCGCATAGGCCTTTGCCTCGCCGATACCATGGCGCCAAATGCGCAGGTAGCCCTCATGCTCGCGGGTAAACACGCTGCGGACCATAGCGGTCTTGCGCACGCGGTCGTCGAGCTCGCGCGAAATCCACGGGCCCGGGTAGGGCATGAGTGATGCCGCCGTAACGGGAATGAGTTCCTTTTGATGCGCGGCGAATGTCAACTTGGCCCGTTCGTAGTACCAACGGTATACATCCTGCATAAAGCGCGGTGAGCGCTTTTCGGACTCCGGAGGCAGATGGCGCACGGTCCACTCGTTATCGAACCACACGTCGTAGCCAAACATGCGCATGTTAAAGAGGTAATCCAAGTCCTCGCCGCGGGTGATAAACGGGTCAAAGGCCACACGCGTAAAGGCGCGGGCGTGCAGGGCCATCAGGCAGCCGCACACGTAGTTGGAGCGCGAGATGCGGGTGCCCGAGAGCGCCTTTTTCATCCAACGGTTGAACTCGATGCGCTTGGTCCACCAACGATGGCAGATGCCCGCCTTGTCCGTGGGAGCCAGCGGCGAGCCGTCGCGATCGTAGAAATAGCCGCTCTTGACCAAGATCGGCAAGCCCTGACGCGTCTGCTGCCCCAACGCATAGGTCGCGCGCTTCATAAAGTCGGCGTCGATGACAGTCTCATCGTCATCCAAAAAGATAACCGCGTCATGCCCCAGCACAGCGGCACAGGCTAGCCCCATGTTGCGGATGGCACCGTAGCCTCGCAGGCTCACGCACTCGCCCGAACCCTTGGGCGCGATCTGAGCAACCCGGTCTGCGATGCGCGAGGCCTGGGTGTTGGTGACAACGGTGACCTTGAGCGTGGGATGCGCGTCGACAATCTCGTGCACGCGCAGCGACACATCGGCTGTGGCAGAAACGGGACAGACCACCAAAAGGATGATGCGCGGGATGTCACGTACCTGCTCAAGCGAGGCCAGACAGCGGTCGAGTTCGGGATTGTCGGCGTTGAGTCGCGTCGAATGGTCATAGGTGCCAGGGGCGTTTGCGCAAGCGTCATCGCCCGCCCAATACGTTGGAATCACGACTGTGGCGTTCATGCCTTACCCTCCCTGCAACACAAAAACGGGACGCCGCCAAACACAGGCGACGCCCCGCGACCTAGCTGATTCCATCATACCCACTTGGGCAAATCATTGCTCGCAAGTCGCAATGTTTATTGCGGATAACCCCAAAAGAGTACCGTGGACAGGCACAATAGCCGCTCGCTCCTATGCGGCATGCTCTGCCGCCCGAGTCATGCGGGACAGGCGAACCAGCAGCATAAAGCCAACGATCAGCAACACGCCAATGGAAAGGACACCCAGCGACGGGTTGCCGGTCAGCGAGGTGACGACCGACACTAGAAAGGTGCCCATGACGCTTGCATAGCGACCGAAGATGTCAAAGAAGCCGTAGTACTCGTTGGACTTTTCCTTGGGGATAATGCGGCCAAAGTAGCTACGGCTGAGCGCCTGCACGCCGCCCTGGAACAGGCCGACCATAATGGCAAGCACCCAAAATTCAAAGGCGGTCTTTAGGAAGAACGCGGCGAACAGCACAATGCCCATGTAGGCGGCGACGGCCACCAGAATCATGTTGAGCGTGCCCACGCGGCCGGCGAGCTTGCCGTAGATGATGGCGGACGGGAAGGCCACGAACTGCGTAACGAGCAGCGCTAGCACCAGCTGCGTCGAATCGATGCCCAAAGCCGAGCCGTAACTGGTGGCCATGGAAATGACCGTGTGCACACCGTCGATATAGAAGAAGAACGCGATCATGTAGACCAGCACGGTCTTGTTGTGGGCGATCTCGCGCATGGTGTGTCCGACCTCGGAGAACACACCGCCCACGATGTGGCCGATGGTGTCCTCGGGACCGCGCTCGCGACCGTACTTTTGCTTATAGGTGCGAATGAGCGGCAGGGTAAAGATGAGCCACCAGGCACCAGTGATGATAAACGACAGACGCGTTGCCAGTATGGTAGGGACGCCAAGAGCGGGGCCACCCATGATGAGCGCCAGGCAGATGACGAACGGCACGGTGGAACCGATGTAGCCCCAGGCATAGCCCGAGCTGGACACGGCGTCCATGCGCTCGTCGGTGGTAATGTCGGGCAGCATGGCGTCGTAGAACGTCATAGAAGAGTTAAGGCCGATGGTGCACAGCACGTACACGGTCAAAAATGCCATGGCGGACATTGGGATAGCCTGCACCAGGCAAAGAACCAGACCCGTGAGGAAGAAGCCCAAGAAGAACTTAATCTTGTTGCCGGCGTAGTCGGCAAGCGCGCCCAGAATGGGCATGAGCATGGCAATGACCAGCGAGGCGATCGTCTGCGCATTGCCCCAGGCGACCACCAGGTCGGCCGAGGAAGCGCCGGTATTGATGGCGTTAAAGTAAATGGGCACCACCGAGGTATTGAGCAGCACAAGGGCCGAATTGCCCACATCATACATAACCCAGTTACGCTCGAGCTTGGTGTATTTCATGGACAGGGACCCTTCGTATTCGCCCGATATGCAGTTAGCTCATCGTACCCCAATTGTCCAGAAGCACCGGTAAGGATTCGGCAAAGGGGCACGCACGAGCCCTATTCCTCGCGGTCGAACTCCTCATCGGCATTGAGCACGCGACCGCTGTAGTTGACGTGACTGGTCACGGCATCCATGTCACCGGTCTCGATAAAGCGGGCGACGGTGAGCTCGTAATCGAGCAGCGCGCGGTCAAAGACCTCGGGGAAGCTCTCGTTCGAGACCTCGTCGGTAAAGGGGTTCTTCCATGTCAGATGGCCCAGGTTACCGGTGCGCTCGGGCAGCTCCGTCGTCACGCGATGAGCAAGGCCGTCGAGCAGCGAGTAGTCGTGCACCAAGCCCTCGACCAGGGCAATCGCGCGCGTCTTTACCGAGCCGGCAGGCTCAATGGTGCGATAGAGCATCTGCATGTCCGAGACGGCGCCGGCGTACTCCCCCGCCGGGATGTCGATACCGTACACGCGCCCGGCGACGTAGCTCATCAGCACACCGGCCACGCGATTGATGCGGTCGGTGGTGACAATCTCGCCCGCCGGCGGATAATCCTCGACCGTGGCACCGTCGCGCTTGAGCTGCAGCATCAGCACGTCCAGGTCGCTTTCGAGCACGGCGTGAACTTGGCTGCCCGAAGCCTCGAGCTCGGGATCGGAATCTACAATGCCAAACTGCTGCTCGTAGACAAAGGGGTGGGCATTGCGGTCGAGCACATAGTGCGACAGCAGGCCCAGCGCAAAGGCACGGCCTAGATTGGCATCGCGCGGCTGCAGGTGTGACACGCCGTCGCGCAGGCACGAGAACTGGCGCGACATGCGCGAGCGGTGCATGACCTGAGCAAGCGACGTGCAGTCGGAAACGCGCGGCGTGAGTATGTGGAAGAAAAACGGGTCGGGACCTTGGTTTCCCAGGATAAAGGCGATGCGCTCCTCGTCGGACGTAATAACGCCCTGCGGAAGACGGTCGATGCTTTCCTCGCCAAACAGATGATGCGTAATGAGCGCGGGCATAATGATCCTTTCGATTTCATTCGATGTCACCCATTATGCCCACCGCACGGTCATGCCAAACCTGCGGTGGTAAACGACGGTCTGTAGACCGCCTACGCAAGCCCCAAGTGTGCCTTGACCTCGGCAGCGCGACGACGGGACACAGGCACCGTCGAGGTTACGCGATCGAGCCTGAGCTCCATAAGACCCGTGGAGCCGATCTCGACATTGTGCACGTCTTCCAAATTGACTAGATAGCTGCGGTGGACACGGATAAAGCCCTCGGAGGCCAGGCGCCGCTCGAGCGAGGAAATCGACTCATTGATCAGGTATGTT
>CAJMPK010000114.1 GCA_905215205.1 uncultured bacterium | reverse complement strand
GTGAGGGGTCGCCGCCGGGTTCATGCGGACGGGCGAGTGGTTCAACACACATGTCTAAGCTTCGCTCCTTTCTTTAGTTAGGTAGAGGAATTGTTTTGTGCCTAACTAATTTAGGCGCGCCATACAGGAATGTCAAGGTACCAAACTAGTGGTTACGCGGTTTTGCCAAACCGCGTAAGGGCTCGACGCTGCAAACGCTCCTGAGCGGCAATCTACCTTTCAACTTCGGCGGCATGACCAGAAGGTCAATGCCGCCTTGTTTCAAGGCACCTTGCTCGCTCTGACGGGTTTTCGCTGACTTCGCCAAAACATCGACGTTGCCCTTGTTGGGATAGTCGTTGGGGACGCTCTTGTTGAGTGATCCGTGGGGGACGGAGGATAACGGATCATTTTGGGCTGCGGTGACACCCTTCCGAAGTTGCTTTGCCCAAAACTATGCCGGATTACTACGATGAATTCGAAATCTCAGACCTCGCCATTGTTTTTTGGAAAATCACAAGCTGTCTACCTGCGGTTTTGCTGGAGTGCAATTCGTTGTGGTTGGAGACTGGCGGTTTATCGTAGTAATCCGGCATAGTTTTGGAATGGTAGTAAATAGATGGCAGCTACTGTGCCGCTACCGCCGCGATTTGCCTTCCATTTCCGAAACCTTTCCGCAACAATTTGACCTCCACGGCGCCAGCGCCCGCCCGTCGTGCTTCCTGCGCTACACTTAGTCGCACTGTGGCGCTGCTGCGCCGTGCCCGAACCAAGGGAGACCCTCATGAAGAACACTCAGCTGCTGCTGATCAACGATATGTGCGGTTACGGTAAGGTCGCGCTTTCTGCAATGCTGCCGGTGCTGTCGCACATGGGCTATCGCATCCACAACCTGCCGACGGCGCTGGTGTCCGATACGCTCAACTATCCCAAGTTCTACATCCATGACACCACCGAGTACGTGCGCCAGAGCCTCGCCATCTGGGAGGAGCTCGGCTTTGAGTTCGACGCCATCTCCACCGGCTTTATCGTGACCGAGGAAGAGACGCGCATTATTTCGGACTTCTGCCACCGTCGCGCGCAAAAGGGCACCAAGGTGTTCGTCGACCCCATCATGGGCGACAACGGCAAGCTCTACGCCGGCGTGCCCGAGTCCACGATCGGTCTCATGCGCAGCCTGCTCGAGTGCGCCGACTATGCGGTGCCAAACTACACCGAGGCGTGCCTGCTTACCGATGCGCCCATTGCCGAGCAAATCACGCCCGATGAGGGCCGCGCTCTCGTGGATGCCGTGCGTGCCCTGGGCGCCAAGTCGGTGGTCATTACGAGCGCTGTGGTCGACGGTGCGAATGTCGTCATCGGTTACGACCATGTGGCGGGGGAGTACTTCACGATTCCCTTCGACCTGATCCCGGTCTACTTCCCGGGCACGGGCGACACGTTCTCGGCGGTGCTCGTCGGCCGCGTTATGGCAGGTTGGAGTCTGCAGCGCGCGACGAGCGATGCCATGCGCGTGGTGGCCGAGCTTATCGAGCGCAATGCCGACCAAGAGGACAAGTCCGCTGGCCTGCCCATCGAGGCCTGCCTGGATGTGATTGACCATGAGTAACGCCGACGAGAGCGGCACCGAGGCAGCGGGCGAGAACAAGCCGCTCGGTGCCCCGCGCGGCAAGCGCCCACGTATTCGCATTAGCTGCGTGGACCAGCTGGGCACATGCCGCTGCCATCACGGGCACAGCCGGGTGACGTCTTCGACTTCGACCGCGATCGCGGCAAGATGTGCGCCATGGCCTGCCATGTGGGCTTTCCCTATATCGATATCCTGCGCTATGGCGGAACAGTGCCTGGCAACGAGTCTGGTACGGCAAAGTTCTGCTGTCCCGAGGTCGATACGCTGAACGTCTGGCTTGCCGAGATCGTCGACGAGTAGTCGAGCGCAATGTGACAAAGGGACCGTCCCTTTGTCACATTCGCCGGTGGTGCCCCTTCTATTATGCTTGTAATCTCAAATCTCTGCATTTCATCCGATTTTAGGTTCTAAAAATTCTGCGTTTCATCGATAATCAAGCGTATAAAACTTTGCATTTCATTTGATGACACTGAGGGGAGAGCCTATGCTGCGCAGGAAAATAGCGGCAGAGCTGGAGCGTTGGCTGAAGTCTGCCGAGCAAAAGGCCTTATTCATTACGGGTTCTCGCCAGATCGGCAAAAGCTATTCGATTCGCGCATTTGGCAAAGCCAACCATGCAACCTACATCGAGCTTAACCTCATGGAAAATCGCCAGGCAAAAGATGCTCTTCTCGAGGCGCGGGATGCCGATGATTTCATCAGCAGGGTGACGCTTCTTTCGGGGAAGTCGATTGCACCAGGCAAAACGCTCGTGTTTATCGATGAGGTCCAAGAGGCCCCCGACATCATGACGATGGCAAAGTTCCTTGTTGAGGACGGGAGGTGCCGTTGGGCGTTTTCGGGGTCAATGCTCGGGACTCAGTTCAAGGGCGTCAGGTCCTATCCCGTGGGGTATGTCCACGAGCTTAGGATGTTCCCGCTCGATTTTGAAGAGTTTTGCTGGGCAATCGGGGTGAGCGAGGGGGCTCGCCAAACGATACGTGACGCGTGTATCAGCGAGAGGCCCGTTCCTGATTACATTCATGACGCGATGATGGCAAACTTCAGGACCTATACCGTTGTCGGCGGAATGCCGGAGGTCGTGCAGCGTTTCCTTGACACGCAGGGCGACCTTGCCTCTGTTCGTCAGCTACAGTCAGAGCTCAACGAGCAGTACCGGCGGGATATCTCCAAGTATGCAAGCGGGCGAGCCCTTCAGGTGCAGAGCATCTACGATCAGCTCCCTATTATGCTCGAGGGCGAAAACAAGCGCTTCGTGCTCAATTCCATTGACCCCAAGGCTCACTACGAGAAGTATCAGCGAGATTTTGTATGGCTTGTCGATGCCGGCGTTGCTCTCAAAGCCGATATCGTAACCGAGCCAAAATCGCCCCTGCTCAAGACGGCACGGCCATCGCAGTTCAAGCTATATCAATCGGATACGGGCATGTTGATGGCGCGCTACTCCGTTGGAGTCGCCCAAGCGGCGTATCTTGATAGCAAGGAGCCCAACCTGGGCGGCATTTACGAAAACGTGGTGGCCCAGCAGCTGGCTGCCCAAAATCGCCAGCTTTACTACTATCAGACAAAAAAGCGCGGTGAAGTGGACTTTGTGGTCGATGGACCGGATGGGACGGCTGTTCCGATCGAGGTTAAATCGGGCTCCTATTACCACGCGCACGCTGCGCTCGGTCATGTGCTTGATACGGCTGAATATGGCGTAAGGCTCGGGATTGTTTTCTCGAGAGGCAACGTTGAGCGCAACGGAACGGTTCTCTATTTGCCGCTATATGCGACCTGGGCCCTTTCGGATGTTTTGGGCGACTCCTGTGCCGAGGGGATAAAGCTGGAGGTCAAGCCGGTCTAGGGCCAGTCCCGGATGTGACAAAGGGGCAGTCTCTTTGTCATATTCATGAGCGTGGATTTTCTTCCGTATAGAGTACACTTGAACGCCCCCAAGTGGGAGAAAATCTACGCTCGATTTATGCCGAGGGCGCGGTTCGTGCGCCCGCGCCGCCCGAGCGCCTACAGCTGCTCGAGCATGGCCGTGCAGCCGGCGAGCACATCGCGGTAGGTGGCGTCGAAATTGCCGGTGTACCAGGGGTCGGCCACGTCGCCGGGGCGATCGGTCCAATCGAGCAGGCGCGAGATCTTGCCATCGGGGTCCTTCCCAAAAATTTGGTACAGGCCGCGGGCGTTCTCGTCGTCCATATAGACAATGTGGTCCCAGTCGCCATACTCCGCGCGACGCACCTGACGTGCACGATGTGCGACGACGGGAATCCCGACCTCGCGCAGCTTGGCAACGGTACCGTGGTGTGGCGGGTTGCCGATCTCCTCGGTCGAGGTCGCAGCGGAGTCAATGACAAACTCGCCCGCGCGACCGGCGCGGTGCACCAGCTCGGTAAACACCGACTCAGCCATCGTCGAGCGGCAGATGTTCCCATAACAGATAAACAGTACGCGTTGCATATGCGGTTTCCTTTCGATCGCCATCATCGAGCTCGAGTATCGCATCTACGCCTACGCCCTAGCCCGCCTGCGCTCCCAGCGAGCCAACTTAATCGTCACCAGCGTGAGCGCCCAGGCCACAAGCGAGAACACGGCACCGACCGCGCCAACGTAGGCAATGCCAGCTCCGCTTACCACGGCGCCGCCCACCGCGGTGCCAAATGAAATGCCGACATTAAACGCCATGGGTTCTACCGAGCTCGCGAGCACCATCGATTTGGGATGGCGGCTGCGAGCCACGTCCATAAAGTGCGTGATGCACGACACCGAGAACAGGTACATGAGCATCGCCAGGCTAAAGACAAAGACAAGTGCGAGCGGCATGGCAGCGCCTACGGCAAACAGCCCAAACAATGCCGCCGCCTGCAGCACAAACGTCGCAAGCAGCGCCTTCATGCCAAAGCGCGCATCGATCCATCCGCCCAGGATGTTCGAGATCAGGCAGAACACGCCGTAGGCCATGAGCGTGGTACTGGCTTCGACCGTGCCCATGCCCAGCACCTGCTCAAGATAAGGCGTCACGTAGCCGTAGAACACATAGACCGAGCCCACGCCAAACAAAAAGATAAGCATGCCGGTGATGATACTCGGCTCGCGCAGCAGACTCGCCTGCTCGCGAAAGGTGGCGGGCTCGTCGGTTTGCCCAGCGCGCGGCATAAACGCCACGAGCGCTCCGCAGATCAAAACGGCAAAGGTCAGCGCGCCGTACATGGCAACGTGCCAGTCGAGCGTGTCGGCCACAAACTTGCCGATTGAAGTGACAAAGACCATCGCCACGGAAAACGCACCATATACTACCGAGATGGCAAGCGAAGTTTGCTGCGGGGACAGAAGCTCAGGGATGTACGTCACGCCCACGGCGAGCAGTGCGCCCGAGACGGAGCCCAGGACAATGCGCGAGATAAAGAGCACCTGGAAGTTGGGCGCCAACGCCATAACCAGGTTGCCGAGCACAAAGACGATGCTATAGCACACCAGCAGCTGGTAGCGGCGAAAACGGCCCGTGCTGAGCGC
>CAJMPK010000113.1 GCA_905215205.1 uncultured bacterium | reverse complement strand
AGACCTTAACGCCAGCATTCAGCTTGAACAGCGCGCCAGAGTCGTTGATGTAGTACAAGTTGCCCTGGGCATCACAAGCGATTGGCGAGTCACAGTAGTTGTTGTGGCCTGTTGCGCTAAACACACCATAAGCCTCAGCGTCACCCAGCTTGTAACGATATACGCCACCGCCCGAGGTGTAATTGCCTTGGGCGGTAGTCTCACCATAGTTGACGGTGAAATACACGTAGTAGGTCCCATCGGCCTGAGCACTCACCAGCGGAGCGCCCTTGATGCCACCAGCAGGAAGCGCAGTGCCATCAGCAGACGAAACCAGCGTCGTGGCAAAGTCGTTGGCCGGATCAATAATCGCTAGCGCAGAGCCGCCAGCAACCTCGCCGCCAACAATCAGCTTGTTGCCATCATACATCGTAGGCGCACACGCGCAGCCGGTAAGGCCAAGGTCAACAACGCGCTCCTCGGTAATACGCGAAGCGGCATCCGCATCGCGTGAGTCGCCATCGGAAATCGCCAACACGTGCAGCTTGCCGTCGCGCGAGATGAGATAGGCATGGCTGCCGTCATCCGAAAGCACGCAGCTGGAGTTGACAAGAGCCCCAACCGAAACCCTTCCGAGCACATCGCCCGAAGACTTGCTGAGCATCTCGACGGTACCGGCACTGGCGGGAACCAAGACAAAGTCATCACCCACCGTAGCGCCTGTCCAGTAATAGCCCTCATCAGCATTAACATGCTGCCAAGAAACAGCACCAGTCAGGATATTAATACGCGTCAGATGACCGTTATTGTACGTTCTCGTTGCAAAGTCGACGACCTCAGCGGTGCCGACATAGAGGTAATTGCCATCAACCGTCAGCTGAGAATTAGACTGAGCGACCTTGCTCACGGGGTCAGTGACCCAAACCGTTGTGAGCGCGTCAGCCGTCAGGGCCTGGACCGCACCGCCGTCAAGCGGAACGATAACCAAACCGTTCGCATAAATCGGGCGCGAGGTGTAACCGACCGCAGTCTTAAGATTCGACTCGGCAAGGACCTTGCCCGACTCGGCGTCAATCCTTAGCAAACGCTTGTTGACGGCGAGGTATACGTTGCCGTTAACAACGATAGGCTCACTTGCGTTGGGATTCGTGGCACCCGAGTACGCCTTCCAATCGAACGTCCAAGAGCTCGCTAGCGCACCCGTAGGCGTCGAAACGTTTTCGACCGCTGTATTGGACTGGCCATCCCAATCGGACTTCCAATCGGTCGGACGCGGGGCGCTCGGATCGACTACGACCTCATCGGGATTAGGCACCGTATCGCCGGCAGCATAGGCCCAGACGATCCTGTCACCCGACTTGAGCACGTAGTCACTGTCGAGCTGAGGTCCGGGAACACCGTTAACAAAGTATGACCAAGCGCCGGCCAACTTAGTGCCGTCAAGCGGAGAGACAAGGCTGTGAACGCCCCAGAAGCCCAGCTGATCGTACATCTCGGACTCAATGCCCAAAGCATCAAAGTAGGCGGCAGTGGCGTCCTTGATCATCGTGCCCTCAACAAACACCTGCGTCGAAGGATCGGTCCAGCGCTGCGCCTTATCGTCCTTCTTGCCGATGATCTCCATCGAGACAGAAACCTGACCGGGCATGGTGCCATCGGAACCATAGACCCAGGCAACCTCGTCGCCGGCCTTAAGCGTGTAGTTGCCGGCGCCAACATTGGCCATCTTGCCGTTAACGAAGAACTGCCAGGACTTCCAGGTGCTTTCGTTAACCTGTACGGTCGAAAGCTTCACGCTCTTATTGAACGGAGAAGTCAGCGAATTGAGGAACCAACCATACGAACCGGTTTGGACGTCGGCGCCAATGCCGGCCTGCTTAAAGACCTGCTCGGAAAAATCGGCAGCAGTTGCGCCCTCTTCCACCAGCGCGGTCGTAGGCTGAGCCCACGTTTGCTGAGCGCCCGAAGCGTCCTGGCCGATAACGGTGCAGCTTACCGAAAGCTGGTCGGTGGGCGCAGCGTCACCGTACTTCGAGTAGCACCAGACGACAGAGTCGCCCGCCTCGAGGGGGTAACTGCCAGCGCCCACCGATGCAGCGACGCCATTGATGAACAGCTGCCAATAGGCGCCCGTAGCATGGTCGTCTGCAAGGGTGCGATCGGCATCGAAAGGCGACGTAATGGAATTGAGCACCCAACCCCAAGAGCCGTTGGGATCGTAATCGGCCTTGAGGCCGGCCTGCTTAAAGAGCTCCTCGGAAAGATCGGCGGCAGTCGAGCCGTTCTTGAGCGTGTACTGCGAAGCGGCAGCCCACGTCTGCTGCTTGCCCTTGGAATCGACGCCGATAACTGTGCACGTCGCCGTAACCTCGGGATCGTTTTGACCGCTCGTGCCCAGAACCGTGATCTTTGCCGATACGTCCTGGTTGGCAAGCTTGGCATACGTGGCATTGTCGGGATAGCGCTCGGCATAGCGAGCGTACTTCTCGCTCGTCAGGCGAGACGAGATCGTAACCTTCGTGTTGTACTGCGGCTGCGTGACCTTCAGGTTCTCGGCAGAAACAACCGAGCTGTTGCTCGACTTAAACAGGCGCCAGTCCTGACCGGACATCGCGTCATAGCCAGGCAGATCAACCGGCACGACGCCCAAGTCGGTCGAATCGGTCGTTGCCTTGCTATAGCTCCAGGCAAGGTTACCGTCGGCATCGAGATAGGCCTTCTGGAAGGCGTGCATGTCTGCCGAAACGGCATTGGCATCCTGGCCATTCAGAATGGCAGCAGCATAGCCAGCCTTCGCCTTCTCCATAAGAGAAAGCTCAGCATCGAGCTCGTCTTGGTCCTGCGGGGCAAGCGCAAAGTCGAGGGTCTTGCTTGCCGTGACCTCGGCGTTGGACTTATCGGTCACCGTAAGGGTGATCTTGGTGCTTGCGGCCTTGGCGCCAGGCAGCGGCTGGTAGACCGTGCCCTTGTAACCGTTGAACGTAATGTCATCGGTGCTGGCGGAGTACTCGACCTTGTAGTACTTGCCGTCGATGTTGAGCGTGCTCGTGCGCGGCATCTGCAGGTCGGCGGTCAGGCCGTCCTTATCGGCAATCGTATCGGTGCCGGAGTATTTGATGTTGTCGTAGGTAAAGGCCTCATCGACCTTCTCCTGGAGCGCCTTCTTGTCGGCGGCGACCTTCTCGGGATCACCCTTGACGGTCACGGTGAAGTCGTGCGAGCCCTCGACATCGCTCGGGCCGCCGCTCACAAACGAAACCGTCGCGGTCAGCGTAACGGCGCGATCGCTCGAGACGCGCGTCACCTTGCCGGTGTAGTCGTCCCAGCCATAACCGGACGGCCAAATGACATCGCCGTCGGAACTCTTCCAGCTAACCTCGAACTTGTTCTTGGAGCCCGCGCGATACGGAAGCGTGAGGTTGGACGTGACGGACTCAGCCGAATCGCCTGCGGCGTAACCGATGGCAACCTGCTCGGCCGCATCGTCGAGCATTTGCTGAACGCGGGCCTCGTCCCAAGCAACCTGCACCGATTTGTTGGGCTGGTAGTACTCGGTCTTGCCATCGCGCGACAGCTCAAACACGACGTCGGCGCTACGCAGACCGTCAATGTTGTAACCGGTGTAGTTGTTGGGGTCAATGAAGAAGAACGTCACATCGCCGTTGGTCTTATCCTGGGCGTCGGAGATACCGACCGTGGCCTTGTCATCCTCTGCATTAAAGGCAACACCGCCCTCGGAGACCTTGACGTCAATATCGGTAAATCCCAGATCGGCAAGCTGCGCCTTCAGCGCGTCATTCACGTTGCCGCCCTTAGCGCTGTAATCAACGGCGATCTGTTTATTGGCATCGTTGAGCTTTTGGACTGCGGCCTCAAGTGAGCCTGCGGCGATAACCTTGTTGGTAGAGACGAGCTCGACCGTCGAGCTTCCGCTCGTGGCGACAGCCTTCAGATATTTGCCAGCAGCAGATGCCGAGACCGTCGCCTCGGCGCCCGACATATCGGACAGCAGCGTCCAGTCGGCCGCGGGAGCCTTCGCGTCTTCGGCCGCATACCAGGCAACAGTCGCCTGACCGGTGACATCGATACCATTGGTGGTCGAACCGTCGGCGCGCTTGGCCTGCGCCGTCGCCTTAACGCTATCGCCCGAGACGAGATGGGTCGAATCGCTATTGATCTGCGGCGTAGTGGTCACGCGCAGCAGGTTATACTCCCCCGCCGCGGTAACGCTGTCGGACGATACCCACTCAACCGTGTTGTCGAGAGCGCTCGCCGTAACCTTGATCCTCTTGCCGACAAGCGCATCCGTAAGAGTCAGGCTGCCATCGGTCGTATCGATGCCGTCGGTGAGCTCGGTCCAATCGGCATCGCCCTCGCCCTTGGCATACCACGCCATGGTCAACTCGGCATCGTCGGGCACGTCCTTCGTCGAGCCCGACCAGCTGCCCGGAACCTGCACGCTCGGCGTGATCTTTGAACCCACGCTCAGCGTAACGTTTTTATCGGCAAGCTCAATGCCCGCCAGCTTGTACTGACCCTTGAGCGTCACGGGGCCGAGCGGGGCAACGGACTGCGTACCGTACGAGTTCTTCTTCTGCGTGCTGAAAACGGTATTTTCGCTCGTCACCTTCACGCGCAGGTACTTGCCGGCATAGGCGGCGTCAACGGTATAGGTGGCCTTGGTAGCACCGGGGATATCGGTGTAAGCGGAGTCGTAGCTCGAGTTGCTGTTTGCATACTGCCACTGGTAGGTCACATTATCGGTGCGGTCGATATAGCTGTAGCGCGAACCGTCCTTTTTGCGTACCTTGGTCTTGAGCGTATCGCCCACGTGCACGCCGTTGGTGGCAGGAGAGCCCTCAAACTGCACGTCGTACAGCTCAACTTGGCCAGCGACGGACACAGGACCCGCCGCATAGTACGGCTTCTGCTCGCCATAGCCGCCATTGGCCTTGGCCACGACGTAGAAGCCCTTAAGGGCAGCGGTCACCGTCAGGGTGTTACCGGTCTCACCCTCGATAGGCGTGTTGCACGAGCTCGCGGTGTTCGACGTGCCCTTGTACCACTGCCACGTGACATGTGAATCGGTGGTAACGTCGGTGGAACCCGCCTTGGCGGTCGCCGTAATCGTGGAACCAACCTC
>CAJMPK010000112.1 GCA_905215205.1 uncultured bacterium | reverse complement strand
CGCCTTTAGACGCGAGCCCGGGGCCCGTGGGTTATACCCTAAGAGCAAACCACCCCTTTTTTAAGGGTGGTTCTGATCTCTGGGCTTGTGGGTTGGCGAAGACAATAGCCGCCGCTGGCAGCTATTTTGATTTCTTGATGCGGCGTGTGGCTGCGGTGGTTATTCCGAGTCCTGCGGCGGCGATTCCTGCGAGTGCGATTGCGCTCGGTGCTGCGTCGCCCGTGTTCGCGAGCTTGCCGGCGGTCGTATCTGCTTGCTTGCCGCTGCTCGTGTTCGCCTGCTTGGTGGAGCTCGATGGGGCGTCTTTGCCGGTTGCAGGTGAGGCAACGGGCGGTGTCGCCTCGGCGGGTTGCGTTGAGCCGGAGGGAGGCACTGTCTCAGCGGGTTTCGTTATCTCGGGCGAGGTGGTCTTATCTGCCGCGGCCTTTGCCTCTTCGTATGCTTTGCAGGCGTCATCATAGGCCGCCTGCGCCTTTTCCAAATCGCTGAGGAGCGCATTTCGCTTGGCAATGTCCTCGTCGATCTGGGCTTTAGCTTCCTCTGCCTCACTTTCGAAATACTGAATCTGTTTTTCCTGGCTTTCGAGCCGGCGTTGGTAGCGGTGAAGATCATCTTCACAAGATTCTTCTCGCCTTTCTGCCGACATGATCTCGCTGCGCAACTGCTTTATTTGCTCCTTAATAGCTGTGCTGGGCCCCTCGTCGCCGAGTGCTTCAAGTGCCTTATCCAATTCTGCCTGAAGGCCGCTTGTCCGGTTGTGGGCCTCATCGTATTTGGCTTGGGCTGCATCGACGTTCGCTTGCATGGCGGGAAGGGGTTCCCTCCGTTTGGCGGCTTCCGCCACCACCATGTCGTAGAGTTCTTGAAATGCGGCAATGTCATCATCGATTTCCGCAAGTTTCTCGGGACTTGCGGCGTCTTTCGCGGCCTCGAGGTTTTTGAGCGCTTCCTGCATGGCTGCATACGCTCTTTCTTTTGCGGCGGCCGCATCTTCTGTCTGCAAGGCAACTGCACCGGTGGGGGCGCTGGTTTCTGCCGCGATCGCCGTTGCGGGGGCGATTCCTGTGACAAGCGCCACGGAAAGGGCGATGCCCATAGTTGCTCGTCTTGCTCTTCTTGCGAGAATGTCGTTCATCTTGGCACCTCATTTCAAGGGTCGGCGACTAACTTGGTAGCACTAATGTAAGTATACCAAGCTAGTTGACCCGACACTGGCTGGGTGCGCGCCTTTCCGCTTCTTTGGAAACCGAATCCCATTAGAAATGACGAGTTGTTTACGCTTCTTTTGGGCTCACCGTACTATCATGATTCGAATTGAATGTGGATGATGATAGGGAGCGCCTTTTTATGATTGAGCTGCTTAGGCGTTTTGGTGGTAAGTTTCGCCGGTATATGGTGATCGGCCCTGCGTGTAAGCTGATCGAAGTGATCTTTGACCTGCTGACGCCGCTGGTGATTGCCCAGATGATCGACAAGGGCATCGGCGCACGCGATGTGAACGCTGTCGTCCACTACGGCATGCTACTTGCCGCCATGGCCGTGATCGGCATCTCGTTTACGCTCGTCTGCCAAAAGATGGCGGCGCTCACCTCGCAGGGCATGGGCACCGACATTCGCGGCGCGCTCTACGAGCACATCAACAAGCTGAGCTATGCTGAGCTCGACCGCTTTGGCACGCCGTCGCTCATCACCCGCATCACCAACGACGTTAACCAGGTCCAGCTCGCTGTGGCACTGGGCGTGCGCATGCTCATCCGCTGGCCCTTCCTGGCGGTGGGCTCCATGTGCGCGGCCCTTGCCATCGACCTTAAGCTCGGCGTGGTCTTTTTGATTTGCACGCCCGCCATCGGCTTGGTGTTTTGGTTTGTCATGGCGCGCTGCATCCCGTATTACAGGCAGCTGCAGGCAAAGCTCGACCGCATCGCGCTCATTTGCCGTGAGGGGCTTTCGGGTGCCCGCGTGGTCCGCGCGTTTGTGCGCGAGGATCACGAGCGCGAGCGCTTTGCTCAAGCCGCTGATGAGCAGGCACATGTTGCCATCGCAGTGGGAAAGCTCTCGTCGATCCTTAATCCCGTCACATTTTTGGTGATGAACCTGGGCGTGTGCGCCATCCTGTGGGTGGGCGGCATCCAGGTCAACGTGGGCGAGCTTACGCAGGGCCAGGTCATGGCGTTTGTGAACTACATGACGCAGACCCTGACCTCCATCGTGTACGTCGCCAACCTGGTCGTGGTCTTTACCAAGGCGAGCGCGAGCGCGTCGCGTATCAACGAGGTGCTCAATTGCGTGCCGGGCATCACCGACGAGGGCAATCAGTCGGTTGCGCTGCCCAAGCCGGGCAATGTCGCTCCAGTTCCTGCGCTGAGCTTGAGCCATGCGAGCTTCTCTTTTGGCGCCGGCGCTGCCAACGCCGTCAACGATGTGACCCTGGAGCTGCCGCTGGGCAAGACGCTCGGCATTATCGGCGGCACGGGCAGCGGTAAGTCGACGCTCGTCTCGCTCATCCCGCGCCTATACGATGCGAGTACCGGTAGCGTGAGCGTGATGGGCGCCGACGTGCGCACCTGGCCGCTCGACCGGCTGCGCCGTGTGGTCGCGACCGTTCCACAGCGCGCGTCGCTGGTGAGCGGCACCATCCGCAGCAACCTGACCTGGCGTGACGAGTCGGCAACCGACGAGGAGCTCTGGGCAGCACTCGATATGGCGCAAGCGAGTGAGTTCGTGCGCAACAAGCCGCAGGGGCTCGATGCTCCGGTCGAGGCGGGCGGTAAGAATTTTAGCGGCGGTCAGCGCCAGCGCCTGACCATTGCGCGTGCCTTGGTGGGTTCGCCTCAGGTATTGATCATGGACGACTCCGCCTCGGCGCTCGACTTTAAGACCGACGCGGCGCTTCGCCATGCCATCCGCGAGCGCAGTGTGCGCGGTGCCGCCGAGGGCGGGCTGCCGCTCACGACCGTCATCG
The DNA here is from genome assembly GCA_905215205.1 of uncultured bacterium. Classification (GTDB taxonomy): domain Bacteria; phylum Actinomycetota; class Coriobacteriia; order Coriobacteriales; family Coriobacteriaceae; genus Collinsella. Next base: position 2,183 of record CAJMPK010000112.1, on the reverse strand, counting down.
TGAGCCAACGTGTCTCGACCGTGCGCGATGCCGACATGATCTGCGTACTCGACCACGGCTCGGTTGCGGGCCTTGGCACGCATGACGAGCTGTATGCAAGCTGCCAGCTCTACCGAGAGATCTGCCAGTCGCAGCTTCGCCGCGAGGAGCTCGAGGGCCAACAGGGGAGTGCGGCGCCCGCGTCCGCCCCGACAGCCCCCGCATCCGTCTGCGCAAAGGAGGGCTGCTAAATGAATCCGTACACTTCTTCCGGTTCGGTCGCCACGATGACGGCCAACGTGTCCGGCAACGATAGCCTCAACGACCTGGGCGACGGTCTGCGCCAGCCCGGCGATCCCGAGCGCTATCCCGTTGGCGCGGTGACCAGCCGCCTGCTGGGCTATGTTCGCCCGCACCGCATTTCGTTTGTAGCGTCGTTCGTGAGTGCCGCTATCTCCGTGATTTTGCAGCTCTACACACCTATTCTCATCGGCGAGGGCATCGACCTGATCGTCGCCGCCGGGCAGGTGGACTTTGACGCGCTGCTGCCGCTTGTCACCAAGCTCGCGATTGTCGTCGTTGGTGCTGCGGCTTTCCAGTGGCTGCAGGGCTATTGCGTTAATCGCTTGTCCTACGAGACGGTGCGCGACATGCGCGTGGAGGCGAGCGACAAGCTCAGCCGCATGCCGCTCAGCTTTATTGACAGCCATGCCCACGGCGACCTTATGAGCCGCGTGGTCAACGACGTCGACCAGGTGGGCGACGGTCTGCTGCAGGGCTTTACCCAGCTTTTCACCGGCGTTATCACCATCGCGGGCACACTCGCGTTTATGCTCTCCATTAACCTGACCATGACGCTCGTGGTGGTGCTCGTCACGCCGCTTTCCATTTTTGCAGCCGGCGCCATTGCCAAGCTTTCCAACAAGAGCTTTACGGCCCAGCAGCGTATTCAGGGTCAACTGGGCGGTCATATCGAGGAGTATGTGGGCGAGCAAAAGCTGGTGGATGCGTTTGCCTACGGCCCGAACGCCCAGGCGCGCTTTGACGTGCTCAACGCCGAGCTCTATACGGCAGGTGAACGCGCGCAGTTTATGGGCTCGCTTTCCAACCCCGGTACGCGCTTCATCAACAACATCATCTATGCCGTGGTAGCCGTGATCGGCTGCGTGGGCGTGATCACGGGCGTGCCTGCGGCGCTTACGGTGGGCGGCGTTCAAATCTTTCTGTCCTACGCCAACCAGTACACCAAGCCGTTCAATGAGGTCACCAACGTCATTACGCAGATCCAGACGGCCTATGCCTCGGCGCGCCGCATGTTTGCGCTGCTCGATGCGCGCGAGCAGGAGCCCGACGCATCGGATGCCGTGGAGCTTGCCGCCCCGCAGGGCGAGGTCGCCCTTGAGCATGTGGACTTTAGCTACGTGCCCGACCGCAAGCTGCTGCAGGACATCTGCATCGAGGCTAAGCCCGGCATGCGCTTTGCCCTCGTTGGCCCCACGGGCTGCGGCAAGACGACGCTCATCAATTTGCTGCTGCGTTTTTACGATATCGATGCCGGTCGCATTGCGGTCGATGGCCGTTCTTCGCGTGACTACACGCGCGCAAGCCTGCGCCGCGCCTTTGGCATGGTGTTGCAGGACACTTGGCTGTTCGAGGGCACGGTGGCGGAAAACATCGCCTACGGCTGTCCCGACGCCACGCGCGAGCAGATTGTCGAAGCCGCCAAGCGCGCGCACGCGCACAAGTTTATCGTGCAGCTGCCAGGCGGCTACGATACGGTCATCGGCGAGGACGGCGGCACGTTTAGCCAGGGTCAAAAACAGCTGCTGTGCATCGCGCGCGTCATGCTCACCGACCCGGCTATCTTGCTGCTGGACGAGGCAACGTCGAGTATCGATACGCGCACCGAGCTGCAGGTGCAGGCGGCATTCGACGAGCTCATGGCCGGTCGCACAAGCTTTGTCGTGGCGCACCGCCTGAGCACCATCCGCAACGCCGACTGCATTCTGGTGATGCGCGACGGCCAGATTATCGAGCGCGGCACGCACGACGAGCTGCTAGCGGCAGGCGGCTTCTACGCCGAACTCTACCGCAGCCAGTTTGCCCAGTAGGGGCTACCGATTAGCGGCAGATGGTTTACATCTGCGTTGTTAGTACTAAGATATTCATCTAATAAATTGCATTAGTGGCTTTAGTTTTGGGGG
>CAJMPK010000111.1 GCA_905215205.1 uncultured bacterium | reverse complement strand
TGCGTTCGACGGGAAGGCGCAGATAGTCCGATTAGGGCCCAGGAGCTCCTTGACCTTGGCGATGATGGCCTCGTCGGTGGCGTTGGCAAAGAAGTACTCCTGGAACGGGTTTCGTCTTGCAGGGCAGTTGCCGTTTCTACAGTTCAACTTCCAGTTCGGCTTTGTGCTCGTAGAGGTAGTCGCGCATGTAGGGGATGGCAAATGAGACCTTGCCGTACGAAGGAGCCTCGATAATCGATTCTCTTAACAGGCGGCTGCGGACGGAGCTCACCTGTTGAGGCGTTTTGTTTAGGGCATCGGCAACCATGCTGGTCGAGCTCGTCTGCCCCAAAGACGCCATGCTCAGCAGATAAGCGATGCACGTGGGCGGAATGCGCTGCAGCGCGGGCTCAATCACCATGGCGCAGAAGCGTTCGCGTGCCGTTGCAATGCCACGCTCGGCCTCTTCTCCTCCAATAATCGCTGTGTGTGCGCGTCTTGCTAACTGCCATGCGTAGTATCCAACGAGTTGGATCATGAAAGGATAGCCTTGCGTTGCCTCGGCAAGTTGGCCGGCAATACCTGGCTGCAACTCCATGCCAGACGCTTCAATGGTTTCCTCGAGGGAGTACGACACTTCGGTTACTGCCACAGCCTTCAGGTCAAAGGGGAGGGCACGGCGCAAAAACGTAAGTGTCTTTCCGTTGATGATGCTTTCAATCATCGAAGGCAGCCCAGCAAAAACAAAGGCGATATCAAGGTCTTCGCCGATAACCTGCTGAATCGCAATGGAGAGCGTTCGGACCTCATCGAGCTCTGCGTCTTGAACCTCGTCGAGAGTGATGAGCAGGCCATTTCCATTCTTGGATATTGTCTGTCTCATGGCGTCGCGTAGCGATGGGCCGATTCGCTCAATATCTATGCTGCCGATGGATATGCCAGCTACGGTGGGCTCAAATCTGGCGTGTTTGGCCTGGAATTTGGGCTGCAGCTGTTCGAGAATGCGCTGGCAAAGTCCCTCGGTTGCGACCTCTTTTATGACCGTCCAGCCACGGCTTTGCGCCAAACGTGAGCACTCGTCAAGGAGGACCGTCTTGCCCGTTCCACGGACGCCGGCTATGCGCATTAGGCGCCCCGGGGCACCAGGCCCGTTGACGAGGCCCTCATTGAATTCTTCGAGCACATCTTCGCGGCCGATAATCGTGGGAGGTGTTTTACCTGCTGTGGGCTTAAAAGGGTTTGTTTGCATGTGAGCCACCTTTGCTCAAGATATAGCAAGATATAGCAAAGTATAGCAAGATATAGCAAAGTATAGTGAGATATAGCAAAGTAAGCGCTACTTGCGGGTTTTGCGGTGGTGCTATTTTCCAAATGCCGCGCGGATAAAGCGCTGGGCGAACAGCTTGTTGGCAACTCACGAGGGCTCGGGGTGCCAATTTGGGATGGAGTAGTGCTGTGCCACGAATAGGGCCTATCTACTACGTTTAAGCCGCAGGGGTCAACCATAGTCGGCTTTTTCGAAAATCGACAAGCTGTCTACCTGCGGTTTTGTTTTCACGGTTTTCGGTATGGTCGAGGCTATCCGTGTTAACGTAGTAGATAGGCCACTTTTGTGGCAAGGGGGCCGATCTGCGGGTCAGGGTAGCCAAAAGAACCCCGTCCCAAAAAGACTGATTGGGAGCTGGGGCGTATCGATGCGATAGTATTACGTGGTGATATTCGACAAACCGTGAGCTTCATCCGAGGGCTTTATGGAACAACACCAGCATTATCAGAGCCTGCAAGACCAGGCATACAACGCATTGCGCTCCAAGATCATCTATGCCGAGCTCAAGCCCGGCACGCGCCTTTCGGCGATTGGTCTGGAAAAGGAGACGGGAATCGGGCGCACGCCCATTCGCGAATCCTTTGTGCGCCTGCGCGAGCAGGAGCTGGTGGAAACGCGTCCCAAAAGCGGCACCTATGTCTCAAAAATCAGCATGGAGCGTGCCGAGAACGCCTGTTTCTTGCGCGAGAAACTCGAGAGAAGCGTGCTTATTAAATGCTGTTCGGCCGCCTCGCCCGAGCAAAAGCAGCGGCTTGAGCAGATTCTTGCCGAGTCCGAGTCGCTCGACCATAGCGAGACGCGTCGTTTCTTTGATCTGGACAACCTGTTCCATGAGACATGTTTTGAGATTGCCGGTCGTCACATGTTGTGGGATTGGATGAAGAGCATCAACACGCATTTTGAGCGATACAACTGGTTGCGTATGGTGTCGCAGGATCTGGATTGGGAGCCGATTCGTCGGCAACATCGCCGGATTCTCGAGGCCATTAAGAGGGGCGATACCGACGCGGCGAGCTATCTGGCAGAGACACACTTGCACCTGATGCCCGAGGAGCAGGGCCCGGTTATCGCCTTGCATCCCGACTATTTTGAGCTGTCCAAAGACTCGTTCATCTAATCAATCCCCATATAAGTTGCGGTGAAATAGGGACTGTTTGGGGGCTAGGTGGCGCAAACAGTCCCTATTTCACCGCAACTGCGTTGGGGCGTAACCGGGGCACGAAAAGGCTGCGGCGCCGCTTGGAGGAAAAGCCCGGAAGCAAGGGTCCATTCCTCCAGACGGCGCCGTAGCTGTTTTGGTGGCCTGGCTTTTGTCGAAGTGGCTCAGCTGGGCGTGGTCGCCAACCGAGCAGGAAAAGCGGCTCGGGGGCGTGTCGCTTCCGTCACGTTCTATCAGCATACAAGACGGTTTTGGTTCTTGTTCGTGACGGAAACGGCGCGCTTCCGAGCCGCTTTAAAAGAAAGGGAGCGAGGTCTAGGGCACGCCCCCTTTCACGATAGAGAGCTAAACCTAGCCGCGGACCTTCTTGACGACGTCCATGGCCTCGCGGGCGATCTGCTCGACCTTGGAGAAGTCGCCGTCGGCAAACAGGGCCGGCTTGACCATCCAGGTGCCACCGCAGGCGATGATGGCAGAGGAGCTCAGGTACTCCTCGACGTTGGCGGTGCTCACGCCGCCGGTAGGCATAAAGCGGTGACCGACAAACGGAGCGGCGAGGGCCTTGATGGTGTTCAGGCCGCCATACTGGGACGCGGGGAAGAACTTGGTGACCTTAAGGCCCAGGTTCTCGGCTGCGGTGACCTCGGAGGGGGTTACGGTGCCGGGAAGGACGGGCAGGTCGATGTCGATGCAGTGCTTCACGACGTCCTCGTTGTAACCCGGGGAGACGATGAACTTGGCACCGGCGGCGCGGGCCTGCTCAACCTGCTCGACGGTCAGGACGGTGCCGGCACCAACGCACATCTCGGGCTCGACCTCGGCCATAGCGGCGATGCACTCGGCGGCGCAGGCGGTGCGGAAGGTGACCTCGGCGGACTTCATGCCAGCTGACATAAGGGCGTGGGCGAGCGGAGCAGCGTCCTCGACCTTGTCGAGCACGACGACCGGCACGATACCCAGGGACTCAAGCGTGGTGTAGAACTGATCGAACATGATGTTCCTTTCGATGTATGGCGCGCATGGGCGCGTGATTGCCAAATATGCTGGTCAGGAGCCGATTTTGGATTGGTTATCGGAGGCACTGCTTGGGGTTCAAGCAATTCCAAAACCGGCTGCTCGACCAGTCATGTAGGGAATGCCAGACAAAACCGGAATGGGACTGGTGGTTTTGCCCGGCCGGAGGAATCGGGGAGCGGGCCGCAGGGGTATGGGATTGGAAAGCTGCGGCCCGCGGAATGGAGACGGACTAGCGCGCGACGCGAGTGCCACCGTCGGCGGCGGATGCCACGGCTGCGATCTCGTCTGAGGTCACCAAGTTGGAATCTCCCTTGATGGTGAGCTTGAGGATCGAGGCTGCAATCGCGTAGTTGACGGCGTCCTGCGGGTCAAAGTCGTTGATGAAGGCATGGACGAGGCCGGCGTTGAAAGCGTCGCCGGCGGCAACGCCCTCGAGCACGTGTACGTCGTGAGCAGGGGAGAACCAGTGCTCGCCGCTCTCGGCGTCAAAGAGCATGCCCATCCAGATGGAGCGCTCGACGCAGGAGATGTTGCGAACGACCGAGGCGACCTTCTTGCAGCCGTATTCGGCGCAAATCTGACGGGCCATCTCGACGTAGGTGTCGCGCTCCTCGATGCCGTGGGCAAGGGAACCAGAGACGCAGGTCATACCGAGGCCGGCAGGCGCATCCTCGTCGTTGGCGATGCAAATGTCGACGAGCGGCAGGAGTTCCTTCATGGTGGCCTGCGACTTCTCGGGCGACCACATCTTGCCGCGATAGTTCACGTCGCACACGGTGGTGATGCCCTTGGCGCGGCAGACGGCGAGCGCCTCCTTGCAGGCGGCGGCCATCTCATCGGAGACGGCGGGGGTCACGCCGGAGAAGTAGAAGACATCGATGCCCTTGAGGATCTCGTCCCAGTCAAAGACGTCGCGCTTGGCCATGTTGATGGCAGAGTACTTGCGGTCGTAGACGCAGCCGTTGCCGCGCTGCGAGGCGCCGACCTCAAACACATAGGAGCCAAGGCGGTCGCCCTGACGCACGACGCGCGTGGTGTCGACGTCGTAGGTCTTCAACGAACGCAGCGCGCACTCGCCCAGACGGTTGGCCGGGACAACGGAGACGTAAGCGGCCTTGTCGCCCTGGTAGGCCAGGGAAAGCGCAGTGTTGGCCTCGGCGCCGCCGTAGCGGACGTCAAACTCGGTTGCCTGCTCAATACGCAGATGGTCTTTGGGCGATAGCCTCATCATGATCTCGCCGAAGGTAAGAACCGTTTTACCCATGGTCGCGTAGCTCCTTCTTGCTCGTGCGTACACCTTTGATATGGCGTTGGCTTCCTACTCCACCTCGCATATCTTATCGCCTGCATTTTCGCTGGAAATGTGGGGGGGCGCCACGTTTGATGTTGCCTATCGTTTCCTACACGAATCCCCGTGGGAACGGCTGGATTCCCTGCGCAGCAAAATCCCAAACATCCTGTTCCAAATGCTGTTCCGCGGCGCCAATGCCGTTGGCTATAAGAATTATCCGGACAATGTCGTGCGCGCTTTTGTCAAGGAAAGCGCCAAGCGCGGCATCGACGTATTCCGCATCTTTGACTCGTTAAACTGGCTGCCTGGCATGGAGGTGGCCTTGGAAGAGGTGCTCAATCAGGATAAGATCGCTGAGGCCACCATCTGCTATAC
>CAJMPK010000110.1 GCA_905215205.1 uncultured bacterium | reverse complement strand
GGGAAGCTGCGACATCCTACGCGCCGCTTCGGCAAGGGTCATCTTCTCCCCCGCCCGCTTTTTGATCATCGTAAGAGCAAAGCCTCGCTCTTCGGCGGCATCGGCGATACCGTCGATCATGTCCACGGCACCGCCCGACAAGTGGAACAGCACGACGCCGATGCACCCGTAACGGCCCAACTTGAGCGAACGCGCGGCAAAGTTGGCTCGAAACCCGAGCGCCTCCATGGCCGCATGGACCTTATCGCGTGTCGACTCGCGCACGCTATCGGGCTCGTTGATCACGCGCGACACCGTCTTGAGAGAAACACCAGCGGCAATCGCCACATCATTCATTGAGACATTTTTCTTGTCCATCGTTGCCACTGCTTCTCCAGTCGGTTTTACATCGCTTGTTTTTGCGTTCTAGCATACACTACCTGCCTGACTGATAAATCAACCGTTTACCGAACAATATCGACCACTCACCCGTATATCCTTGTTGCTCTTCCAAAAATGTCTTACGTTGTCATTAACGAAATGACAACGTTGTCATTTCGCAATGCCTTCCTTAAGCAGGAAGGCTTCCGGGCAGTCCTGACCATCCATCGACGACCAGTTCCATCCACATGCATCGCGCATCAAGTAGCAAAGGAGCTCTATGGACGCCATCGTAAAGATGCTCGAAAAGCATCAACCGTTCTTTGAGAAGATCTCGAGGAACATATACCTCCAGGCCATCAAGGACGGATTCCTTGGGTGTATGCCCATTGTCCTCACCTCTTCGATCTTTCTGCTCATTGCCACCCTTCCCGGCGTAGTCGGCGTCACGCTGCCCCAGCCGCTCATCGACTGGTGCAACAAGCTCTACAACTTCACCATGGGCGTCATGGGCATCATGGTTGCCGGCACCACTGCCAAGAACTTCACGGCATCCATGAACCGTCGTATGCCCGCCGGCAAAGTGCTCAACGACGGTTCCACCATGGTGGCCGCCCAGTGCAGCATGCTGCTGCTCGCAGTCACGCAGTTCACCACCAAGTTCAACGGCTCCGAACTTTCGGTCTTCGATTGCACCAGCATGGGCACGCGCGGTCTGTTCTCGGCCTATATCGCCGCGTTCATCACCGTGTGGGTCTACAAATTCTGTGTCTCGCGCGATCTGACCATTAAGCTGCCCAAGGAGGTCCCGGGCGCCATCGCTCAGAACTTCCGCGACATCATCCCCTTTGGCGGCGCCGTCATCATCTGCGGCATCATCGATGTCGTCGTGCGCAACCTCATGGGCGTTCCGTTCTCCGAGCTGCTTATCAAACTGCTCTCCCCGCTCTTTACCGCTGCAGAAACCTATCCTGGCCTTATCCTTATCCAGGCAGCCACCGCGTTCTTCTGGTTCATCGGCGTCCACGGCCCCTCGATCGTCCAGCCGGGCATCGACCCCATCCGTCTTGCCAACCAGGCCGAGAACCTGCAGGTTCTGCTGGCCGGTGGTCACCCCGCCCACTCCCTCACCTTTAACATGTCGCTCGTGGGTGAGTTCGGCGGCACCGGCGCCACGTTCATCGTGCCGCTTCTGCTGATTCTCTTTATGAAGTCCAAGCAGCTCAAAGCCGTCGGCAAGGCCTCGATCGTTCCTGTTGCCTTCGCCGTCAACGAACCGCTGCTCTTTGGCGCGCCGATGATCCTTAACCCCTACATGCTCATCCCCTTTGTTGCCGCCGGCTGCGTCAACGTGAGTGTTGCCAAGTTCTTTATCGATAACGTGGGCATGAACGGCTTCTCCTTCGTGGTGCCTTGGGCTACCCCTGCCCCCATCGGCATCTTCATTACCACAAACTTCCAGCTTATCGCCCTGGTATTTGTCGCGATCATCATCTTGCTGGACGCCATCATCTACCTGCCGTTTTTGAAGGCATACGATAAGCTGCTCTGCGACCAGGAGGCCGAGCGCGCCGCCGAGCTGGGTCTTGAGTCCGATGGTGCCGCTGCCATCGCCGCCAACGCCTCTGCGCCCGCTGTCGAGCAGACTACCGCTTCCGTCGAGACGACCGCCGCTGCCACCGACAGCAAGCCTGTCGCCGATCAGCCCGAGCCTGCCGCCGATGCATCCGCCAAAAAGGATGTCGATGGCCTGAAGGTCCTCGTCCTGTGCGCTGGCGCCGGCACCTCCGCCATGCTTGCCAACGCCATCAAGGAAGGTGCCGCGCAGACCGGAGAGAACATCGCTTCCTCTGCCGGTGCCTATGGTCAGCACACTGCCATCATGGATCAGTACGACGTCATCGTGCTCGCCCCGCAGGTTCGTAGCTACTACAACGACATGAAGGCCGACACCGATCGTCTGGGCATTAAGCTGCTCGCTCCCCGCGGTAAGGAATATATCGACCTTACCCGCGACCCCGCTGGCGCCATCAAGTGGCTCCGCGAGAACCTCGACTAGTTCCTCCCTCTGTTGGTGCCCGGATCCCCAGTTCGGGCACCTCTCCCTATTCCTATCCCACAGAAAGGATGACTCATGACCAACCCCATGCAGTTCCCCGACGGCTTTGTGTTTGGCGGCGCCACCGCCGCTTACCAGGTTGAGGGCGAGACCCGCACGCACGGCAAGGGCAAAGTGCCCTGGGACGATTTCCTGGCAGCTCAGGGTCGCTTCTCCCCCGATCCCGCAAGCGATTTCTACAACAAGTACCCGGTCGATATCGACCTGTGCCAGCGCTTCGGCATCAACGGTATCCGTGTCTCCATCGCTTGGAGCCGCATCTTCCCCAACGGTACTGGCGAGATCAACCCCGAGGGTGTCGCCTTCTATCACGAGCTCTTTGCCACCTGCAATAAAGCCGGCGTTATCCCCTATGTCACGCTCGATCACTTCGATACGCCCGAAGTCTTTTACCAGAACGGCGGCGAGGGCTTCCTGACGCGCACGACGATCGACGCCTTTGTCGAGTACGCCAAGTTCTGCTTTGCCGAGTTCACCGAGGTCAAGCACTGGTTTACCTTTAACGAGATTCCCGCGACCGCCGAGGGCAGCTTTATCGTCGGCAACTGGCCGCACGGCGAGAAGTATCGCCTGGACAAGGCCTTCCAGCTCATGCACAACATGATGGTGGCCCACGCCAAGGCTGTCGTCGCCTTCCATGAGGGCGGCTTTGAGGGCGAGATCGGCATTGTCCAGAACCTGGAGCCCAAGTATCCCCTCGACCCCAACAACGCTGCCGACTGCGAGGCAGCTCGCATGGCCGACGTCATCAACAACCGCTGGGTACTCGACGCCACCTTCCGCGGCCACTATGCAGCCGACACCATGGAGGCTGCGACCAAGCTGGCCCATATCGCCGGCGGCGAGCTCGACGTCCGCGACGAGGACATCGCCGCGCTGACCGCCGCGCTCCCCTACAACGATTGCCTGGGCGTCAACACCTACAAGTGCCAGTTCCTGCGTGCCGCCGAGGGCGAAAACGACATCAACCACAATGGCACCGGCGACAAGGGCTCCTCGCGCTGGTTCCTCAAGGGCGTGGGCGAGTCATGCGTGCGCGAAGGCATACCCACCACCGATTGGGACTGGATCATCTATCCCGAGGGCCTGTACGATCTGCTGCTGCGAATTAAGAACGATTACCCCAACTACAAGAAGATCTACATCACCGAGAACGGCATGGGCTATAAGGACGACTTCGAGGACGGCTTTATCGATGACGCCCCTCGTATCGACTACATGCGTCAGCATCTCGCGTGGATCCTCAAGGCGATCGACGGCGGCGTGAACGTCGACGGTTACTTTGTGTGGTCGCTGCAGGACCAGTTCTCCTGGACCAACGGCTACAACAAGCGTTATGGCCTGTTCTACATCGACTTTGAGACCCAGAAGCGCTATCCCAAGGCGAGCGCGTACTGGTACAAGAACGTCTCGGAGACCGGCCTGCTTATGGCCTAACTTTTGCCGCATACCCCCTGTCGGCCGCATGCGAATCCCTCCACGGGTTCGCATGCGGCCTTTTTGTTTTTGGTGAGCCCGTGCAGGCCGTTTGTCTCGATCTGTAACATCTAGCAGGGATTTTCGGTCTTAAATGTTACAGATCGAGACAAACGGAACGCCCGAGCAGAAATATCTCAATCTGTAACACGTAGCCCACTTTTAACCGTCTAACTGTTACAGATCGAGACAAGCGCCACAGGTCAATCCCTTTAATCTCAATCTGTAACATCTAGCCGAGTTTTTCGATCCCAACTGTTACAGATTGAGATAATCCAACGACGCCGACGTTTTAACATACCGTGGTACAATTGTGTCCCAACGCAAAGGAGGTACCCATGTCAGCTTGTGTGCCCGTCCGAGATATGAAGGACACTGCTGCATTCACCACGCTTGTTGAGTCTGAGCGCGACGTCACCGTAACTAAGAACGGCTACGAGGCCATGCACTGCATCAGCAGCGACCAGTATCGCCTCATGCAAGAAGAAATCGCCAAGGCAAAACTGTTGTCTCGTATGATGTTGGCAGAAGACGAAATATCGCAAGGCGACTACAGCGACTACGAATCTTTCGCGGCTTCGATACGAGAAAAATATGACCTATAACGTCGTAATCCTCAAAAGCGCGCGATATGAGTACGAGAATATTCTCGGATACCTTGCTCAAATCCTCAAGAATCCGCGTGCAGCAGGCAATTTTGTCGCTGAGTTTGAATATCAGCTTGACCTGCTTCGCGAGCAGCCGCTTTTACGTCCCCTCTCGCACATGCAAGAGCTGGCGGCACGTAATTACCGATCGTTTCCCGTCAACAACTACGTGTGTCTATACAAGTTTGAGCACGAAACAATCTATATCGCCCACATCTTTCATCAGTCACAGGACTACGCCCGCCTGGTCTAGCCCACAAGCTGAGTACTTGGCCCGAGCGCATTTACGTGTCATTGTGAAGCGATAATCCCCGCGCCGGTAGAGGGCAGACGTATCGCCTGCAGCGTTAGCTAGCAGATGACCTGCGTGTGTTCCTCGATGGCGGCGCGATCCTCGGCGGTAATACCCGGCTCGCACACCACGGCGTCCAAATTGTCCAGGCGGCAGAAGGTGTAGAAGTCGCGCTTGCCGATCTTGCTGGAGTCGGCGATCAGATAGCGCGAGTCGGCCTTGCTAAAGGCGAGCTGCTGGATACGGCCCTCGTCCATGTTGGACGTAGACACGTCGCCATCCAGAATGCCGTTGGCGCCGATAAACGCCGCATCGATGCCCAGCGCACGCAGGGTATCCTCGGCCGTTGGTCCCACAAAAGCGGCGG
>CAJMPK010000109.1 GCA_905215205.1 uncultured bacterium | reverse complement strand
GGCCGGCAGCGAACATGGCAAAGGTGCTCGCGAAGGCAACACGACCGGTGGTCGCGATACCGGCGGCAACACCCATCAGGTTGCTCTCGGCGATGCCCACATCGAAGAAGCGGTCGGGGCAGGCGGCCTTAAACTTGCCGGTCTGCGTGGCGGCGGCCAGGTCGGCGTCGAGGACCACAAAGTCATCGTGCTCGTTGGCGAGCTCGACGAGGGCCTCGCCGTAGCTTACGCGCGTGGCGATTTTCTTGACGTCTGCCATCCTAGAGCTCCTCTCCGGCGGCCGTGAGCTCTGCCATGGCCTGCTCAAACTGTTCATCGTTGGGGGCCTTACCGTGCCAACCCACCTGGTTCTCCATAAAGGAGACGCCCTTGCCCTTCGTGGTCTCGGCGATAATGGCGGTCGGCTGACCCTTGGTGGCGCGGGCCTCGGCAAAGGCGGCGCGGATCTGGTCGAAGTCGTTGCCGTCGGCGAGCTCCACCACGTGGAACTTAAAGGCACGGAACTTGTCGGCGAGCGGCATGGGGTCGTTGACCTCCTCGACGGGACCGTCAATCTGAAGGCCGTTGTGGTCGACGATCACGCAGAGGTTATCGAGCTGCTGGTTGCCGGCAAACATGGCGGCCTCCCAGACCTGGCCCTCCTCGCTCTCGCCGTCGCCCAGCAGGGCGTAGGTGCGGTAAGTATCGCCCCAGTGCTTGGCGGCAACCGCCATGCCCACGGCGGCGGAGATGCCCTGGCCGAGCGAACCGGTAGACATGTCAACGCCCGGGGTGTCGTTCATGTTGGGGTGACCCTGCAGGTGACTGCCGATGTGGCGCAGCGTCTTGAGGTCCTCCTTGGGGAAGAATCCGCGCTCGGCGAGCACGGCGTACAGACCAGGCGCGCAGTGACCCTTGGAAAGCACGAAGCGATCGCGATCGGCCTTGCGGGGATCGGCCGGGTCGACGTTCATTTCCTCAAAGTACAGATAGGTCATGATGTCGGCAGCGCCGAGCGAACCGCCCGGATGGCCGGACTTGGCAGCGTGCACGCCGGTGACGATGCCCTTCCTTACCTCGTTGGCAACCTTTTTGAGCTCTTCGTCGCTCATTGTGCCTTCCTTTCATCCTCATTAGACAAAATGCGCACGGCACCGAAGGTAATCCCAACACAGCCGCAATGCACGTACGTCATTCATTATGCTGGAAACTGATGGCTTTACCAGAGTTTTTATCATTATTTGAACAATTTAGCAGGCAGAACCGCTGATGAAACGGTTTATCAATGTGAACGTCTTTTGGATGGAACGCAGTCGACCCTACGCGCTAATGTCCTTGAATCCCTCGCCGAAGGCTTCCGTAACGTCAGCGACCGTCACAATGGCGTGAGGATCGCGCTCGCGCACGATCGTCTTGAGGGTATTGAGCTCTCGACGGCTCACGATGACCATAATCACCGGCTTCTCGGCACCCGAATACATGCCAGTCGCCTTAAACTTGGTACAACCACGACCCAGGCCATACATGATATCGGCAGCGATATCAGGGAACTTGTCCGAGATGATGAGTACCATACGGCGTTTGTTGCCACCATCGACCACGGCATCGATCACGTAGCCGCTAATGACCATCGAAAGGCCTGCATATAGTGCGTTTTCGATTGAAAAGACCGGAGCCGACAGCGCGCATACGGCAACATCGATCGCCATGACGGTCGAGCCCACCGGCAGCGAGGTGTTACGCGAGATGATTTGGCCAATCGTGTCCGAGCCGCCGGTGTTGGCGCCGGCGCGCAACACCATGCCGTAACCGATGCCCGTAATAATGCCGCCCCACATGGCAGGGAGCATCAGGTCCGCATCCGCCAGAGGTGCTACAAACGGGGCGAACAGATCGGTAAAGAAGCCCAGCAGCACAAAGCCCGTCGCGGTCTGCACCACGTAGAACATGCCGCCCTCGCGCATAACGACCAACAACAGCAAGGCGTTCATCACGATCGTCTGAATACCAACGGGAAGCGATAGGCCGCGCGATGCACCGACCGCCTGGATAATGGTGGCAAGGCCCGTAACGCCACCGGCAGCAAGGCCGTTGGGAATCAAAAACAGGTCGGTCGCAATAGCGGCCAGAGCGCACCCCAACATAATCTGGGGCAGGTCGTGAAAGAAGTTCATCGAAAGAATGCGCTTGATGTCCAGACGATATGCCATGCTGCCTCCCTCAAAAAAGCGCACCCAAACGGATGCGCTTCGAACTTCTTGCTGTATTCGATTCTACCGATTCGCCGGACAAAAACCACCCCTGCGCAGGGTTTGCTCTGGATACAAAACCACCCTGCTGGGAGGGTTTTAATCCATTTCCACATGAACCGGGCGGTTTATGCAGACGGGGTCTCCGCGTCAGCGTTGCCGGTAGCCCAACGGTGATAGCCAATAACAAACGGGTCCAGGTCACCATCGTCAAGAACGGCCTCGACATTGCTGGTCTCCACGCCCGTGCGTAGGTCCTTAACCATCTGATACGGGTAGAGCACGTAGCTGCGAATCTGGTTGCCAAAACCAATCGTGGTCTTGGGCCCACGGATCTCATCGAGCGCCTCGGCGCGCTTCTCGAGCTCAATCTCGTACAGGCGAGCCTTGAGGATCTGCATGCACGCGGCCTTGTTCTGGATCTGGCTGCGCTCGTTTTGGCAGGTGACCACAATGCCGCTGGGAAAATGCGTCACGCGCACGGCGGAGTCAGTGGTGTTGACGCCCTGACCGCCCGGGCCGCTCGCGTGGTACACGTCCACGCGGATGTCATCGGGACTGATCTCGATGTCGATATCATCGGGTAGCACGGGGATGACCTCGACGCCGGCAAACGTGGTCTGGCGGCGCTTCTTGTCGTCGGTGGGGCTGATGCGCACCAAGCGGTGGACGCCGGCCTCGGCGCGCAGCATGCCAAATGCGTCCTTGCCCTCGACAGTAAAGGTCGCGCGGTCGATGCCGATGACCTCGGCTGCGGGACAGTCGTTGATGGTGACCTTCCAGCCGCGACGCTGGCAGTACTTCATGTACATCTTAAAGAGCATGAAGGTCCAGTCCTGGGCCTCCAAGCCACCCTGTCCGGGCTTGATGGTCACAATCGCGTCGCCATGGTCGAACTCCCCGGTAAACCAGCTCGCAAGCTCAAGCTCGTCGATGGCGCGGGATAGGCGCTCCGCCGTGGCGGCAGCCTCCTCACGCAGCGCAGCGGCATCGGGGTCATCGCCCATCTCCTCGGCAAGCTCCAGCGCGGCGCGGGCATCGGAAAGCTCGCCGCGCGCGGTGTCCACGGCAGCGATATCCTCCTTGTTGCGCGCAATCTCCTCCATGGTGGCACGAGCGGCGTCGGCGTCATCCCAAAAGCCAGGGGCAACACTTTTGGCCTCGAGCTCGGACACGCGGGTACGCTTCTCGTCCAGGTGGAGATACGACTCGACCTCACCGAGCCGGTCCGCAAACGCGTCCAGCTCGGCGGGCGTTACCTCTAAAGCCTCAGCCATTAACGATTCCTGCCGTGGCAGTACTTAAACTTCTTGCCGCTACCGCAGGGGCACGGGTCGTTGCGGCCCACGTTGACGTACGGATCGTCGCTCTCGGACTTGCGATAGGTGGTCACCTTGCCACCGTTGTTGACGGCAGCCGGACCACCCTGGACAGCCGTGCGGGCCTGCACCTGCGCCTGCTTGCGCAGCACCGAGCCGCCGTTGTCACCATCGACCTCGGCAGGACCGGAGAAGCGCGCACCCTCGAGCGCGGGCTCCTCCTTGTGCTCCACGGCACGCGGGGCAGCCTTAATCTCGATGCGCAGAACCGTGCGCAGGTAATCCTCGTACATGGTGTCGACGAGCATCTGGAACGCGCCGTAGGCCTCGGTCTTGTACTCGACCAGCGGGTCGCGCTGGCCAAAGCCGCGCAGGCCGATGCCGGTCTTAAGGTAGTCCATCTCCTGCAGGTAGTTCATCCAGCGGGTATCGATGACACGCAGCATGACCTGGGTGTTGAGCTCGCGCATCAGGTCCTCGCCCAAGCGCTCGGCCTTCATGTTGTAGCACTTCTCTACGTAAGCCAGGACATCGGCAGCCAGGGCCTCATAATCCTCGTCGGGGAACTTCGGCGTATCGATGTGGCCGGTGAGCTCCACAACCCACTTGCGCAGACCCTCTAGGTCGCGCGCGCCATCGTGGCTGTCCTTGGTGCAGAACTCCTGCACGCAACGGTAGACGGTATCGTGCATGACCTCGGTGATGTGGTCGGTCAGGTCCTTGCCGTCAAGAATCTTATTGCGCTCGGCGTAGATGACCTGGCGCTGCTTGTTCATGACGTCGTCGTACTCAAGGACGCTCTTACGCATGGAGAAGTTGATGCTCTCGACCTTGTGCTGGGCGCTCTCGACGGCCTTGGAGATGATCTTGTGCTGGATGGGCATGTCGTCGCCCATGTCGGCCGTGACCATCATCTTGGAGACGCGGTCCATCTTGTCGCCACCGAACAGGCGCATGAGGTCGTCCTCGAGCGACAGGTAGAACTGGGTCTCGCCCGGATCGCCCTGACGGCCGGAACGGCCGCGCAGCTGGTTGTCGATGCGGCGGGACTCGTGGCGCTCGGTGCCGATAACGGTCAGGCCGCCGGCGGCAAGCACGCGCTCGCGCTCGGCCTTGCAGGTCTCCTTGGCCTCGGCGTTAAACTGCTCGAGCTGCTCGGGCGTCACGTCCTCCATGGTCAGGCCCTCGTACTCCAGGCGCTCGCGCACCAGCTCGTCGGGGTTACCGCCCAGCAGGATGTCGGTACCACGACCGGCCATGTTGGTGGCGATGGTCACGGCGCCGTAGCGTCCGGCCTGGGCAACGATGTGGGCCTCGCGCTCGTGATGCTTAGCGTTGAGGACCTCGTGTGCGATACCGCGCTTGGTAAGGGCGGCGGACAGCTTCTCGGAGCTCTCGATGGAGACGGTGCCCACCAGGACCGGCTGGCCCTTGGCGTGACGCTGCTCGACATCGTCGGCAACGGCGTTGTACTTGGCCTGGATGGTGCGGTACACCAGGTCCTCGTGGTCCACGCGCTGCACAGGCTTGTTGGAGGGGATGACCTCGACGGGCAGCTTGTAGATCTCGCGGAACTCGGCATCCTCGGTAAGTGCCGTACCGGTCATGCCAGAGAGCTTGTCATACAGACGGAAGTAGTTCTGCAGGGTGATGGTGGCCAGCGTCTGGTTCTCCTCGCGCACGAGCACGCCCTCTTTGGCCTCGATGGCCTGGT
>CAJMPK010000108.1 GCA_905215205.1 uncultured bacterium | reverse complement strand
GGCGGCAGCATCGGCAATATCGATGCCCAGGTGCTCGCACAGGTGCGCGACGCCGGCGCCCTTGTCGACGCCCAGGTTCATAAAGTCGATCCACTCGCGCCCGGCGTTTGTGACGTAGAGCTTGTCCGAGAACTCGGGGCTATAGGTCTCGCGGAAAGCGGGCTCGGCGTCGTAGCCGGGGAAGAAGACCGAAATCTTGTTGGACTCGAAATCAATGCCCTCAAAGCTGTCGACGTAGTTGATTGTGTTGTAGTAGACGCTGATCTCGTCGTGGTATTGATGGTCGCGGGCAAGCACGTAGAACTCGTCGAAGCAGCACAGGACGGGGACAGCGCGAGGATCCTCCGAGGCACGGTTCAAGACCTGCTGATACAGCTCCACGTCAATATTGCTCTTATAGATATAGCTGCCGCGATAGATCACGCACGCTCCGTTGTCGGGACAAAAGGCGAGGCGGTTCTTGATGCCCTCGAACATCTCCTCGAGCTTGGGGGCGGGACGTCCGCTGGCGGGGCAGAATACGATGCCGGCGTCGGCGAGCTTGTCCAGGCGCTCATCAAGACCCTGGGGCAGCACACGCTCGTCGGTCAGCAGCGTCTTGTCCATGTCGACGGCGATGAGCTTAATGTTTCCGATATTGGCGTCCGATTCGTAAGTTTGCATAAAAATGCGCCTTTCGTTTCGAGATTGTTTCAGACGTTATAACCATCAACTCGTAGTCAGGCGTATTTTCGCAGGATTGGTGCGCGTTTGCATCATCATTCACAAAGTAATGAAAAAACTTTTCAGAAATTTGAATTTGTCGCTTGCGCAGCGTGCACTTTATCGTAATATAGCGAACATCGAAAACGGAGACGGCAAAAGAGCCGTTTACCGAGGAAAAGGTACCGTTTGCGATATTTGAATTGCGCCCGGCGATACGTGAGAGGAGAGGCAGATGCAGTTCGTAAAGATCATCACCACTGCAGACAATGCCATCCGACGCCAGCGCGCAATTTCCCGACGACGATAACAATCGTCTCTGTCCGCATGGGGCGCAATGCCTCAACAGAGTCATTTTGAGGTCGTTGGGTTTAAGCACGACATAGCCGCATGTTTCTAGTGCATGCCTGTGATGTATTCTGCTGAATAACCTTATATTGCACGGTTTTTGACCTCAAGGTGACTTGCAACTGACCGATGTTCTAACTAGCTACCAAGGGCGAAAGGAAACAGCCATGAGCAAGGAAAAAGTCGTTCTCGCATATTCCGGTGGTCTTGATACATCCGTATGTGTCAAGTGGCTCCAGGACGAGAAGAATCTCGATGTCGTTTGTGTCTGCGGCAACGTGGGCCAGGAAGAGACCGGACTGGATGCCAAGAAGCAGAAGGCGCTCGACCTGGGCGTTCTCGATTGCCAGGTGCTCGACCTGCGCGACGAGTTCTCCGATGAGTTCCTGACTAAAGCCATCGCGGCAAACTCCATGTACGAGAACAAGTACCCGCTGCTCTCCGCTCTGTCTCGCCCGCTGCTTGCCAAGAAGCTTGTTGAGGTCGCCCACGAGTTTGGCGCGACCTACGTCGCCCACGGCTGCACCGGCAAGGGTAACGACCAGGTCCGTTTTGAGGCCGCCGTCAAGGCCCTCGACCCCGAGCTCAAGGTTATCGCCCCGGTTCGCGAGTGGGATCTGAAGTGCCGTCCCGACGAGGTCGCCTATGCCCACGCCCACAACGTGCCGGTTCCCGAGGGTGCCAACGACAACCCCTACTCCATCGACGACAACCTGTGGGGTCGTGCCATTGAGTGCGGCCACCTGGAGGATCCCTGGAACGAGCCGCTCGACGACGCTTGGGTTATGACCAAGAATCCGGAGGACACGCCGGACACCCCGACGTATACCGAGATTAAGTTTGAGGCCGGCAAGCCCGTCGCCGTCGACGGCAAGAAGATGAAGCTCTCCGAGATCGTCATCGCCCTCAACAAGATCTCCGGCGACAATGGCTTTGGCCGTCTCGATCTGGTCGAGGATCGCCTGGTGGGCCTTAAGAGCCGCGAGTGCTACGAGGTTCCCGGCGCCCTGACGCTCATCACCGCCCACAAGGCGCTCGAGGACATCTGCGTCGAAGGCGACCTGCTCAAGACCAAGATCAAGCTCGAGCAGGATTGGGCCACCGCCGTGTACAACGGTCAGTGGTACAGCCCGCTCAAAAACGCGCTCGATGCCTTTATGGCCGATACCCAGAAGTTCGTGACCGGCACTGTCCGTCTGAAGTTCTTTAAGGGCAACTGCCATGTCGTCGGCCGCAAGAGCCCCTTCAGCCTCTACGACTACGGCCTGGCCACCTACGACCGCGACACCACGTTTGACGAGAAGGCCAGCGCCGGCTTTATCGAGATCGATACGCTGTCGCTCAAGACGTGGGCAAAGGTCCAGGGCCCCAGCTCCGCTGCCGCCCAGGCCTAGCGCCTCCTTCCCTTGGTATCCGCGCGGCCCATCCGCGTGATACATAACGGGCGCACGGGGTCCCTACCTTTCGTTATGCTTGCTGACACTTCTTAACATCGGTGGCCCCTACGTTCCGCCCGCATATATGATGCCGCGTCTGCGGCTGAGTCCGAGCCCCGCCGGGGTTGTCTGGCGGGGCTCCTTCTATCAATTTGGCGGCTCTGCGCCTATATATATGAGGAGTATCCATTATGTTCAATGCTATCGCGCATGCTTTGCTTGCCCTTGCGCCCGAGTTCGATGCTGCAAAGGTCGAGGATGTCCCTATGAGCCTGAAGGCCTGGATCGATGGTTCGCAGGGCAACATCCGGAGGGAGACGTTGGGCGCCAAGTGCCTGGTGCGTCACTTCTTTGCTAATTAGCTACATAGCTCCGCGCACGGTGGGGAATATGCAAAACTAGCGGTTGAAAAATCGCTTTAGCGACATGGCGCATTACTTTGGGCGCTTGTTTTGGTATTCGATGAAAGGGGACGGTTCCATGGCTCTTTGGGGCGGTCGTTTTGAGGCGGGCGTGGCCGAGGTCACGCAGGAGTTTGGCGCGTCACTGCCGGTCGACAAACATCTCTATAAGCAGGATATCGCCGGCTCTAAGGCACATGCCAAGATGCTGGCGGCTCAGGGCATTATCAGCGCCGAGGACGAGCAGGCGATTGCCAAGGGCCTGACCGGAATCGAGCAGGATATCGATGCCGGCAACTTCACCTTCGACATCAACGACGAAGACATTCATATGTCCATCGAGAGCGAGCTGACGCGTCGCATCGGCGAGGCCGGTAAGCGCTTGCATACCGGACGTTCGCGCAACGACCAGGTGGCGACCGACACGCGCCTGGGCGTCAAGGCGCTGGCCAAGGAGCTCATGGAGGCCAATCTTGAGCTGCGCCATGTGCTGGTGGATGCGGCTAAGAAGTACGACAAGGTGATTCTGCCGGGCTACACGCATATGCAGCACGCTCAGCCCGTGCTGCTCTCGCATCATCTGCTGGCGTATTCCTGGATGTTCGCGCGCGACTTTACACGCTTGAAGGCCGCCTTTGATGCCGCCGACAACTGCCCGCTGGGTGCTGCCGCGCTTGCCGGTACGAGCTATCCGCTCGATCGCCAGATGACGGCTGCCGAACTTGGCTTTGCGGGCGTGATTCCTAACTCACTCGATGCTGTTTCCGACCGTGATTTCCTGCTCGATCTGCATTACGCCGGCTCTGTTATGGCCATGCACCTGTCGCGTCTTTCCGAGGAGATCGTGCTCTGGTCGAGCTCCGAATTTGGCTTTATCACGCTTTCCGACTCGTACTCCACCGGCTCGTCCATCATGCCGCAGAAGAAGAACCCCGATTTTGCCGAGCTTATCCGCGGCAAGAGCGGCCGAGTCTATGGCAACCTGGTGCAGTTGCTCGTGACCATGAAGGGCCTGCCGCTCGCTTATAACAAGGACTTGCAGGAGGACAAGGAGGGCGCGCTCGATACCGCCCATACGCTCATGCAGTGCCTGTCGGTTATGGCCGGTATGATTTCGACCTGGACCGTCAACGAGGATGCCATGGCGCGCGAGTGCGGCGTGGGACACCTTGCCGCCACCGATGTTGCCGATTACCTGGCCAAGCGTGGCCTGCCGTTCCGTGAAGCGCATGCCGTGGTGGGCCATCTGGTCCTGATGTGTGAGAAGCGCGGCTGCAACCTTGAGGACCTGCCGTTTGAGGTGTTCCAGGAGGCGAGCCCGCTCTTTGAGCACGACATTACCGAGGCGCTCGACATCCCGTCGATTGTCGCCGCGCGCACGACCGAGGGCGGTACCGCCCCTGTCGCCGTTGCCGTGCAGCTGCAGCGTGCCGAGGCAAAGCTCGTGGTCGACGAAGGCGTGTTTGGATCGCTGACCAAGGTCGTCGAGATGGGCCACGGGGCAAAGTAGGGATTTGACTGAAGCGGCTTTGGCCATTTATCGATAAATCTTTTTTGCTTTTACGGGTGTCTGCTGATGCGGACGCCCGTATTTTGTTGCTATGGGGGAGGGGCTTGTCGAGAACTTCTGTAGGACCTTTGGGCAGGTTGTGAAGGGGTTACGTTCGCGGGCGGCAACCGACCGCCTGCTCTGTTCGATGCGGTTGATGGGCGGTCGGATGGTACTCTAATCGGGCTTTGAAACAGAAGTGACACATATGGAACGTTTTAATAAATTGTAGCGTTTCAAAAAACAGCTTTTTGTTTAACTGCAGCTAAAACTCTGTTACGATGCAGTCCAGGCGGGTGCCGGAAAGGGACTTGGGCACGCGCGAACCTACTTGAAAGGCTACCTTATGGCTATCGAGAAGACCTTCATCATGATTAAGCCCGACGCCGTGCGCGACCGCAAGATCGGCGAGATTGTTGCTCGCATTGAGCGCAGCGGCCTTGTCATCGAGCGCATGGAGATGACCACGCTCGAGCGCGCT
Source organism: uncultured bacterium (assembly GCA_905215205.1). Lineage (GTDB taxonomy): Bacteria > Actinomycetota > Coriobacteriia > Coriobacteriales > Coriobacteriaceae > Collinsella. The sequence continues at coordinate 420 of CAJMPK010000108.1, read as the reverse complement.
ACCGTCGAGGAGCACTACGCCCATCTGGCCGACAAGCCCTTCTTTGGCGGTCTCTGTGACTTTATGACGAGCGGTCCGGTCATCAAGATGGTCGTTTCCGGTCTCTCCGCTGTTGCTAAGATGCGCACCCTCATGGGCGCTACTAATCCGCTTGACGCTGCTCCTGGTACCATCCGCGGCGACTTTGCCGTCGATGTTAACGCCAACGTGATCCACGGCTCCGACTGCTTGGAGAACGCCGAGATTGAGATCAAGCGCTTCTTTGGCTAAACCAGCTTTGACTCCTTAAAGCTGTTAGCGTGTGGCTTGGGCGCCGCGGAACTCCATCCGCGGCGCTCTTTTAAACCAAAATCTATGAAGGGGCCCGCTCGGATATGAGTTCCGAGCGGGCCCCTGCTGTTAGCTTGTGGCACTGAGTAG
>CAJMPK010000107.1 GCA_905215205.1 uncultured bacterium | reverse complement strand
CGGGTGTTCATTTGTCGACTTTTTGGGCTGTGGTCACCTGTTGTTTCTGTGGTGGCTGCGGGTATCTGGCTCAAAAGGGCGGGTTGGCTGTCTATGTTTACCTGCGGTTTTGTTGCGGTGCGCATTTTCGGTCAAGCTTTTCGTCAAGTGTTTGGTCAGCATCTGGTTTGCAGCCGGAGGCCTATTTTGCCCGCGCTGGTCGTGGCTGCCCACCCTCCCCGTAAGCTCAAATTGAGGTCTATCAGTTTGAGGAGGATGCCATGACTGACCACGCTTTAGACCGAGCGCAGCTAGCCGAAGCCGTCGGCAACGATATTGCCGACATGGCCCATTTTTGGATGCTGCGGAAGTTTCAGTTTTTGGAGCCGGCGCGCGAGCAGTTCGAGATCATTGTCGACCCATGGCTCAGCTATTGCACTGAGCCTTCGCAAAACGAAATCATGGCTTACAACATGGCATTTACCGATTGGCTGCTCTTTGAGCGCCCCTATCGCCATGACAAGACGCTGCTCGAGCTGTATGTTGACGAGCCGCCGGCATCGCTTTCGCCTGCCTCGCTCAAGCGGCTCGAGCAGGTACGCGACACGCAGTATTTCTCGCGCTTTGGCATTTTGGACAAGGACCCCGCGACTGGCATGGTTGCGCTGAAGGATACGCGCACCGATCGACGTTTTGATGTCTACGACCCGCATATCGTGCAAAAGGAGCATTGGAGCGACGGTGCGATTGCGGTGCGCCTCGCCTGCGTCGACGATGTCTGGCTGACGGCGGGACAACTCTATCTGTATGACATCGCACGCCTGAGTGACACGGCGGTCGATGGACCGGGTGCGGTGCATCCCGAGGATCTGCAGGATGGCTTCGACACCTCGTGCATCAGCTTCTTTTTGCGCCTGGTCCGCGACATCATGGGTGCCCAGGGGCGCTACGTAAAGTCCCTCAACATCTACGAGCAGGAATGGGAGTAGGGGATGTGACTGGTGTCGCCCTACAGCCCTGACTTTGTCTCAATCTGTAACGTTTAGCGGCTGTTTGAGCCCGTAACTGTTACAGATTGAGACGGAAGGTTGGCGGCTGTCGAAAGATCTTGTTCTGTAACAACTGGAGGCTCAAAGACTGGCTTCCTGTTACAGATCAAGACATTTGTCAGCGGAGGCAACGGTGACGATGGTCCATTTGTCTGACGTGGTGGTGATGAAAGTGTCTAATACCGTTCTCAAACACAAACATGCGACTCGCAACACGTTGGCGCGGAATAGGTTGCTCGCGCGGCTCACGGAGACGGCCAAGCAAGGTGCGCTGCTCGCAACACATGACAATACCGAGCTCATGTGGCTGCGACGTCATGTTGGAACCGACGATATCGCGGAGCCCGAGTCGTACCTGTTCTGTTTTCAGCATGATTGGGATGCATTGACGCCGGCGGAGCGAGCGCTGAGGACTATCAAAGGGCTTGCGGAATTTCATCCCGATTGGGCGTTTTGGGGCTATGACGCGGCGCTTTTGTGGGGTTTGGAGGTGCCGAATGATCTGCTCGGGCCGCGTTATCTTGTTAAGACGGGTTGTTCGGTGACGTTGAGCAGCGGGTGCAGGTTGTTGCGTCCACAGATGGCGGGTGCGCTTGAGCGCGTCGACGGCGTGCGAGTGACGCCGTTTTGGCGCACGGTGGAGGATTGTCTGCTGCGTGCGCCGTTTTCCTACGGGTTGGCGATTGCCGATTCTGCACTGCGGGCGAAAGGCGTATCACGTTGGGATTTGTGCGAGCGCCTCCGCGCCGATTGCGAGGGCAGGCGAGGGTATCGCAGGGCACAGGTGATTGCATCGTATGCGGACAGGATGTCCGAAAACGGCGGCGAGTCTCGGTTCCGAGCGTTCTTTATTGCGTACGGCTTTCCGGTTCCGGAGCTGCAGGTGGAGTTTCGCGACCCGCTCGATCCGAGCCAGGTGTTTCGCGTCGACTATTTTTGGCGGCTCGAGGACGGGACGTGTGTCATCGGCGAGCTCGACGGAAAGGGGAAGTACACCTTGCAGAACGGCGAGGGTCGGGAGCCGGTCGATCCATTCGTGGCAGAGCGTCAGCGGGAATCTCATCTGACAATGCTCGGGCATAAGGTGCTTCGGTTTACGTTTAACGAACTCAAAGACCCGGGGAAGCTGGTCGAGAAAATGAGGTTGGCGGGTATTCCTCGGCAGGCTGAATTGGCTGAGGAGTGGAGACGCCAGTGGTATGGGCGCTGAGAGGTTTTGTTTCGATCTGTAACGTTTAGAGGTTGTTTGAGCTCGTAACTGTTACAGATCGAGACAAGCCGGTGAAACGTCGACCGAATGTCTCGATCTGTAACATCAAGGGGCCCAATAACCCTGTACCTGTTACAGATCGAGACATTTCCCTGGTGTCGCTGGGGTGGGACTGCAGCGTATTCCGTCCCCCCACATCCCCTCTTCCCTCCGTTAGCCGATGCGTCTGCAGCAATCCAGCGGGACTAGGTAATAATGGACAAATGTTCAAGTTAATCGTGAGGGAGGAGCTCGATATGGCGTCTGCCGATCGTTCCACGTTGTTTAGAAATGCGACCATTCTGGATGGTTCGGAGCATATGGAGCCGCAACCCGATATGGCCGTGGCCGTTGAGCGCGGTGTCATCACGTGGATGGGGCCGAGTGCTGTGGCGCAGGCGCCTGCGGGTGCCGAGGTTATCGACCTGGGCGGTGCGTATCTCATGCCCGGTCTCATCAATATGCACGTGCACCTGTGCGGCTCGGGCAAGCCTGTCTCGGCCGGCGATGCGGGCGCGCTGATGAAGAAGCTCGATAATCCCGTGGGGCGCGCCATCGTGCGCCATATTCTTAAGGGCAGCGCCCAACAACAACTGGCAAGTGGCGTGACCACGGTGCGCGGCGCGGGCGATCCGCTGTTTGCCGATCTGGCCGTGCGCGATGCTATCGATGCCGGCAAGTATCAAGGTCCTCGCCTGGTGGCGCCGGGAACGGGCGTCACGGTGTCGGGCGGCCATGGTGCGGGCTTGTTCGCCCAGGTGGCCAACAGTCCCGCCGAGGCAGCCGAACAGGTGCGCGACCTGTATGCGCGTGGTGCCGACGTCATTAAGCTGTTCGTGACGGGCGGCGTGTTCGACGCTACCGAGGTGGGCGAGCCGGGCGTGCTGCGCATGCCGGTCGAGGTTGCCGCGGCGGCGTGCAAGGCTGCGCACGAGGTGAGCCTGCCGGTTATGGCCCATGTCGAGAGTACCGAGGGCGTGAAGGTCGCGCTTGAGGCCGGCGTTGACACGATTGAGCACGGCGCTCCGTTGACGCCCGAGATTCTGGAGCTGTACCGTGGCGCCGCGGGCACGCAACTCGAGGGGCGTGCGCCCAGTGTTACCTGCACTATCAGCCCGGCGCTGCCGTTTGTATTGCTCGACCCGAAAAAGACCCATTCGACCGATACGCAAAAGAAGAACGGCGACATCGTGTGCTCGGGCATCATCGAGAGCGCCCGTGCCGCACTGGAAGCTGGCGTTAAGGTGGGCCTTGGCACGGACTCGAGCTGCCCGTTCGTGACGCAGTACGACATGTGGCGTGAGGTGGCCTATTTTGCCAAGTATGTCGGCGTGAGCAACGCCTTCGCACTGCATACAGCCACGCAGGTTAATGCCGAGCTGCTGGGGCTGGGCGGCGAGACTGGCACGATCGAGTGCGGCAAGGCCGCCGATATCCTGGTGACGCGCAAGAACCCGCTCGATGACCTGTGCGCACTGCGTGAGCCGACGCACGTGATGTGTCGCGGTGATCTGGTACGCAAGCTCAAGGTGAAGCGTATTCCCGAGGTGGACGCCGAGCTCGACGCGATTATGACCATGCCTGCCGAAGCGCTTGCCGAGGAGCTGGCCCGCGACGGCGTGGCATAGGTGCGACAAAGGGACAACTCTGTTACCGCATACAAAAAGCCGAGGTCTCAACACGAGGCCTCGGCTTTTATTTTGTCCCATGGTATGGCGGCTAGGAGCGCGTCTCCATCTTGGCGTGGCACTTGGGGCAGGTGACGCGGATCTTGCCCTTGCCCTTGGGGACGGAGAGCATCTGGCCGCAGTTGGGGCACTTAAGGTATGCCGTGGTCTTGCGACCCTTCCACATCTTCTTGGCCGTGCGCTTGACACGCTCAAAGTCTTCCTTACTGGTGCCGGCTGCGCGTGAGGTGCTAGCCGCTGCAGCGCCGTCGCCCAAGCTGGCGACGAACTTGCCCAAGCCGGGAACATTGGCGGTCGTGGCGACAAAGGCCTCGTTCTCCTTGCGACGTGCATCGATATTTTTGGACAGGCCGCGCAGCACGCCAATCACGATGACGGCGATGGCGATCCAGCTGAGCCACTGGATGCGGGCTATCGATCCGATCATGGCGATGATAATGCCTGCGAAGCCCATCACGATGGTGAGTTCGTCAGCGCCATTGCGGCCCTTCATAAAGTCATTCATGCAAATTGCCTTTCATTCGATATGCCGCACGCCCTTATACCCGATTTAGAGCAAGGGGGACAGGTTAATCTGCACCAATGTGGCGCAAACGTACCTGTCCCCAATGTCCCCAATTACTTGGAGAGCTTGTCGACGACGCGTTCGATCTCGGCGAGCTTGGCGGCTTTGAGGTCTTCGTCGCCCGATTCGATTGCCGAAGTCACGCAGCCCTCGATATGCGCCTTGAGCACGTCGGCGTTAATGCGCGCGAGGAGCGCCTGTGTGGCCATGAGCTGCGTGGAAATATCGACGCAGTAGCGGTCCTCCTCGACCATCCGCAGGATGCCGTCGATCTGACCGCGTGCCGTCTTGAGCATGCGGGTCACCGATTTATGGTCTGCCATCATGGCGGGTCCTCGTTTCTGGTCGATCTTTCGGATGTCCCCGTCAGTTGCGGTGAGATACGGACCGTTTAAAGGCCTAGGGCGGCACAACAGTCCGTATTTCACCGCAACTTCTGAGGATTGAGTAGACGGCGTCTGCTACGCGGCGGCCACGGACAGGGCGTGGAACTTCTCGCCCGCGCCCTCGATGGCGGCGGCGAGCTGCTCGGCGGTCACGGTGTCGGCGCACTCTACCTGGACGGTCTGGGTCTCGTGGTCGGCATCGGCATCGGTCACGCCGGCAACGTTGAGCAGTGCCGTCTCGACGGTGGCGTCGCAGTGGCCGCACATAAGGCCGGAAGTCTTAATCGTGTAACGCATGGATATTCCTCTCTGTTGTGTCGGCTATCCCAGGCACCCGACCTTGACCTTCACGCCGTCGCTCGCGTATCAAAGTACGCGTCGCTCCTCTTTCAGGTCAATCTCGGGCACCTGGAAAACCCGTTCTAAATGGACTTAATGGTGATCCTATTTT
>CAJMPK010000106.1 GCA_905215205.1 uncultured bacterium | reverse complement strand
ACCGCCACAAAGGAGCCTGTCCCCTTCGTGGTGGTCGCGCTGGCAACGGTGTTTGCCCAGATAAAACCTACCAAAATAAACCTGTCCCTAATTGGTAGGTTTTGACACCCTGGAAACGGACGATGCTACAATCTGACTCGTACTTGAAACGCATCAAAGGGGCCGCTATGGCAAAGGTAAAAATCAGCGACGTCGCGCGCGAGGCAGGAGTCTCGCTGGGCACGGTATCCAACGCGCTCAACCACCCCGAAAAGCTGCGCCCCGAGACCCTCAAGCTCATCAACGAGACCATCAATCGCCTTGGCTACCTGCCCAACCAAAGTGCTCGTCAGCTCGCGGGCGGCGCCACTAAGTCCTTTGGCCTGGTCCTCCCCCGTCTCGACCATGGCTTCTCGCTCCAAATTGCCAGCGGCGCCCATAACGAGGCCCGCAAGCACGGCTATGACCTGCTCATCGCCAACGCCGATAACGACGACATCCTCGAGGACCACTACCTGCGCTATTTTATGGGCACGCAGATGTCCGGCGTCATGGTTCAGCCTATGGCGTCCCCCGATTGGCACCCCGCAATGACCAAGATGCCCGTGCCGATCGTCCATCTGGACATCCACTGCTCCGAACCCGGTTACTACGTGGCCGCCGACAACGAGGCGCAAGGGCGCATTATCGCCGAGCTCGCCATCACCCGCGGCGCGCGCCATATCACCGTTGTGGGCAGAGCGGCATTTATGCAGCTCACCCTGCGCGTACTTGGCATTCATAAGGCCCTCGTCCTGCATCCCGATATCAAAATTGAGGTCATTGACGCCGGAGAATGGAATACCGCTGCCGATGGTTACAGCATCGGCGCTCAGATTGCCGAGCGCTCTACCGGCGAGCGTCCCGATTTTGTCATCGGCCTTACCGATGTATTGGCCTCGGGCGTTATCTCGGCGTTGACCGACAAAGGCATCTCCGTCCCCGAACAGGTTCGCGTGGCCGGCTGCGACGGCAACCCGCTTGCATGGAGCGGGTCGGTCCCCCTCACCACGGTGGCACCCCCGGGCTACGAGATTGGCCGCAAGGGTGTCCAGCTGCTCATGGAGCAAATCGAGAACAAGGCGCCGGCAAAAACCAAGCACATCCGCATTGGTTCCGCAGCGAGAACCGTTACTGCGGTCACAGCCGCCGAGGACATCAACCGTCAGGAACTCGTGCGGCCGTTCCTCTTGGAGCGCGCCAGCACCCAGGCGAGCAGTCAAACCGAAGCCACCGCCATCAACCTCGGCGCGTATCTATAGCACGTCGGCCAGTATGCCAAAACGCCGCTCAAGCAAAAGAGGCCCGACCATTGCCGGGCCTCTTTTGCTTGAGCGCAAAGACGGCCAATTGCTCGTTTCAGCTCCGCAATTGTCTAGCGCACGGCCTTGACCGCCGCCGTCAGATCGAACAACGTATCGAGCACGGCCTCGCAGCCATCCACCACGTCCTGCGGCAGCAGCACGATGTCGGGGACGGCAAAGACATGGCAGCCGGCCGTAATGCCCGAGACGCAGCCGTTGCGCGAATCCTCGACCACGGCACATTCCTCGGGAGCGAAGCCCGCGCGCTCGCAGGCAAGCAGGTACATCTCGGGGTTGGGCTTGCCGTGCACGACGTCCTCGCCACAGGTCACCGTTTCAAACTTGTCAAAAAGACCGACCATCTTAAGGTTGCGCTCCGCCGTAACGTGGCGCGACGACGTCGCAAGGCCCACGTGATAGCCCGCAGCCAGCAGCTCGTCTAGACACTCGGCGGCGCCGGCCTTAAGCTCCAGTTCGGTCTTGACTATCTCGTCGCGAATCTCCTTGTGGCGGACATAGATCGCCTCGGCGGTTTCGCGACTACCGTAATGTTCATCAAGAATGTCCATGACATCGGGCAGCGTGCGGCCGATAAACTGATGGATCAGAGCATCATCAATCGCGATCCCCAGCTCGGCAGCGCCCGCCTTCCATGCCTTGATGCCTAAACGCTCGGTATCGACCAGCGTTCCGTCCATGTCAAAAATAACAGCCTTGATCATATCGGCCCCCTCACCGGATTGCATTACTGCCACTCTACCGCACTTTACAAACTTGTATATAACGTATATAGCATATTGCACTTTCGTTACATAAGCGGAAGTCTTATGACAGGCAGCTCGGTAGGATTATAGTTTTCGACCGAGTACTCAATGGTAAGGATCGTTTCATGCTTTCAGACACTACTGCACCTGCAGAGGAGCTTCAGGACAAACTCGCGACGCTCGAGCAGTTGCTTTTGGCATACGGACGCGTCGCCATCGGCTTTTCCGGTGGCGTCGACAGCAGCTTTTTGGCCGCGGTCTGCGCCCGTATCATGCCCGCTAGCACGCTTCTCGTTCACCTCACCACGCCGCTCATCGGCACGCCCGAGCAGGCTTCATTTGAGCGATCCGTTGACGTACAAGCCAGTGAGGAGCCGCATTTTAAGCTCCCCGTACTCAATCTTTCGGTCGATCAGCTGCAGCTCCCCCAAGTAGCTTGCAACGACGCCAATCGCTGCTACCACTGCAAGCACGCCGGCTTTATCGCCATCGTGAACCACGCCAAGTCACTCGGCTTTCACACCGTCATCGATGGCAGCAATGCAAGCGATCGCGGTGACTACCGCCCTGGCATGCGCGCGGCAGAAGAGCTCGGTGTACGCTCCCCTCTTATGGAGGTCGGCTTTACCAAGGACGAAGAGCGCAAGCTGCTGCGCGCATGGGGCTATCCCGTCTGGAACCTGCCGGCGGGAGCCTGCCTTGCCACCCGCGTCCCCACGGGCGAGGAGCTTACGCGCGAGAAGGTCGATTTAATCCGCACCTGCGAGGATTACCTGCACGATCTTGACCTGGCCCAGGTTCGCGCGCGCTTGGTCGGCGGCTGCATGCATATCGAGGCCGCACCCGCAGATGTCGTCAAGATTGCCGCCCTCGGCGGCACCGCCGTCGATGCCGAGGGCAAGACCCCGCTGCCCGCCACCATCGAGTCCGCACTGCACGAGCTGGGCTGCGACCACGTCTCCCCCGAGGTCACCCCCTACATCCACGGCAACATGAACCTTTAGGTTACGCCGTTTTACAAACGGCGTAACTGCTCGGCGCTGCGCAGGCTCCGGGCACGGCAATCTGACGTTCAACTTCACGGGCGCGACCAAAAGGTCAGCGCCCGCTTGTTTCACGTCACCTTACCGCACCCGGGGTCTGCTCGCTCGCATATGCTCAACCTGGACTGCGTTAACTGACCTACCAAAAAGGGACAGGTTTATTTTGGCAGGTTTTATCTGGGGAAATATCGCGAGGCAGTCGCCCCTCTAGCACCCATCTACTTCGAGAGACACAAGAGGGGCGACTCGGCTGCATCTACTTCTTCCGATAGCGGCGGTTGCGGCTCGTCGATGAGCCCATTACTTCGATGAGCCCTTTATCCGCCATTTTTGGCAGATGGTAGCGGACGGACGAAATTTTGACCCCCGATGCAACCGCTATTTCTCGCGCCGTCATATCCACTTCGGCGCTGAGAGCCTCCAGGATCCTATCCGCTGTCGAAGCTGACGATTCTCTGCTCATATCGATAATCTCAAACGTGTCTTTGCCACATTTTGACAGGACATGTTTATCGACAAGATCCCCGCAGATCAGGCGAATGTCATCCGAATCCCACTTCAGGGCCTCTCGTATTTTTTGAACATCGCATACGCACCCATGCTCCCGCATAAACATGAGCAATGTTTCCTCGCGATCCGTCAGCTCGGTGCCCACATGGCTCTGAATCCACGTGCGGTTTTCAGCAAGCTCCGCCCCGTGCCGGGAAAGCAGCACCGTAAACGAATCGGCCTTAACGATAAATTTCGGCCTTCCAAGCGAACGAGACTCCATCTCGCGAATCATAGCCGGGATACCAGATCCCTGGCTTTCTGCAACGGCCCCCTCGGCATGCTCCAACGGCGTCGCCCCCATTAGGCTCATGAGCTTTGGGTTTCGGCAGCGCGATTCCCCGTCTGCAAGATTGTCCACCGTCTTTCCGCCCCAAAGCCCACCGGGGTTTTTGATCTCTATTCTGTCTGGATAGATATCGACGCTCACGGCCTGCCCCACAAACATGGGCGAATATTCTCGATGGATGCAGGCATTTGCCAAGGCCTCGCGCAAAACCTCCTGGGGAACTTCCCAATCCTCCCTTCTACCAGCGCCTTGCACTATCGCCGCTTTGCGCAAGTTCCGTCCAATCGCGGCAAGGGCATCTTCGATGCAAGCCGGAATCGGGCCATCGCACAGCTGGCGGTCAATAAACCGGGGTTGCCCGGGTGCAGATTTTTCCACATCGGAATGAACGGCGACATCGATCATGAGTTTGGGATAGAACTGCTGGGGGTAAATTCCCGCCGACAGAAGCCCTGCGAGCTTCACCGCACCATCCTTTGTAGTGATATTGAGTCTGATCAGCTGCTTTTCCAGCGTATCGGCCCCGCGCAAAACGCGGGGGGTCTGCAGCCGGCGATTTGCGATAATAGACCGCACGACATCTGGATCCAAATCCTCGACTGTTGCTTCCGAAACCACCGTGCCGTCTGCATCGCTCGGAAGCAACGCACTCTGCAGCTCATATAGCTCAGCGGGTGACATCTTGATATCTTTATCATCCACGCGCTTGTAGCTACCGTTCTGTACGCCGCGCGCGCCGATATAGCAAGGCTTCGCTTTAAGCTCAAGTTCAAAGATGCGCACCAGAAGCACCTGGAGCCCGTCGACCTCGCCTCGATCAAGCTCGTACCGCGGCGCATGGGTCACCACTGCTGCTGAGCCTCCGTCTCCGATACCCGAAACAAACTGATCGCGCACCCTATCGATAGCAAAGTTAGCCGAAGGAACAAACCCTTCGGCTTCGTTTAGGCCCAAAATAATGAGCCCACCCGCAGTGTTCGCAAAAGCGCTCACTGTCTCCCATACGTCTGCGCTCAATTTATTCGTGCAGGCTTTAACTTCTACCGATGCGTCATCAGTCCCCCGCCTGCGAAGGCGCTCAACGATAAGGCCAAGAGGTTCATCCAGCAGCATTGGCATTCCGTCTCTCTAAAACGATAGATTTATCTCTCTAAAGTATAGTATATCTCTCTAACTTTAGAGAGATAAGCACCTTATTTTAGAGAGAAATTTAGAAAGATGTATCGAATTCACCGCTAGATTGCCTAATGTTATTTCTTTAACTGGCTTTCTCTTTAGAGAGACATTTAGAGAGACGAGCGCGACCTCTCTAATCATGGGCTCCTCTCTTTAAAGTGCGCACATCCCAACCGTGCCTTAAGCTGCGGTGAAATAACTCACGATTAACCCACCGAAAAGGGACAGGTTTATTTTGGCAGGTTTTATCTGGGGAAATGC
>CAJMPK010000105.1 GCA_905215205.1 uncultured bacterium | reverse complement strand
AGATCATGTTTATCGTCGTGCGCGACGCTACCGCCGAGATTCAGCTGTTCTGCCGTATTAACGACATGGACGAGGCGGCCTGGAGCACGCTTAAGGCCCTCGACTTGGGCGATATCCTGGGCGTGACCGGCGTGGTCGTGCGCACCAAGCGTGGCCAGCTTTCCGTCGCCCCCAAGAGCGCGACGCTGCTCTCCAAGGCCGTTCGCCCGCTGCCCGAGAAGTTCCATGGTCTTTCCGATAAGGAGACCCGTTATCGTCAACGCTATGTTGACCTGATTGCCAACGACGATGTTCGCGAGACCTTCCGCAAGCGCTCGCAGATTCTCTCCACCTTCCGCCGCTTCATGGAATCTGACGGCTACATGGAGGTCGAGACCCCCATCCTGCAGACCATTCAGGGCGGCGCTACGGCCAAGCCGTTCATTACGCACTTCAACGCGCTCGATCAGGAGTGCTATCTGCGCATTGCTACCGAGCTGCACCTCAAGCGCTGCATCGTCGGTGGCTTTGAGCGCGTCTTCGAGATCGGCCGCATCTTCCGCAACGAGGGTATGGACCTCACCCACAACCCCGAGTTCACCACGATGGAGGCCTATCGTGCCTTCTCCGATCTCGAGGGCATGAAGGCACTCGCCCAGGGCGTCATCAAGGCTGCCAACAAGGCTATCGGCAATCCCGAGGTCATCGAGTATCAGGGCCAGACCATCGATCTGTCCGGTGAGTGGGCAAGCCGTCCCATGACCGACATCGTCTCGGACGTGCTCGGCAAGCAGGTCACCATCGACACGCCGGTCGAGGAGCTTGCCGCCGCCGCACGCGAGAAGGGCCTGGAGATTAAGCCCGAGTGGACTGCTGGCAAGATCATCGCCGAGATTTACGATGAGCTGGGCGAGGACACCATCGTCAACCCGACCTTCGTATGCGATTACCCCATCGAGGTCAGCCCGCTTGCCAAGCGTTTTGAGGACGATCCGCGCCTGACGCACCGCTTTGAGCTGGTCATCGCCGGCCACGAGTACGCCAACGCATTCTCCGAGCTCAATGACCCGGTCGACCAGGCCGAGCGCTTTGCCGCCCAGATGGCCGAGAAGGCCGGCGGCGACGACGAGGCCATGGAGTACGACGAGGACTACGTGCGCGCCCTCGAGTACGGTATGCCTCCCGCGGGCGGCATCGGCATCGGCATCGACCGCGTGGTCATGCTGCTCACCAACCAGGCTTCCATTCGCGACGTCCTGCTGTTCCCGCACATGAAGCCCGAGAAGGGTTTCCAGTCCGGTGCCGCCGCTGCCAAGGCTGCCGGCAACGCCACAAGCCCGTTCGTCAAGCCGCTCAAGCCCACGCTCGATTACTCCAAGATCGCCGTTGAGCCGCTGTTCGAGGAGTTCGTCGACTTTGATACCTTCTCCAAGAGCGATTTCCGCGCTGTGAAGGTCAAGGCATGCGAGGCCGTCAAGAAGTCCAAGAAACTGCTGAACTTTACGCTCGACGACGGCACCGGCACCGACCGCACCATCCTCTCCGGTATTCACGCTTATTACGAGCCCGAGGACCTGGTTGGCAAGACCTTGCTCGCCATCACCAACCTGCCTCCGCGCAAGATGATGGGCATTCCCAGCTGCGGCATGCTCATCAGCGCTATCCACGAGGAGGATGGTGAGGAGCGTCTCAACCTGATCCAGCTCGACGCCTCCATCCCCGCCGGCGCAAAGATGTACTAATTAGTTACGCGGTTCTACGAACCGCGTAACCAGTTGACGCTGCAAACCCGCCAGAGCGGCAATCTGCCTTTCAACTTCGGCGGCATGATCAAAAGATCAATGCCGCCTTGTTTCAAGGCACCTTGCTCGCTCTGGCGGGCTTTCGCTGTCGTTGCCAAGGTATCGGCGTTTCCTTGGCTGTCAAGCTGGATGTAGTCATTGGGGACGTTCTTAAACGACTAGTCGTCGGGGACGTTCTTGTTTGACTGGTCGTTTGATCCCTTGGGGACACTCCTAGTTTTGGTGCAAGGGGGACAGGTTGCTTTGCACCAAGTTGGTGCGACAGCCGTCTCTTTTATGTTTCCTTTAGCCGTTGCTGCCTAGGATGGGGGTTAGTCGACAGGAAGGGAGCACCGGGATGGACGACGCGAGCGAGCGTTCAATCGAAGAGGACATGCTCGATCAGTTCAACTACTTTGATGATGAGGACGAGGAGCTGATCGACCGTCGCGAGCCGGCGCCGCTTGATTCCTTTGATCTGGTCGATGAAGAGGCTGATGAGGTTGAGGGTGAATCAGCGGAGCCCCCACAGCCTTCGCGCCTTGACTCGCTGCTTTCGAGAGCCCCCATGCACCACGGTGTCCGTACCGGCGCGCTTCATATGAAAACTGACTGGCGCCAGATCGTGACGGCAGGCGATGAGCTTGCCGTCGATGCGCCGCTCACCGATAAATCGTCCATCATCTGCCGCACCGGCATGCTTATGCTGGCAAGTGGAACAGGTGCCTGGCGCGTGCGCGATACCATGAATCGTGTTGCCGCCGTGCTCGGTGTCACGATTCACGTCGACCTGAGTCTTCTGTCGTTTGAGTGCACCTGCATCGAAGATGGCCACTGCTTTAACGAGGTCGTCAGCCTACCCACAACGGGAGTCAATACTCATCGCATTTGGATGATGGAGAGCTTCTTAAAGGAAATCGAGATTTATGGGCGCCGGTTTACCGTGCACGAGTACCACGAGATGCTCAAGACCGTTGAGAGCTCAAAGCCCGATTACGCTCCCTGGCAACAGGGCCTTGCGGCAGCCTGTGCTTGCGGCGCCTTCGTCTTTTTGCTCGGCGGCGGCCCTATCGAGATGGCCTGCGCATTCGTAGGCGCTGGTGTCGGCAACTTTGCTCGCTCCCATATTCTCAAGCAGGGTCTTGGCCAGTTTAGCGCGCTGACGACTGGCGTTGCGCTCGCTTGCGTTTCGTATCTGCTGGCATTGCTCGGCCTTGGCCAGGTCATTCCAGGGGCAATGTCGCACCAAGAAGGCTATATCGGCGCCATGCTCTTTGTGATTCCCGGTTTTCCCCTCATTACGGCAGGCCTCGACATCGCAAAGCTCGACATGCGAAGCGGTATCGAGCGTCTTTCGTATGCTGTGTCGATTATAGTGATGGCGACCCTCGTAGGCTGGATGGTTGCCGAGTGTGTGGGACTGGCGCCGGATGACTTCGCCCCGCTCGGCCTCTCACCGTTGGCTCTTACGCTCTTGCGCATACTGATGAGCTTTATCGGCGTATTTGGCTTCTCGGTTATGTTCAACAGTCCGGTAAAGATGGCATCGGCGGCAGGGCTCATCGGCGCAGTGTCTAATACCTTGCGCCTTACGCTCGTCGATGCGCCGACGCTGTTTCCCTTCCTGGGCCTGAGCGTAGGTATGCCTCCCGAGGCAGCAGCGTTTATCGGCGCACTGGTATCGGGGTTGCTCGCGAGCTTAGCCGAAATCAAGCTCACCTACCCACGCATCGCCCTCACGGTACCATCGATTGTCATTATGGTGCCGGGTTTGTATCTGTATCGCTCGATGTATTACATGTGCACCTTCGATACGGTCAATATGCTCGGCTGGTTTGTGCGTGCAGTGCTCATCGTGGCGTTTTTGCCTGTTGGCCTGGGTGTGGCGCGTACGCTCACCGACCCTCGCTGGCGCCACACCAGCTAATTGGTGCAAGGGGGACAGGTTACTTTGCACCAAATGAGTCGCGGTGAAATAGGGACTGAATTGCTGCTTAAAGGGTCAAAACAGTCCGTATTCCACCGCAACTTATGGGGTCGGGGGATTATTGATGCCCTGCATCTTCATAAACTCAACGCTTACGAAGCGCGCGCCGTTCGTGTTAGGGTAGTTCCACCACATAAGTAGTCGCAGACGCACGTACCACGGGCGGGCGAGATGAAGTCCCAACAGCTCCATCTTGCCCGCCCGTTTTTGTTGCGTGGTGCCGCGGCGTAACACAGAAAGGATTTTGCCCTTTATGCCTATCAACAAACGAGAGAGCCTGCTGTTCACCTTTATCATGTGCTTTTGCATGGTGCTCTGGATGAGCATCTACAACGTCGCCCTGCAGCATGGGGCCATCAACGGCGAGGTTGTTGCCGCCGCGTGGCTCGGCTTCCCCGTTGCCTACGTTTTTGCCATGTGCTGCGACTGGTTTGTTGCCAGCCCCCTTGCCAAGGGTTTCGCTTTTAAATACCTGGTCACGCCGGGCAAGAGCTCGCCGCTCGCTATGACGCTTGCCGTCAGCTCCTGCATGGTCGTTCCCATGGTCATCATCATGTCGCTCTACGGCGCATGCGAAGGCCTGTTCCATATGCCCGGCGGCCCGCTTGCCAATTTGCAGGCGCTGCCGATCATGTGGCTCGTCAACATTCCGCGCAACTTTATCATGGCCCTGCCCTGGAACCTGCTGGTGGCTGGTCCGGTTGCTCGCTCTGTCTTCCGCCGCGCCTTCCCCATGGGCACGGTCTTTGCCGAGCCACACATGGAGCTCGTGCACATGCCGGGTGCTCCCGCTGCCGATGCCTTCAATGACGTTGCCGAGAGCATGGACGCCGAGCCTGCCTGCTAGGCAACAGCCTCTAACCTAGACCGTCCGCCGCACCCGGCGATTCCTTTTTTGTAGACGTTGTCGTATAGCTGCATGCGGAAAAGGCTCCAACGGTTAACATATACTCCATATGGGTAAAGAGACCAAAGCGCCGCCACGAGTGGCGCTTTGCGTTTGAAAAACTAGCTCGTCTAAGAGGAACTAGCATGTTAGACCGTTTTACCGATCGCGCGCGCAAGGTCATGTCCATGGCCAAGCAAGAGGCGCTCGATCTTCATTCAAATAAGGTGGGTACCGAGCATCTGCTGCTCGCGCTCGCCAAGGAGGACGAGGGCATTGCCGCCGAGGCGCTGCGCTCGCTCGATATCGCCTACGACGACATCATGGACACACTCAAAGAGGTCCAGACTACCGTTCCCGAGCCCAGCGAGGAGACCGAGGCCGCTAAGCTTGCCTTTACGCCGCTCGTCATCAGCGTGATGGAGCGCTCTTTCCGCGTGGCACGCGAGAACAACCAGACCTATGTGTCGACCGAGCACTTGCTCATCGGTATCGTCGAAGAGGGCAACGGCATGGCCATGGACATCCTCATGCGCCTGGGTGTGTCGTCCGCTTCCATTAAAAAAGCCATCGAGAAGCTTACCGCCAAGGATCAGGACAAGAAGCGTCCGCTCGCCGGCGCCGGTGCCGGGCGTCCCGGTGCGGGCCTGCCGTTCTTTAGCGGTTCGGACGCCTCGCAGCAAAAGGGGGGCGGCACCGATACACTCAAGCAGTTCGCCACCAACCTTACGCAGAAAGCACGCGATGGCGAGCTCGACCCCGTGATCGGTCGCGAAAAGGAAGTCCAGCGCATGATGGAGATCCTTTCGCGCCGCACCAAGAACA
>CAJMPK010000104.1 GCA_905215205.1 uncultured bacterium | reverse complement strand
GCAGCGTATTCGCCTGGCAACGCAGATCGGCGCGGGTCTCATGGGCGTGCTCTATATTCTGGATGAGCCCTCGATCGGTCTTCATCAGCGTGACAACGAGCGCCTGATCAAGACGCTCGAGCGCCTGCGCGATATCGGCAATACCGTTATCGTTGTCGAACACGACGAGGATACAATCCGTGCCGCCGACTACGTGATCGACATGGGGCCCGGCGCCGGCGTCAACGGCGGACACGTAGTCGCGGCGGGAACGCCTGCCGATATCATGGCGTGTCCTGAGTCGATGACGGGCGCTTATCTGACCGGCAAACGAATGATCCGGGTGCCTGATGAACGGCGCAAGCCCGGTCGCGGCTGCCTTAAAATTACGGGCGCTCGAGCCAACAACCTCAAAAACGTTACTGCCAAGATCGAGTTTGGTACGCTTACGGTTGTTACCGGCGTGTCGGGATCGGGCAAGAGCTCCCTGGTTACCGATACCATTGCGCCTGCCCTTACGAATGCCATTCACCGTTCGACGCGCCCTGTGGGTCCATATAAGAAAATCGAGGGCATCGAGTGTATCGATAAGGTTATCGATATCGACCAGTCGCCGATTGGCCGCACGCCGCGTTCCAACCCTGCTACCTATATCGGCCTGTGGGATGATCTTCGCGCGCTGTTTGCGAGTACGCCGGAGTCGAAGGCGCGCGGCTACTCGCCGGGTCGTTTCTCCTTTAATGTGAGTGGCGGGCGCTGTGAGGCGTGCAAGGGCGACGGCCAGATCAAGATCGAGATGCACTTCCTTCCCGATATCTACGTTCCCTGCGAAGTTTGCGGCGGTAAACGCTACAACCGCGAGACACTCGAGGTCACCTACCGTGGCAAGACCATCTCGGACGTGCTCGAAATGAGTGTCACCGAGGCACTGGCCTTCTTTGGGAATATCCCGCAGATTAAGCGCAAGCTCCAAACGCTGTACGATGTAGGCTTGGGCTACGTGAGCCTGGGCCAGCCCGCCACGACGCTCTCGGGCGGCGAGGCGCAGCGTGTGAAGCTCGCCAAGGAGCTTCATCGACGCCAGACGGGCAAGACGTTCTATATTTTGGACGAGCCGACGACCGGCCTTCATTTTGAGGACGTCCGCCAGCTGCTCGATGTGCTGCAGCGCTTGGTCGATGCGGGCAACACGGTGCTGGTGATTGAGCACAACCTTGATGTCATCAAGGTTGCCGACCGCCTGATCGATATGGGTCCCGAGGGCGGTAACGGCGGCGGAGCCGTCGTGGTTTCGGGCACGCCGGAGCAGGTTGCAGACTGTCCGCAGAGTTATACGGGCAAGTTTTTGGCGCCGTTGCTCAGGCGTGACCGGGAGCGCCAGGCTCAACTTGATGCTCAATAAATAGGCGATTCAGTTCATGGGCGCCATCGACTCCTTGTGATTCGATGGCGCTTGCTGTGCCGAAGTGACGTTTGCAGCCGAATTGGACATATACTTAATCCTTGCGTCCGAATGCGAGGGAAAGGATATGTCATGGCAAAGGCTGTAAAGACGCCAAAAACCAATGCGATGCGCGAGCTGGAAAGCGCCGGCATTTCCTATGTTCTACATACGTACGAAGACGATGGCGATGAGTCGGTGGGCCTGGGGGTCGCGATTTCGGAGCAACTTGGCGAGGAGCCCGGTCAAGGATTTAAGACTTTGGTCTGCGTGACACCGTCCAACGACTATGTCGTGTGCTGTATCCCTGTTGCCGACGAGCTCGATCTAAAGTCCGCCGCGCGTGCCGCGGGGGAGAAGTCCTTGGCCATGATGCATGTGAAGGATTTGCTTGCGGCGACTGGCTACGTTCGCGGCGGCTGCAGCCCGGTCGGTATGAAAAAACGCTACCGGACGCTCATTGATGAGACATGCGTCCTTTGGGATACCATTTTTATTTCGGGAGGCAAGCGTGGTTATCAGCTCGAGCTTGCACCCGATGATTTAATTGCATTTTGCGGGGCGACGGTTGCCGCGATTACGAGAGAGGACTGAGCGATGCCGCAGGAAGAATTGAAGTGCGGAGCTCATTTTGCAAAAGAATCTGCGCCTCAGACACCCTCATCCGAAGCTTCTTCGACGCGAGATGACGCTGACGACATGGGCTCGTCGGACTACTCCACGGTTGGTCGTTCCGCCGGGCTTATGACCATCCTGACTATCGTGTCTCGCGTCACTGGTTTTATCCGCACGTGGGCAATGGCGGCCGCTATCGGCATGTCGCTACTCTCGTCCTCCTATCAGGTCGCCAACAACCTGCCCAATATGCTCTACGAACTCGTGATGGGCGGCATGCTCGTGACGGCGTTTTTGCCCGTGTACATGGGCGTGAGGCGTGAGCAGGGTCGCGAGGCCTCGAACGAGTACGTGGGCAACCTGCTCGGCATTCTGCTTTTGGTGCTGGGTGGCATTTCGTTGCTGGGGACCGTGTTCGCCCCGGGCTTTATCTGGACGCAATCGTTCCTTTCGGGTGACGGCGGCAGCATGGATACCGCTGCGTTCATGTTCCGTTTCTTTGCCATCCAGATTCTGTTTTATGGTTTGGGCTCGGTGTTTTCGGGCGTTCTCAACGCACACCGCGACTACTTTTGGTCGACGTTTGCCCCGGTCCTCAACAATGTGATCGTCATTGCGAGCTTTATGGGTTTTGCGCCCGTGTCCGCACAGTTTGGCGAACGTGCCGGCATCATCTTGATTGCGGCCGGTACGACCCTCGGTGTCTTTGTTCAGATGGCATGTCAGATTCCCGCGCTTGGCAAGCACGGCGTGCATCCCCATATCCATATCGACTTTAAGGACCCCGCGCTACGCCAGACGATTGCGCTCGGTATCCCGACGCTGCTCGCCACGGTGTGCATGTTTGTCTCGACTTCTATCACCAACGCTGCCGCGCTGGTGGTCCAGCCCGAGACGGGTCCTTCCGTCATCGCCTATGCGCGCCTGTGGTACACGCTACCCTACGCGCTGATTGCCGCCTCGCTTTCGACTGCGCTCTATACCGAGCTCTCTCACGACGCACAGGAGAAGGATTACGACAGCGTTCGCACGGGCATTTCGCGTGGCGTCGCCCAGATGCTGTTCTTCCTGATTCCGTTCGCACTGTACCTGATTGTCTTCGCACGTCCGCTCAACATGATCTACTGTGCCGGCAAGTTCGATGAATCCGGCGTGACGCTGGTGTCCGAGTACCTTGTCTACTTGGCGCTCTCTCTGCCGCTCTACGGCGTGGTCGTGTTGATGCAGAAGAGCTTCTCTGCCTTGCTCGACATGAAGCCCTATAGCCGCTATTGCCTGTATTCCGCCATCGGCCAGGCCGGCTCGGTTCTGCTGTTTGGCGTTGTGCTGGGCTTCGGTATGCCGGCAATCGCGCTTTCGTATGTCGTCGACTACGTGATCTTGGTCGGCTGTTCGCTGTGGTGGCTGCGTCGTCGCCTGCGTGGCCTTCAGGTCAAATCTATCCTACATGGCGGTTTCTTTGGCCTTTTGCTCGGCGGCCTGGGTGCTGCCGCAGGCGCCGGCGTCATGTGGGCGCTTGAACACTTTGTCGGGGCACTTGGCGGCTCGATTCTGATTACTCTTGGCTACGTTTGCGTTGCGGGTGTCGTCTCGCTTGCTGTTACCTTTGGCCTTGCCGTCGTCCTTAAGATGCCCGAGGTCTCGGCGCTGCTTCGTCGCAAGTAGGTGCGCGTGGCCGGTCACGACAACATTCCAACGCTTGCCGAGCAGGTTTCGCGCGTTCCCACACAGCCCGGATGCTACCTTTGGAAGGATGCCAAGGGCGATGTCATCTACGTGGGCAAGGCGAAAAACCTGCGCGCCCGCATGCGTCAATACGTGACACTGCAGGATGAGCGTCAAAAGATCCCGTTGATGATGCAGCTGGTGGCGAGCTTTGACTATATCGTGGTGGAGACCGAGCATGAGGCGTTGGTGCTCGAGCGCAATTTGATTGGTCAGTACCATCCGTACTTTAACGTCGACCTCAAGGATGACAAGAGCTATCCCTTTATCGCCATTACAAAGGGCGACCTGTATCCCGCTATCAAATACACGCGTGAGCGTCATAAGCCGGGAACGCGCTATTTTGGACCCTATACCGATAGCCGTGCGGCGCGTGAGACGATAGATACGCTGCGCAAGGTTATCCCCATCTGCTCCGCATCCTGTGCGGAGTGGCGTCGTTGTCGCCGTATCGTCGAGTCCCACAAGGGCGAGGAAGACATCGTCAATATGATTTGCGCGCAAAACGGTCGTCCCTGCTTTGACTACCATGTCGGGCGCGGCCCGGGTGCGTGTGTCGGCGCGATTTCTCCTACGGACTATGCCAAGAACGTCAAACGTGTCGAACGTTTTTTGTCGGGCCACCGCAAGGATGTCGTCGATGAACTGACCTCCGAGATGACGGATGCCGCCGAGGCGCTCGACTTTGAGCGCGCGGCACGCGTCAAACGTCGTTTGGAGGTCATCAGGGGCCTGGACGATCGTCAGCAAGTCGTTTTTCCCTCCAGTGTCGATATCGATGTCATCGGGTTCTATCGCGAGGAGACCATCTCCGCCGCTTGCGTCTTCGTCGTTCGCGAGGGCCGAACAGTTCGCACCTGCGAGTTCATTCTCGACAAGGGTCTTGATGTTGACGAGGAAGAGCTCCAGTCGGGCTTTCTTAAACGCTATTACGATGAGACGGCTGATATTCCAGCTGAGGTCAACCTTTCCGTCGAGCTTGAGGATGCGGAGGCGCTGGGGGAATGGCTTGCGGGCAAGCGCGAGCGTTCCTGCCATCTCCATAGGCCGCAGCGTGGCGAAAAGCACCGTTTGCTCGATATGGCATCCAAAAATGCGCGCCATGCCCTCATGCGCTACATGATGCGAACGGGGTACGCTGACGACCGCACCAATCAAGCGCTCCTGGAGCTCGAAAGCGCGCTGGCGCTGCCAGCGCCGCCGATGCGTATCGAGTGCTTTGATATCTCGACGCTGCACGGAACCTTTACCGTCGCCTCGATGGTGGTGTTTACCAACGGACACGCAGACAAGAGCCAATACCGTCGTTTTAAAATTCAGGCCGAATTGGACGAGGCAAACGACTTCGTGTCGATGTCCGAGGTTTTGGGACGACGCTATGCTCCCGAGCGCATGGCCGACGAGCGCTTTGGCTCGCGCCCCGATTTGCTCGTTGTCGATGGCGGTAAGCCGCAATTGACCGCTGCGATCAAGCAACTTGAGGCTCTTGGGCTCGATATACCAGTTTGTGGCTTGGCAAAGGCCGATGAGGAGGTTTTCGTGCCTTGGGACGAGACTCCCGTCGTGCTTCCGACCGGGTCCGCGTCGCTCTATCTAATTAAACAGGTGCGCGATGAATCGCACCGTTTTGCAATTACATTCCATCGTGAGTTGCGCGATAAAGCCATGACGGTTTCGGTACTCGATGACGTTCCAGGCGTGGGACCCAC
>CAJMPK010000103.1 GCA_905215205.1 uncultured bacterium | reverse complement strand
CACCGCGCAGCCTCGAAAGGCCAAACAGCATCGAAGCCTGGACCTCAAGCGGCGATGCCACAACCCCCGTAATGCATTTCGCGGCACGTGTGAACGATTTAGCACCGCGGAGCCCCTGGATCTTATTTGCGAACTCCGTAAGTTCAGAAAGCTCGATCAAGGGAGGTCGTTTCCACAAGTCCGTTGGATTCCCCGAGGCATCCTTTACGTTTTCCCAGCCCAACCGTGCGTCACCCCATCGGCCCCCATATGCCTGCTCAAGCGCCAACTTTACCTGAGGCGCAATCTTGCACACGGCAAAGGTGCCGCACATCTCATACATGCACATGATCAGACGCTCGTTTGAGACCGAGGAAGCCAGGGTCAGCAGGGTAAAGAGCGGGGATGCAACATCAAGGCCAAACTCCGTCTGCCGCACGGAGCCAAACGGCCTCCCCCCGTTCCAAACATGCCTGACGATGCGATCGCCCTTACGTCCGCAGCTGCCCTGTGCCAACACGTGTAACGGGATGCCCAGGAAATGCTTGACGAGCGGATGCTTACAAAGGCGTTCCCTGCGCGGATCGTCCACAGAATCGGGCAGGTCCGGCATTATCGCCAAGACCTGTGGGGGTATCCGGTGATACCGAAAGGCAGATATGTCGCACAGCATGTCGTCCATGAAAGGTACGTACCCACTATGTCGTTTGCGAGCCCGCCCGGACGGCAAACGCGATGGCTCGGCCTGCGAACGGTAAATACTGCTACGTGCACGTCGCGAATCTCTTAAGAGGCTTACAGTCAGGTTGGAAAGCAGACTGATTATGAGGTTGCATATGGTTGATGATGACGAAGGCGGCTATCGCCTCTATGACGTGCCCGACCACGCCAAGGTCTGGGTCGACATGCGTCTGACACCGCCGACCGATACGGCCGCCGCGATCAACATGGTCGAGCATGCCATTGCCGCCGCCGAGGACGCGGTCCCCGGCTGCCATGGAAGCTATACCGTGACGGGCGACCGCCCCGCCGTCGAGCGCGACCCAAGCTCCCCCCTTTTAGCCGCGCTCAAGCGTGCCGCCGATGACGTGACGGACGCGGACACGACCGTCGGCTTCTTTACCGGCTACACCGACACCGCCGTCATTGCCGGCAAGACAGGTAACCGCAATTGCATGAGCTACGGTCCCGGGTCGCTCGCGCTCGCGCACAAGCCCAACGAATATGTGCCCCACGCCGATATCGTTCGTTGTCAGCAGGTGCTAATCGCGCTCGCCGATAACGTGCTCTGGGACGCGAGCGGCCAAGTTGGGGCATAATAAGCCGCGAACAAACCGACTCGCGCGTTAGGACCGCCCATGAAAGCACTTCCGTTTCCCTGCATCCGCCCGGCTCAAGACCGCGTGCTCGAGGCGCTGCCTGCAATGGGCAACATTCTGAGTGGCAATGAAGCCCTGCGCGACGCGATTGCCGATGGGCTCATGCTCAAGGATCCGGGCGCGGCGTATTACGTGTACGAGTGCTCGGGCGAGCCGGGGCGCGTAACAGGTGTCGTGGCGATCTGCCCGACGAGTGTACTTGCGGGCGGCAAGGGCGATACCAGCGCTGACGTGGCCGCCGCTGCGCACGCGATCGCCGAACTCAAAGTTCAGCCGCGCCCCGTGTCGCTCTCCTACGAGGCATCGCCCGTCATGGACATCATCCTGGGCGCCGCCAAAGAGGGCGCGTCGCTCTACGCCGTCACCGACCCCGCGGGCATTACGCACCGCGTGTGGGAGGTCAAGCGCGAGGACGCTGTCGGCGCCATTCGCGCCATGCTCGACCAGGCGCCGGAGCCGGCACTGGCCGACGACCCTGCCTACGCTGCCGCACTAGTCGGGGCATCACAGCTCCTGGCCGACGATGCACGTGCCGCCGGAACGTACACCGGCAAGGAGCCGTTCAACTTTACCGTTGCCGTGCTCTTCCCCGCCGCGCAGGTCAGCGGCGCCGCGCCGCAGGTTCCGACGGGTCTGCTCACGCACCAGGTCGCACGGTTCTAGCAAGACCAGACCGCCCAGCACAAAAATCGGCAGCTCAACAAACAGGGGGCGGAGATGCAGCAGGTACATGCATCTCCGCCCCTTTCGCGTCGAGAAGTTATGCCGGCGACCCGTGCCGCCGCGCTCGCGTTATCCGCGCTGCGGACCCGCAGTAGCCACAAGCGGTTCAAGCCCCAGCTCGCGCGCGTAGTCTTCCTGCGTAAAAATCTCAATCAGCTCAAACGTACCGGCCTCGTCGTCAAACACGAAATGCAGCACCGAGCAGTTGCCCGGAACGCGATCGCGTTCATCGGCCGCCGCTCCCCTCACGTGATCCATAAACTCCTTGATAGCCGAGCCATGGCTTACCGCGAGCACGCACGTATGGTCCGGACGCTGCATGAGTTCGGTCAGCGTCGCCACCATGCGCTCGCGCACCTGGATCTGGTCCTCGCCGCCAAATTGACGATAGAAATCGCGCCACGGGCGCTCGGGCATAAGCATCACGCGCTCGGCCTCAAAGTCGCCAAAGAACCACTCACGCAGGCCGTCCAGGCGCTCGTACGCCAAGCCCGGCCACAAGTTGGCGATAGTCTGCTCGGTGCGATGAAGCGTGGAGGTGTAGGCATGATCGGGCTCAATGCCGCGCGCACGTAAAAACATGCCGGCGCGCGCCGCCTGGTCGCAACCCAACTGCGTAAGCGGCGAGTCACTCCAGCCCTGAATAATGCGCTTAAGGTTGAATATCGTCTGTCCATGACGGACCAGATACAGATCTTTATGCATAGGGGTCCTTTCGTTCGTTACCAACCCAAGAGCGAAAACGCCCCGTCGCAATAGCCAAAATGAAGCACGGCACCGTTGTCGGGTAGCTCTCCCCCGCCAGTCACATACTCAAGAAACTCCTGGCAGGCTGAGCCGTGGGAAACCGCCAGCACGCAGTCGTGCTGCGGCCTGGCCATGATGCGGGACAGCGCCGCGACCATGCGCGACTGGAGCTGCACTTCAGACTCGCCGCCAAAGGCCACCGGATAATCGCCCCAGGGCTGCGGCGGCATCTCGCGATTTGATGTACCCTCCAGCGAGCCAAAATGCCACTCACGCAGGTCATCGACCAGCTCAATGGAACGGCCCTCGCCAACGATAAGCTCGGCCGTATGCCGCGCCCGGCCCAACGGCGAGGAATACACATGATCAAAGGCCACGCCACGCGCCGCAAACGCCGTACGCGCCGCAAACGCCTGCTCGCGCCCGCGCGCCGTAAGCGGCGAATCATGCCAGCCCTGCAAAATGCTCTGCACATTGAGCTCAGTCTGCCCATGCCGCACCAAATACAGATCTGCCACACACCCTCCCCTCGTACCACCACAAAGGGGACAGATACCTTTGTGGTGGTTTACCGCCGGATCACACCGCGGTGACACTCAACTACACCAGCACGTCGGCGAGCGAACGCTTGGGTACGTGGTGCACCTGCGCCTCGTCGCGCCAATAATTAATGGAGCCGTCGGGGTTGGAATCGATCGCATCAATCACCTGTGTCTCGGCCGGAACGCCAAACGCCATGATCAGCTTGAGCTCATACTTGTCGTTATCGAGCCCCATGGCATCGATCGCGTGGGGCGTAAAGGCCTTGAACATGCAGGCTGCCACCTCGGGCGTGGCGCTGCGGGCGGCGAGCATCATCGTCTGCGCGGCAATGCCCGTGTCGACCTCAGTAATGGGAGCGGCGGGCTTGCCCGGAACGGCGCGCTCGGCAAGAATCGCGATGTAGCCGGTCGGGCGCTCACCCTCGCCAGGACCCGGCCAGTCCTTAAGCGCGCCGGCCCATGCGAGCTCGTCAAACACGCGAGCGCAGTCCTCGGCACCGCTCACCACATGAAAACGTAGGCGCTGGGCATTGGCGCCACAGGGAGCCAGGTGCGCCAGCTCTACCAGCTCGAGCAAAAACTCGCGCGGCACGCGCATGAACTCGTCAAAGCGGCGGCACGTACGGGCACGACGGACCAGCGCGTCAAACGCTTCCAGACCGAGCTTTTCGCAACCTTGCTTTGCCATCGATTCGACGCTCGACGGTGCCTCGGGAACTGCTTCGTTCATAGGGACCCCCAATTAAAGGCAATTGTTCTTAGGAAAATCTAACCTAAAACGCAGGCAATAACGAACAGAGCCGCAATGTTCTACACCTGTTGAATAGAAAATCGCGACGTGGGGAACAACGGAAACAATTCAGGGCCTTTGGGTTACGTTTCGCCCTCCCCGACCCATACGCCAGCGCCTTTAGGCGATACTGGTTGTAACGATCAAGGCTTACGCTGCACGGAAAGGAGACATTATGGGCATCTTTAAGAACGATGACAAGCAATCGAGCGCGTTTGGATTTGACGAGAAAAGCATGGCAGGCAAGGCCGTCAAGGCCGTGCGCTGGATTTACGCCATCACGGGCGTCTTAGCGCTCATTGCTGGTATCGCGCTGCTTTTTGCACCCGCCAAGTCCCTCGTCTTCCTGACAACCGTCCTGGGCTTCTACTTTATAATCACGGCAGCCATTAGGCTGTTCACCGCCATTTTTGAGCCGCTACTACCCGCCGGCTGGCGTGTGAAGAGCATCATCTCCAACCTGCTCATCATTCTGGGCGGCGTGGTAATCCTGCGCAACCAGGCCTTCTCGGCCGCGACACTCACCACGCTTGTAGTGGTCGTCGCCGGCTTTGGCTGGATTGTCGAAGGTATCATGTCCATTCTGGAATCCGAGCTTTCGTCTAACCGCGCCCTCGCTATCCTGAGCGGCGCGCTCTCCATCATCGCCGGCGTGTTCGTGTTTATCTATCCGCTGTGGTCGGCAAAGATGCTCGTCATCTTTAGCGGCGCCGCGCTCCTGGTGTTTGGCGTGACGCTGATTATTCGTGCTATCCGCTTTGGCAAGCTGGTGCGCTAGATGCCGCGAACGCTGTTTATTGATGCTGACGCCTGCCCGGTCACGCGTGAGTCGATCGACTGCGCGCGGCGGGCGGGCGTCGCCGTTGTTATCGCCGGCAACAGCACGCAAAGCCTGGAACGGCACATTCGCCGCGACGACCCGCGCGATGCCGAGCACGCGCGACGCGGCTTTTGGGTCACGACGCTCGATGTAAGCGTGGGCGCCGACAGCGCCGACTTTGCCATTGTCGAGCGTCTGCAGGCGGGCGATGTGGTCGTGACGCAGGACATTGGCCTGGCGAGCATGGTGCTCGGGCGCGATGCCGCCGCCATCGGTGTGCGCGGGCGCGTCTACGATAAGGCGACCATCGACATGCAGCTGTTTATTCGCCACGAGGAAAAGAAGGTACGCCGCGCCGGCGGACGCACTCGCGGTCCGGCAGCATTTACCAGCGAAGACCGCGCTCGCTTTAAGCGCAACCTCACCGAGCTGCTCCGCTAACCATGGCAGATTTTTGGGACATGCCTTAAAATCTGCCTTTTTTGTTTTGGCCGGTGTGAGCGCTCAGGATCCGTAGC
>CAJMPK010000102.1 GCA_905215205.1 uncultured bacterium | reverse complement strand
GGATGATTTAGCAGCTGCCACACGCGGCGCTAAAGAATGGATCGTCAAAATTGCCATTTTTATTGGAAAAGAACTCATCGGCTATGTAACGGGGGTTGTAATCGACGGACTTGTTAAGAAGTTCATAAGCATAACCGGAGGTTATTGGACTGAGTATGCAGCAAAGCAACTTCTTGGACGCCCCGTACCCGCAGGCAACACGTACCGTCTACCTTGCAGCGTCTATCCCCCCAACTCCGGAGAATACATTCGTTGTATAAATAGTTAGGATACGGCTATGTTGCCAGTCATCATTGCCCCCGTAATTGGTGTATGGGGCATCCAGTATTTCCTCAACAAGAAGTGGCTCTGGGGCATTGGGTGCATAGCGATAACATTAATATGCTATTTCCTTAGCCTCAGTGTCAAAGCATGCTGGCCGAGCGCCATCTCTTTTGGAATTGCTCTTCTCAGCTCGGTCCAGCTATATGGAAGCAAAAAGGGTTTGTCCTTCTTTAATGCCCTGATATCGGCTCCGCTACCTCTGCAAATCTACTGGGGAATTATGGCCGTCATCGTTCTCTTTATGCCCCAAATCCCCTTCAGCGACGTTCCCGGCTTCTCCTAACGCGTCGCCGATTCAACCCCATAGATCCAGTTCACAAAAAGAGTCGGTCGAGCAAATGCTCTAAAAAAGAGCTGGCCGGGCAAAGCCCGACCAGCTCACACACTTTCCTTCAGCCCTTTATCATCCGCGCGGGAGAAAAGCCAGCAAGGATGCCGCAGGGCCCGCCCCGGAAGCCCTTTCTCCCGAACGATCCCGCAGCGCAAAGCGCGAGGAACAGTGAGGGAGAAAGGGCGTGGGGCGGACCCGGACAGGTACGTTACTCTTTCTCCACTGCGCGCATGATCGCCTTGTAGATCTCCATCAGCGGAATGATCAGGAAGGCAAGGCCCAGCGCGGCGATAACGCCCTTGAGCTCAAGCGTCACGGGGCCAAAGAACATCTCGGCAAGCGTCGGCTGCACGGTCACGATAACCGTCAGCACCAGCGCCAGCGCGGCAGATGCCCACAGCCACTTGTTCTGCTTCTTCATGCTAAACAGCGACGCGCGACGGCTGCGCATATTGAAGCAGTGGAAGATCTCGACCATGTTGAGCGTGATGAAAGCCATCATCACGCCTTCCTCGTCGGCATTGCCGGCGATCATATCGGCGATGTGGATGTAGCCCATGTCAAAGTACACACCCACAAAGAAGCTCGCCAGCACCAGCGCGGTGATGATCAGGCCCTGGACCACGCAGTCCAGGCCCATATTGCCGGCAAAGACACCATCCTTGGCGTTGCGCGGCTTGCGCTTCATGATGTCGCCCTCGGCATCCTCCATGCCCAGCGCGAGCGCGGGGAAGCAGTCGGTGACCAGGTTCACCCACAGCAGCTGCACCGGCTGGAAGATGGTAAAGCCGATGAGCGTGGCGATAAACACCGAGAACACCTCGGCAAGGTTGGCCGAAAGCAGGAACTGGATGACCTTGCGGATGTTGTCGTAGATGCGACGGCCCTCTTCGCAGGCACCGATGATGGTGGCGAAGTTGTCGTCGGCGAGCACCATGTCGGCGACGTTCTTGGTGACGTCGGTGCCGGTGATGCCCATGCCAACGCCGATGTCGGCGCGCTTGATGGACGGGGCATCGTTGACGCCGTCGCCCGTCATGGCCACGATCTGGTCGCGCGACTTCCAAGCCTCGACGATGCGGGTCTTGTGCTCGGGTTGGACGCGGGCGTACACGCCGTAGTCCTCGATGTGCGCGTCGAGCTCCTCGTCGCTCATGCGATCGAGGTCGGCACCGGTGATGGCATGGCTGCGATCGGTGACGATTCCCAGCTGCTTGGCAATGGCCACGGCGGTGTCGATATGGTCGCCCGTGATCATGACGGTGCGAATACCGGCATCGTGGGCCTCGCGGATGGCGTCGGCGACCTCGGGGCGGACAGGGTCGATCATGCCGGACAGGCCGCAGAAGACCAGGTCGTGCTCGAGCGCAGCGGGGCTGCAGTCGCTCGGGACCTCGGTGTAGGTGCGGCTTGCCAGCGCCAGCACGCGCAGGGCCTCGTCGGCCATGGCCTTGTTGGCGGCCACGAGCTCGGCACGACGCTCCTCGGTCAGGGGGACGACCTTATCGCCCTCGTAGATGTGGGTGCACAGGCCGATTACCACGTCGGGCGCGCCCTTGGTGTACTGCTCGTACTCGCCGTCCAGGGTCTCGACGACCACGGACATCATCTTGCGGCCCGAGTCGAACGGGGCCTCGCCCACGCGCGGGTGCTCGGCAGTCAGGCCGGTGAGACCAACCTTGCCGGCGTCGTTGACGAGCGCACACTCAGTCGGCTCGCCCACGGCCTCGCCCAGCTCCTCGTCCCACTGGGCATCGGAGCAAAGGGCCATACCTGCCAGGAACTTCTCCTTAGGCGCAGCGAGCTCGTGCTTGACGACGGTCATCTTGTTCTGGGTAAGGGTGCCGGTCTTGTCGGAGCAGATAGTCTGCGTGCAGCCGAGGGTCTCGACGGCAGAAAGCTTGCGGATAATCGCCTGGCGCTTGGCCATCTTGGTCACGCCAAGCGACAGCACGATGGTCACGACGGCGACCAGGCCCTCGGGGATGGCGGCGACGGCGAGCGAGACGGCGACCATAAAGGTGTCGAGCAGGGCGGTCGGGTCGGAAAGGACGTTGCCTACGCCGTGGCGGAGGATATCGACGCCAAAGATCACGACGCAGATGACGATCACCATGATGGTAAGGATGCGGCTGAGCTCGGCAAGCTTCACCTGCAGCGGCGTAAGCTCTTCCTTGGCCTCGGCCAGGGCGCCGGCAATCTTGCCCATCTCGGTATCCATGCCGGTACCGACCACGACGGCGCGGCCGCGGCCGTACACCACGGTGGAGCCCATGTAGCACATGTTCTTGCGGTCGCCGAGCGGCACGTCATCGGTGCCCGCGGCAAGCTCGATCACGTTGGCGTGCTTCTCGACAGGCACGGACTCGCCGGTGAGTGCGGCCTCTTCGATCTTCATCGTGGCGCTCTCGAGCACGCGGCAGTCGGCCGGAACGGAGTCGCCCGCCTCGAGCATGATCACGTCACCGGGGACGAGCTCGGCGCTCGGCAGGTGCACGAGCTTGCCGTCGCGCAGCACCTTGGACTGCGCCGCGCTCATCTCCTGCAGGGCCTCGAGGGCCTCCTCGCTCTTGGCTTCCTGGACCACGCCCAGTACCGAGTTGACGATAACGACGAACATGATGATGACGACATCGGCAAAGTCGGGCTCGCCCTTGACCATGCCCGTGAGCGCGCTGATGACGGCGGCAACGATCAACATGATGACCATGGGGTCGGCCATCTGCTCAAAGAAACGCTTCCACAGCGGCGTCTTCTCGGCTTCCTCAAGCTTGTTAGGGCCTGTCTTGGCGAGGCGCGACGACGCCTCGCCGGTGCTCAGGCCGAGGTTCTCATCGACGCCTTGGTCGCTGAGCACCTCCGCCGCGGCGGACAGGTATTCCTTTTGCATATAGAGTCCCCTCCTGGGATTCGGGCCACTCAGCAGATTGATGCCCGATCATAATTCCCAGGAGAAGGGCAAGGGCTCATCAAGGCTGCCGTGCTGAGCGGCAGTTGATAGTGGAGCTATGGTACCCCAAAGCAACGCGTCTAGCCAAAACAATCCATTTGAAAATATGGTCCATTCGCAACGGTGCAGACCGTGTGATGCTCAACATTGGTAAAACGTTTTTTCTTCGGCGCAACATCAAACTGAAATATCGCCCGGATAGCAGCGGTTAGAACCGTTGGTAAAGTTTTTGCATATACCGTTTTTCCGCAAAAAATGAACTTCTAATTCGGCATACGGTCGATTTTTGGGGGTATTCGGTCGTCATTTCGTTATAATCATCTCAGTTTTATTTCTTATGGTTTATCTATCAGCGCAAGACGATGTCAGATGGAGGTCTGAATGTACAAGCGCACCAAGATTGTATGCACCATGGGCCCCGCCTGCGATAGCGACGAGACCATCCGCGAGATGATCAAGGCGGGCATGAACGTCGCCCGTTTTAACTTCTCGCACGGATCCTACGACGAGCACCACGGTCGCATCGAGCGCGTCCGTCGTATTTCCAAGGAGCTCGGTCTGCCCGTCGGCATCCTGCTCGACACCAAGGGCCCCGAGGTCCGCACCGGCCTTCTGGTCGATGGCAAGAAGGTTGCCGTCAAGACCGGCGATAAGATCGTCGTCACCGCTCAGCCCACGTCCGAGGATTTCCACGGCACCGCTGAGCACATCTCCCTCGACTACCTGGCTCTGCCCTCCGAGGTCGAGAAGGGCTCCCTCATCCTAATCGATGACGGCCTGGTTGCCCTTGAGGTCGAGTCCGTCGACGGCCAGGACATGACCTGCGTCGTCAAGAACGACGGCCTGATCGGCGAGCGCAAGGGCGTCAACATGCCCAACGTCAACATCTCGTTGCCCGCCATCACCGAGCGCGATCGTCAGGACATCCTCTTTGGCCTGACCGAGAACATCGACTACATCGCCGCTTCCTTCATCCGTGACGGCGAGTCCGTCCGCGGCATCCGCGAGCTTTGCCGCGAGAACGGTGGCGAGCACGTGACGATCTTCCCGAAGATCGAGTGCGCCCTGGGCGTCGAGAACTTCGACGAGATCCTCGAGGCTTCCGACGGCATCATGGTCGCCCGTGGCGACCTGGGCATCGAGATCAAGCCCGAGCTCGTTCCGCACATCCAGAAGGAGATCATCGCCAAGTGCAACGCGGCCTACAAGCCCGTTATCACCGCTACGCAGATGCTCGACTCCATGCAGCAGAACCCGCGCCCGACGCGCGCCGAGGTTGCCGACGTTGCTAACGCCATTTACGACGGCACCGACGCCGTTATGCTGTCCGGCGAGTCCGCTGCCGGTAAGTACCCGGTCGAGGCCGTCAAGATGCAGGCCAGCATTGCTCTCGAGGCCGAGAAGTACCTCCCGGCCCACGCTCCGCTCGAGGTTCCGGCCGATGCTCACGGCACCCGTGTTGTCAACAACGTTGTGGGTATGTCCGCTGTGAACATGGCTACCACCGTTGGCGCCAAGTGCATCACCGTGCCGACGACCACCGGTCGTACCGCTCGCCTGATCTCGCACTTCCGTCCCAACATGCCGATCTGCGCGTTCTCCCGCCACGAGTGGGCCGTCCAGCAGATGATCATGTACTGGGGCGTTATCCCGCACCAGGCCGAGATTACCCAGGGCACCGTCAACGGCACGATCGTCAAGGCGATCGAGACCGCTAAGGAGCTCGGCTACGTCGAGGCCGGCGATCTGACCGTCGCCACCGCCGGCGATCCCCGCATGAGCGTCCAGCTCGAGGACAAGGTCTCCTCGACAAACGTCGCTTACGTCGCTCAGGTGCGCTAAATCGCACTTACAAGCACACTTGCATTGCAAAGGGCCCGGAAGGCATTGCCTTCCGGGCCCTTTTTCTTTGCGCCGATGCCGGCGCACGGCAAAAC
>CAJMPK010000101.1 GCA_905215205.1 uncultured bacterium | reverse complement strand
CCCAGGGAATGGTTGCCCGCGCGCTGTCCGCCGAGCCGCTCGTATGGGTTGGCAAGCGCTCGTACAGCATCTACCTATGGCACTATCCGCTGCTGCTGCTTATGAACCCGGTCGCCAACATCAGCGATACGCCTTGGTGGCAGTACATCTTGCAGGTACCTGTGGTGGTCGCCGTAGCCGAATGCTCCTATCGCTTTATCGAGACGCCGTTTAGGAAGGGCGCCTTTGGACGCACCGTTTCCGAGCTCCGCGAAGGGACCACCACGCCCGCAAGCTGGGTGCGCGCGCATATTCCCGTGTGCGCCGTTTGCGGCGTCGTGCTTGTCGTGGCGCTGGGTGGTCTGGTCTTTGTGCCCGATACATCCGCGCTGAGCGGCGAGGGCGCCGAAATCCTAAACAAGGAAGCCAAAAATGCAAAACCCCAGGACCAGCAGGCGGCCGATGACACCGACAAGGACAACGACGGCTTCCCCGACGGATCCTACGACCTGCTCATGATTGGCGACTCCGTGTCCCTGCACGCCGTCGATTCCTTTGACGGCGTGTTCCCCCACAGTCACATCGATGCCGAAAAGGGCCGCCAGTTCGATGCGGGCCGCACAACATTTGAGGGTTATATCCAGCAGAACCTCGCCGGCAAGATCGTAGTCTTTGCGCTGGGCACCAACGGCCTAGTGACCGATGCCCAGATTGACGCCATCATGGCCGATGCCGGCAATCAACGCACCGTCGTATTTGTAAACACGCGCAGCCCGCAGCCATGGGTCGGCGCCACCAATCAGGCCATCGCCAACGCCGCCACGCGCTATAAAAACGTGCGCGTTATCGACTGGTACGGATATAGCGCCAACCGCAACGAGCTGTTCGACGGCGACGGCACGCACCTTTCGAACGCGGGCGTGGCCGAGTACCTTAAGCTCATCCACGATACCGTCAAGAAGGACCTGCCCGTGCATCCCGAGGACCACGTTAACGATCCGCAGCCGGCGGCCGTCAAGTCCGCCGCCGACGCACTCGTCAACGCGCTCGCCTACAAACCGCACAAGCTAGGCACCGACAAGTAACGCACTGTCAAATCCGCTTGCACCCGGAGGGGGCGTCGGCCACAACCGACGCCCCCTCCGGCAGTTAGGGACGCTCCTTTTGTACCGGCATCTGAAGGCACTCCTGGCGCAGCCAATGAAGACCTCTACGGATGAATTCCAAGCCGACCCACCGCTCCAGACATCGTTTCCGCGCCTCGCGCCTGCCCCAAACAATCAAAACAGGCCCTTTTCGCCGCAACCTCAAAGGTCTGTGGGCAAAAAAGGGCAAATATGAGTACTGTTACCATTTTAATAGCAGGCAAAACCACCCAAAATGACGTCCGAGCGTCCCCTACAGCCCCCTAAAGCAGCCAACCTGACTGGTTTAAGGCGTATTGGAGCCAATTTTAATGAACATACTATAGGTTATGTTCATTATCTTCTTGGATGTAAATGCCATTCACTTAGCACCAGTACTCATATTTGGCATTTTTTGCCCACTGCCATATAACTAACGCCCTATAGCAGACAAAATACAGGCCGCAGCCCATCGCTTCGGCCTGTTCGGAAGCAAAAGTGGGCGTTAAGCGCTGTAGCCCATCGCTTGCAGCACAAACATGACGACCGTCAGCACCGTAATCACGCCGATTGTCGCCCAAGTGAGCACGTTCCATACGCGGCCGTTGCGGTTGGCGCCCATAATGTGACGATCGGCGGCAATAACCACCTGGAACACCAAAACCACGGGCAACAGCACGCCGTTGATGACCTGCGAGGTCATCATAATCTGGAACAGGTCGACGCCGGGCATGAGCACCAGCACGGCAGAGATGCCGATGATGGCCGTAATGATGCCGCGATAGACCGGGGCCTCGTCCCAGCTGCGGTCGGCACCGCGCTCCCAGCCAAATGCCTCGCAGATAGCGCTCGACGTAACGCCCGGCAGCACGCAGGCAGCCAAGAAGCTCGCCGCGACCAGGCCCGAGGCAAACAGCACCGTGGACCACTGGCCCGCGATAGGCTCCAATGCGCGGGCGGCATCGGCAGCGTCGCTAATCTGAATGCCTGCAGGGAACAACACCGTACCGGTCGTGATGATAATAAAACCGGCGATGACATCGGCGGCGATCGAGCCGCTCACGGTGTCGATGCGCTGCAGCACGATATCGTCCTCGCCCGCGTTCTTATCGACCACGTTGTTCTGCGCCAAGAAAATCATCCACGGCGCGATGGTGGTACCGATCGTTGCAACCACGAGCGACACGTAGCTGGGGTCATTTTGGATGTTGGGCACAACCAGATCGACCGCCACCTCGCCCCAGCTGGGACCAGCCATAAATGCAGCGACAATGTAGGTCACAAACACGCAGCTCACCAGCAGCAGAATCTTCTCGATGCGCTGGAAGCTGCCCGACATGGTAAGCATCCAAACCAGCAGCGCCACCAGCGGCACCGAGATGCTCGCCGGCACACCAAAGAGAGCAAGGCCGCTTGCGATACCCGCAAACTCCGAAATTGTCACGGCCGTATTGGCGATCAGCAGCGCCGCCATGGCCAGCACGCTCCTGCGCACGCCAAAGCGCTCGCGGATGAGCGACGCCAGGCCCTTGCCTGTGACGCAGCCGCAACGCGCCGCAGTCTCCTGCGTCACGATAAGCAGCACGGTCATGACGGGAAGCATCCACAGCATCTTGTAGCCATAGCTGGCACCGGCGCTGGAATACGTGGCGATGCCGCCGGCGTCATTACCCGAAAGCGCCGCCAGAAGGCCAGGGCCCATGGCGCCAAAGATGGCCGCGATGGTCAGCTTTTGCTTGGTGCTCGCCTTTTGCTTCGTGTTTTGCACGCGACCACCTACCCCATGACCGACATGGTGAGCAGCACTGCGGCGATGCAGTACGCCACGCATGAAATCATGACGGCAATGACGTTCATGGCGGTACCCGACGTATTGAGGTCGTGCTCGTCACGCCAGAACAGCACCATCAGGTAAATCACGGCGCTCATGTTGCCAATCAGGCAGACGATGGCCGCGATGTTAAAGCAGCCGGTAAAGAGCTGTTCCTCAAACATGGGCGCGTCGAGGAACGCAGCGGTGCGCACCAGCTGGGCGCACAGGTAGGTCACGAGCGACAGAATCAGGCCCATGCCCGTGCTCTGGAAGAAGAACCCCAGATACGGCTTGGGCTCGTCGTCGTGACCGTCATACTCCAGGAAGTAGTTCTTGACGAACGACACCATACGCGAGGCCGCCAGCAGCACGAGCGGCATGGCGCACATGGGGAACACCACCAGATGCGCGGAGCCGAGCGCCGTCCCCAGCACGGTCGCCATGATGCACGACGCGATGCCCCATACAACAACCCAGTACTGGCGATGTAC
Organism: uncultured bacterium; assembly: GCA_905215205.1. Classification (GTDB taxonomy): domain Bacteria; phylum Actinomycetota; class Coriobacteriia; order Coriobacteriales; family Coriobacteriaceae; genus Collinsella. The sequence continues at coordinate 2,244 of CAJMPK010000101.1, read as the reverse complement.
GAACCAGCTGAGCACGTTCGTCGAGTCGTCGGACGCGCTATCGCCCGAACCGACACCGGCGATCTGCAGGTCCTCCTGATGCTCCTCGGCAATAACGTCCATGGCGTCGTCGAAGGTTACGATACCCAGGATATGACGGTTCTCGTCACAGACGGGGATAGCGACCAGGTCGTACTTGGTCATCTCGTCCGTCACGTCTTCCTGGTCCTCGTCGGGCGACACATAGACCAGGTCGCGATAGGCCAGCTGACCCAGCGTGGCGTCGCGGTCGGCTACGATCAGCGTGCGCAGCGAAAGCACGCCGGTCAGCATGCCGCTCGGATCCTCGGTATAGACGTAGTAGACGCTCTCGAAGTCCTCGTCGAGCTCGCGAATCGCCTCGATGGCGTCACCGACCGTTGCCGTAGCGGGCAGGGAGACAAACTCCGAGGTCATGATGCGGCCGGCAGTGTTGTCCTCGTAGCCCAGCAGATTACGAATCGCCTTCTCCTCCTTGACGCCCATCAGGCGCAGGAGCTTCTCGGCCTTCTCGTAATCGAGCTCGTCGATCAGGTCGGCTGCATCGTCCGGGTCCATCATGGCCAGCATCGACGATGCGTCCGTGTCGGACAGGCCCTCGAGCATCTCGGTCATAAGCTCGTCGTCATCGAACTCCGAGATGGCCTCGGCGGCCTGGGCAGTATCGAGCTGTGCAAACACCTGCGCACGCAGGCGCGGGTCGAGCTGCTCGATAATGTCGGCGATGTCGGCAGGGTGCAGCTCGCCGAGCGTCTTGTGCGACACCGAGAGTTGAATGTTCTTGGTCGAGCGGTCGAGCAGGTCCATGTAGGACCAAGCGATGATGTCCTCACTGAGCGGCTTGCCCAGGTGCTTCATAAAGCCTTCGACGATATGCTCGAGCGCGGGGCTGATGGCGCGTAGCAGACCGCGGGCACCGACCTCGGCGCCCAGCAGGCGCAGCTGATTTTCGCCCGACATGGAAAACTTGATGTCGTTTACGCGCACGACCTTCATGCCCTGCGTGTCGACAATCTGCTTGTTGAGCACGTCGCGGGCAAGCAAGAGTTCGGTCGGCTGCAGGTACGAAAAACGGATTTCGGTGGCCGGCGACTTAAGGTGTACGCCCGTCTCGTCGATACGGTCGACCCATTTGCGCCAGCTGATCATAAATGGCGTCTTGCCGGGTCCGCGGAACGCGAGCGACGTCACGTGCGGAAAAACTTCGCCGGTAGCAATGCCAAAATCGTTCACAACGCCGAGCTTTTCGCCATCAACGTCCAAGACCGGCAGTTTGAGCATCTCACTCAGATAATTCACTGGTGCTCCCCATCATTATCCCTTCGGACTGCGGCCATGCCGGCACGCCGTCCGTGGACTTTTAGATATGTATACGCATGCGCGGGCGGCACGCCGCTCGGCGCTCACACCCCGTGCATGCGCAAGAAGCACCTGCAAGGGGTCATCGACTGTATGGTCGAGGTTTGGATTTCACCTGTAACCTTTCTCTTGACCCTCATTAACCGCAGTAACTATAGCATCAGCATCGCCCTGCGGCATCAATTTTATGCGCTGCACATTGCAGGCATACCAAACGCTGACGCATCCGTGACATAGTCATTGGGGACGTTCTTAAATGACTACCCAATGACTACTCTGCGGTGTCGTCGTCCTCGGCAAGTTGGGGGAACACGGCGTCCTTGGGCATGGCGACCTTCGTCAACGAGGTGAGCTTTTTGCTCAGCGACGTGTCTGTCTTGACCAGGTCGCTGAGCGTCACGATCTTGTAGCCGTCGGCGACAAGGCCGTCGATAATCTGCGGCAGCGCCTCGAGTGTCTGCTCGGCGCATTCGTCTCTATCAGTGAGCAGCACGATATTGCCCGGCGTCACCGAATCGAGCACCGTCGAGACCTGCTCGTCGGCACCGTTGAGTAGCCAGTCGCCCGAGTCAATATTCCACGAGACCACGGCGGAGACCAGGTCCATCGCATCAATCCAGTTTTGCTCGTCAAAGGCAGCGTAGGGAGCACGCAGCAGCATCGTCTTCACGCCGGTCGCCGACTTAATCGCATCGGTACCTTTCGTGATCTGTTCGCGTACCGCCTCACGGTCCTGACCCTTGAGCGAATCGTCGCTGTAGCTGTTGGATCCGATCTCGCACCCGGCATCGACAATCGCCTTGGCCGTGGCAGGCGAGGCCTCGGCCGCATCGCCCGAAAGGAAGAACGTCGCGGTGACGCCCTTTT
>CAJMPK010000100.1 GCA_905215205.1 uncultured bacterium | reverse complement strand
CCTCGCCCAGCCAGCCGTTCATCTTGGCAATGAAGGTGTTGACCAGGTCGAGCGGCACGAAGGCCTGGATGGTGCCACCAAAGCCGCCACCGTGGATACGGACGGCGCCTCGGCCGTCGAGCACATGCTCGGCGAGAGCAAGCGCGTACATGGAGGGCTGCTCGGAGCCCAGCTTGGCAACGACATTCTGCAGGTACATGGCAGAACTGGCGCCGGACTCGCGCGTCAGGACCAGGAACTGGTCGATGTCGCCGGCGTTGAGCGCTGCCCAGCGCTTGTCGACCAGGCCGTTCTCGTACCAGTAGTGAACGGCGCGCAGGCAGGCACGGTCGCCCAGTTTGGCGCGCAGCTCGGGGAGCCTGGCGTCAAAGTCGGCAACATCGACCTCGCACAGGCGTGCCTTGCCAAACTCGGCGGCGACGTCTTGCATCTCGCGCGGAACGGCTGCGTAGTCGTCGGTAGCCGCCACATGGTCGGCGCCAACCTTAACGAGCACGAGCGCATAGCCGTGATCCTCAAAGTTGAGCTCGAGCTTCTGGGTTTTAGGCTGAGCCTGGTCCTCAAAGTCCATGTAGGCAAGGCCGCCCAGGCACACAGCGGCCTGGTCCATCAGACCGCAGGGCTTGCCGTAGTAGTTGTTCTCGGTGCGCTGGCTCATCTGAGCGAGCGTGACGGGCTCAATGGCGGGCGCGCCCCAGAGCGTCTCCATGGCACGGCCGTACGCCGCCTCGACAGCAGCGGAGCTGGAAAGGCCGCCGCCCGAGGGGACGGAGCAGGTAAAGGCAAAGTCGAAGCCGTGGGGCTCAACGCCAAGGGCTGCAATCTCGTGGGCCATGCCGCGGACGAGGCTTGCGGACGTGCCCTTCTCGGACTCCTGAACGTCTAGCGTGTCGAGCGCGATTTCAAACGTGGGATAGCCCTCGTCGGCTACGCGAACCTTGTTGGAATCGGTTGCCACGGCGATGCCGTCAACGGCGACATCGAGCGAGCCGGCGATAACGTGGCCACCCTCGTGGTCGGTGTGGTTGCCGCTGATCTCGGAGCGGCCGGGCGCGTGCACATAGAGCACCTGGCGATCGCCGATGGGCCCAAACTCCTCCTCGAACAGCTTGGTGAGCGTGGCGAGTGTCTTTTCGTCGGGGGTGGTCATGGGAGTCCTTTCCTTGGCGCGCACGGGTGAGTTTTGCGTCGTTATGAGTACGTTAACAACTTGAAGCGGCATGAACCAAGTGTTCACGATGCTGCACGTTACGGGCTATGTTAACGTACTCATAACACAACTCTTGTCACTTTTTGAGAATCTGGTAATCGGTAGAAATTCAGCCGTGAACGGTATTGCCGTATGGACTTATAAAGCAGAAGAGATGCAGATAGAAAAAGTAGAGTACGTTAACATGCGTCCGACGATAGCGGGCCTCGGCGCGGGATGTATTTCTGCCCGGGCCGGCATTCACGCTATTCAAATCTCGCAAGGGTGAAGGTGATCCTGTGGCAAGGCGCCCGTCCAACGATACAGGTACGCGTCCGGTCTCCATGGCCGACGTCGCCCGCGCTGCTGGCGTTTCGCAGCAGACGGTTTCGCGCGTCGCCAACGGCTTGCCCAACGTTAACGAGCAGACGCGCCAGCGCGTGCAGGCCGCTATGCAAGAGCTCGGCTTTCGTCCGAGTTATGCCGGTCGCTCGCTGCGCGACGGCCGTTACCATTCGGTCGGCCTATGCGTCAACGATGTCACCAAGTTTGGCAACCTCTCAATGATCGACGGCATCGCCAGCGCTGCTCGCGAGCATAATTGCGCCATCACGCTGGTCGAGATGTCCAAGACCGAGGAATTCTCGCTTGCCGAGGCCACGCGTCGTATGGGCGCATTACCGGTGGACGGCATCATTATCGGCATGAGTCGCATGGCGCCTGATTTTGAGACGTTTGATCCACTGCCGGGCATTGGCACGGTCATCGTTACCATGTACGCGCATCCGCGCGTGACCACGGTCGATTCCGACCATTACGGCTGCTCGTTATTGCTTATGGATCACCTGTTTGAGCTGGGGCACGAGCAGATTCGCTATATTGGCGGCCCGTCGTTCTCGGTCGACGAGCAATTTCGTCGTGCCGGTTGGCAGGATGCACTCGAGCGTAAACACATCGAGCCGGCAGAGCCGCTCGAGGGCGACTGGTCTGCCAACAGCGGCTACGAGGCCGGCAGGTACCTGGCCGAGCACGATCGCACCATGACGGCGATTTACGCGGCAAACGACCAGATGGCAAATGGCGCGATTGCAGCGCTGCGCGATAGCGGCCTGCGCGTGCCCGAGGACGTGAGCGTGGTGGGTGTCGACGATTCGCTCGATGATTTTGTCGCGCATAACGAGCTCACGACCGTTCGATTCGATTTGCATCAGCGCGGACGCGAGGTATTCGAGCATGCGGTTCCCGAGGCGGGTACGGCGGGCAAAACCGTTGCCATTCGTATTCCCGGCCAGCTCATTATTCGACATAGCACGGCGATACTACGCTCATAGTTTGCGCAGGTAAACGGCGATTTATCGTATTTCAATAACAATCGGTAAGGATGCCGGCAGATAACAGTTGGAATGCTGCCGAGTGCTATGATAGACGGGTTATTTTGTCTATCTAGGAGGCTTTGCCTGATGGAGATCACCAAGGATATCCGCTACGTTGGCGTCGACGATCACGACATTGACCTGTTCGAGGGCCAGTACGATGTGTCCGAGAACGGTATGGCATACAACAGCTACGTTATCTTGGGCGAAAAGATCGCTGTCGCCGATTCAGTCGACGGCGGTTTTGTTGACGAGTGGCTCGGCAACCTCGAGGCCGTGCTTGATGGCCGTACGCCCGACTACCTGATCGTCCATCACATGGAGCCCGATCACTCCGCCGGCATCGCCGCCTTTATGGAGCGCTATCCCCAGGCACAGATTGTGGCCAGCATGGGCGCCTTCCGCATGATGGTCAACTACTTTGGCACCGACTACCCCGAGCGTAAGATGGTCGTCAAAGAGGGCGACGTGCTCGACCTGGGTGGCCACAGCCTGACCTTTGTCGGCGCCCCCAACGTTCACTGGCCCGAGGTGATCTTCTCCTACGAGTCCACCGACAAGGTGCTCTTTAGTGCCGACGGCTTTGGCAAGTTTGGCGCCAACGACATCGAGGACCCGGAAGGCTGGGCTTGCGAAGCGCGCCGCTACTACTTTGGCATCGTCGGTAAGTTCGGCAAATTCGTGCAGACCGTGCTCAAGAAGGCCGCTGATCTGGATATCCAGATCATTTGTCCGCTCCATGGTCCTGTTCTTACCGAGAATCTGGGCTATTACCTCGACACCTACAACACCTGGTCGAGCTATCAGCCCGAGGACGAGGGCATCACGATTGCCTATGCGAGCGTGTACGGCCATCTGAAGGCCGCCGTTGAGGAGCTTGCATCTGCGCTCGAGGCCCGCGGCCAGAAGGTTTCCGTCTTTGACTTGGCTCGCGACGACATGGCCGAGGCCGTTGAGGATGCGTTCCGCTATGACCGTCTGGTGCTCGCCTCCATCACCTATCAGGGCGAGATCTTCCCGTTCATGAGCACCTTTATCCACACGCTTGCCGAGCACGCCTATCAGAACCGTACGGTGGCGCTCGTTGAGGCCGGCTCCTGGGCGCCCACCGCTGCCAAGGTTATGACCAAGGAGCTCGAGGGCATGAAGGACATCACCCTGGCGCAGAACAAGGTGACCGTGCTGGGTTCGCTCAACGACGCCTCGCGCGCTCAGATCGAGGTTCTCGCCGACGAGCTGTCCAAGTAGCGACACATTCACTTCTGATGCTCAACCACCACAAAGGAGACCTTTGTGGTGGTTTTTGTTTAAGCGCCGGCGATGAGGAGATTTGGGCGGGCGTTGTCGACGATCTCGGCGATTGAGGTGGCGACGGCATTATCGGGGTCGCTGTCCATCACGATGGAGTCGGCGTCGGCGAGTTCGGCAAAGCGGTACATGCCGCGTCCGTTAACCTTGCTGGCGTCCATGAGGGCGACGCTTTGACGGGCGGCGCCGACCATAGCCGCTTTGGTCTCGGCCATCTGGGGAAAGTCGGTCGTAAAGCCGCAGCTGGGGACAAAGGCGCCGGGGCACATGACGGCCAGATCGGCATGGACCATTTGGAGCGCCTGCATAGTGAGCGGTCCGTACAAATAACGATGGCCTTTGCGCAGCGCCCCGCCCAGCATGACGACATCGACTGAGGGCATGCTCTCGTCGATGTAATCGGCAATGGTAATGTCGGCCGTGATGACGGTGATACCGTCGCGCTGATCGAGGAGCCGGACGAACTCGAGCGCCGTGGTGCCCGAGTCGACGAGCAACGTGTCGCCGTCATTGACGAGCTCGATGGCGCTTTGTGCGATGGCCTGCTTGGCGGCGACATTGACGTTGATGCGGCGATCCTGCGTGGAAACGGTCAGGCGTTTGTGGAGCGATACGGCACCGCCATGCGTGCGGCGCAGCTTGCCTGCTTCGGCGAGCGCGTCCAGGTCGGCGCGGGCGGTGACGGAGGACACGCCAAAGGTCTGGGCGATTTCTGCTACCTGCACCGAGGCATTATGATCGAGCATCTCCATGATGGCGGAACGACGCTCGTCGGCGAAAGCTCGGGTTGTTGCGTGGGCCATATCTGCTCCATCATCGTCTGAAATTTGCAGGAATTGTGTTGACTCTATTTTCGTTCATTTTCTTTTTGAGTAAGAAAAGACCTTTCGATTACTTATCTTTTCTATAAAAGAAAGACGCTGAACACTCAAAATTCAATATCGAACATGTCCACTCGGCTCAAATTCCTTCCGTTTGCTTTTCAAAAATGACTGTATTGACCTGCATGGGCTCAATATCTCGCACGTGCAAAGCTGCTGAATTTCATACAATGAGCGCAGCAAAACGCAAGGTAAAACGCCTTGCGAACAACTACGCCCGATGTCCAGATGCGGGCGAGGGAGAGGAGCAAACGCTCATGGCACTTGTTACCACCGAAAAGATGCTCAAGGACGCTCAGGCCGGCCACTACGCCGTCGGCGCTTTCAACGTCGAGAACCTCGAGTTTGTTATGGCCGTTCTGGCCGCTGCCGAGGAGACCAAGTCCCCCGTCATCATGCAGACCACCCCGGGCACCATCAAGACCGCTGGTCTGGACTACTTCTACGGCATGGTCAAGGCTGCCGCCGAGCGCGCTTCCGTGCCCGTCGCTCTGCACCTCGATCACGGCGATGGCTATGACCGCTGCATGCAGGCTTTCCGCACGGGCTACACCTCCGTCATGATCGACGGTTCGCACGAGTCCTTCGAGGACAACATCGCCCTGACCAAGTCCGTCGCCGATGCTGGCCGCGCCATGGGCGTGCCCGTCGAGGCTGAGCTCGGCAAGGTTGGCGGCAAGGAGGACGACGGTCCCGCGGTTGAGGGCGAGAGCCCCTACACCGATCCGGCCGAGGCCAAGGAGTTCGTCGAGCGCACCGGCTGCACCTCCCTCGCAATTGGCGTTGGCACCAGCCACGGTGTGTACACGAGCGATCCGCACATCGAGCAGTCCGTGGTCAAGGCTATCCGCGACGCCGTCGACGTGCCGCTGGTTCTGCACGGCACCTCCGGTGTGCCCGATGAGCAGGTTGCCGAGGCTGTGAAGAACG
>CAJMPK010000099.1 GCA_905215205.1 uncultured bacterium | reverse complement strand
CGAGTATTTTTAGGCAAAAAGCAACGTCTGGGGCTTTATCTGACCCCCTATTTTCGGAAGTATGCGGCAAAATTTGGAACTGCTGACCAGACCGCAGTTTTACCAACAATTTATCAGGGGTTTTGTTGCCAAAAAATGTCGTGTGCTCGGCGGTCTCGAAATTTGCCGCATACTTCCGAAAAACCGCCCGTGAGCGCTGTGCCCACGGGCGGCTTTTGCTCAACCAACGCTACAAAGGCGCTTGCTTTGTCCAATAGTTAGGTGCTACTTGACCTCGATGAGCTCGTACTTGCTCGTGCCCAGGCCGATTTTCTCGGCGTGTGCGATACAGGTGCGCCAGTCGGTGTCGGGATGCGTGATGCAGAAGGGGTCCTTGGCCTGCTCGCCCTCCAGATGCTCGTGGTTGTGCTCCATCTTGGCCGCACTATCGGTGAGCTCGGTGTTGGGCAGCGGCTCGGATGCCATGACGGCGTCGGCACAGGCCTGGTCGATGGCGACCGGGTCGAAGCTCGCGAACATGCCGATATCGTTGACGATAGGTGTGTCGTTTTCGGGATGGCAATCGCAGTTGGGGCTGATATCCATAGCCAGCGAAATGTGGAAGCTGGGACGATCCTGGACAACGGCCTTGGTGTACTCGGCGATCTTGCAGTTGAGCACGTCGGCCGCGGCGTCATAGCCGGGCTTGATGCAGTCCTGGTTGCATGCCGCAATGCAGCGTCCGCAGCCCACGCAGCGATCGTGGTCGATGGTGGCCACGTGCACCGTGCGAGTAGCGCCGCTGGCAAGCTCGCGCTCGCGGGTGTCGTTGAACGAGACAGCGTCGTGCGCGCAGATCTTTTCGCAGGCACGGCAGCCAACGCAGTGCTCGGTCGTGACGTTCGGCTTGCCGGCGGCATGCTGTTCCATCTTGCCGGCACGGCTGCCGCCTCCCATGCCCAGGTTCTTCATGGCACCGCCAAAGCCGGCCTGCTCATGGCCCTTAAAGTGGGTGAGGCTGATCACGATATCGGCATCCATGAGCGCCTGACCGATCTTGGCCTCGTGCACGTACTCGCCGCCCTCGACCGGGACGAGCGCCTCGTCGGTACCCTTGAGGCCGTCGGCAATAATGATCTGGCAGCCCGTGGCATACGGGGTAAAGCCGTTCTGATAGGCGGTATCGATGTGCTCGAGCGCGTTTTTGCGGCTACCCACATAGAGTGTATTGCAGTCGGTGAGGAAGGGCTTGCCACCCAGTTCCTTCACGACATCCGCGACGGCGCGGGCGTAGTTGGGGCGCAAAAAGCTCAGGTTGCCCAGCTCGCCAAAGTGAATCTTGATGGCGACGAACTTGTTCTCAAAGTCGATCTGCTCGATACCGGCGTGACGTATGAGGCGCTTGAGCTTGTCGAGCTGGCTCTCGCGAGCATGCGTGCGCAGATTGGTGAAGTACACCTTAGCGGGTGCTGCGGGTGCAGTTGCGGTCATAGATCTATCCCCTCGGTCTATATGGCGTTACAGACATAGAGGATGGTACCAGTTAAAGCAGAGTTAAAGTCAAGTACGGCACCTAGTCATTGGGGACGTTCTTAAACGACTACTCTTGGACTTTAAGGGCCTCGGCCAGGCTGACGCGCTTGATAGAACGCGTGTGTAGCAGCGCCACGACCAGGTAGGTCGCAAAGCCAATGCCGACGCATGCAGCCATGGACCAAGCGGGCACGTAGATCTCGATATTGCCGTTGTAGGCGAGGAGCATCGAGCGGAAGATGGCCGTGAGCGAGCCAATGATGACCGGCAGGCTTAGCACGAGCGACACCACCACGCACAGTGTAATCGAGCGGATGTACAGATGCGAGATCTCGCTATCGCGATAGCCAAAGACTTTCATGTAGCTGATCGAACGGGCGCTGTGGTCGATCACAGCCTTGGTCAGCAGGTACATAAACAGCAGGAAGATGAACACCGCGAGCCCGATCATCATTCCGATCATTTTGCTCATCATGCCGATGAACTGGTCGCCCACGGCACGCATGTCGTCGGGCGTGGTGTCGCCGGCAAAGTAACGAGCATCGAGGTCGAGCTTCTCGTCGCTCACATAGCCGTTAAAGTAGGCGGCGTCGTTGCCGAACAGCTCGTTAAAGTCGTCGATACTCATATAGATATTCATGTCCGACTTGGAGCCCCAGGCACAGTCCTTGCCCGTGTACTCAAGGGAATAATGCTTGCCCTCGTACTTGTCGCCGAGCGTGACCTTCTGACCCTCGCTCCAGCCAAACTTGTCGAGCAGACCGCCGCCAAAGACGACGCGCCCATCGCCAACGTGGAGGTCTTTCCAATAGCGCGAATCGGGCGAGATACCGTAGACGGAAATCGTCTCCTCGCCATTACCATCGCCGCGGTCGTATTGCAGCTGGTAAACGGCGTATTTCTCGGCCTGCGCAATCTTGTCTGCACCGTTATCGGTCGTGTTAACCGGGTGAATGTCGTCGTTGTCAGTGTCGATCTTAGAGGCCTTGTCGATCAGGTCGATAGCCTCGTCGCGGTCGCAGCCGAGGGCATCGGCAAGGTCATCGAGGCGCGCATAAAGTGCATCCTTCTTGTCCTGGACGTTTGCAAGCGCACCCTGCGCCGCAGTCAGGCTCTCGGCAGACGGAGATGCGGTCGCGGCATCGGCTGCCGCCTGCGCCGCATCGGCCGCGTCGTCGAGCTCGTCATCGGCATCTTGGGCGGCGGTGAGGAGTGCGCCGTCAACCGACTGCAAGCGCTCGAGTGCCGACCACTGCTCGCGCTCCTCGGCAGTACCCTCGAGCTCCAGCGGCGCCTTGAGCGTGTACTGGTGCTCGGCGACCAGGCTTGTCTCGAGGTTGTCCGCGTAGTGCGTCATCGTGGGCAGAATCGCCAGGCCAAAGAGCAGCAGCAGCGAGGCAAACGCAATGCCCACGAAGAGCGTGGCGAAGTTGCCCAGGTTGCGCAGGAAGATACGCAGGCGGAAGCGGGAAACAAAACCCATGCGCTCCGACAGCTGCAAGCCGCGCTTGGTGCCCGATTTGCCGCTCGCCTCGTGACGAAGGAACTGCAACGGCGTCTTGCCCATTTTGCGAAGCAGGCCCACCAGCGTGATGAGGATGAGCGCGGCGGCGGGAACCACGGCGCACTTCACAAAGATCTCCCAGCTCCAGTACACCTGGAAGGGCGGCAGGCTGTACGAACCGTAATAGAGGCTACGCATGGGCTCGGTAAAGAACACAACGCCGAGCGCAGTGCCCAAAAGCGCCGCGACCACGCCCACGATGGCGGGAAGCGCAAGGTAGTGCAGCACGATCTCGCGTCGACGATAGCCGCTGGCGAGCAGCGTGCCGATGATGGCGCTCTCCTCCTCGATGGTGGCGTCGGTAAGGACCACAAAGACAAACGCCATGATCACGATGATGATGTCGAGCAGCGTCATCCACATCATGGAGTCGCCGTCCACGTCGTCGCGCGCATAACCAATACCCTGATTGGAATCGACGTCGATGAGGTCATCCACGCGTGCATCGGCATCGGTAAGTGCCTCGACCATATCTTGCTCGGCGTCGATGCGGTCTGCAGTGGAGAGATCACGATCGGCAAAGGTGAAGGAGTAGGTGTAGGCGGGTGCGCCGCCGGCATCTTCGAGCGCGGCAAAGCCGCTATCGGTGACCTCGGCCACGCCGTACGTGATGGTGTTCACCGTAAAGTCCGAATTGTTGAGGAACAGCGCCTGGCTATCGGGCTGGGTCATGATGCCGCAGATGGTGTAGGCGCGGCCCTCGAGCTCGATTTTATCGCCCACGGACAAGTTGTTATTGGTGGCAAAGACACGGTCGATGGCCACCTCGTCATCCGCCTTGGGCTCCTTGCCCTCACAGTAGGACGCGATATCGACCTTGCTGCGGTGCGCATAGGTGCGCAGCGTGCGCTTGGTGCCATCGTCGCCGGCGGTCTTTTTGATGATGGCGTCGATGGAGAAATTCTTGTAGAGCGTGACGCCGCCGACGTCGTCGGCCGCGTCCTCGGCTGCCTTGAGCTGATCGTCGGTAGCCTCGAAGGAGGTGGTCACGCGGCCGTCCTCAATCGTGTACGCATCGCGCATGTCGTCGATAAGGCAGCCGATGGAATGCGCTGCGAGCAAAAAGCCCGAGGTGAGAGCGATGCTTCCGCACATAAGCAAAAAGATGCCCAGGTACTTGCCGATATTGCGGCGCAGCTCGCGCGGCAGACGTTTTGCGAGAGGTGTCATGGCGCCGCCTACCAATCGAGCTCGGCGGCCGCGACGGGCGACTCGTTGAGCTCATCCTCGACGATGCGCCCGTCGCGCAGGCGCAGCACGCGATTGGCCATGCGCGCGATGGCGGCATTGTGGGTGACAATGATGATGGTGCAGCCGTAGGTGCGGTTGACATCCTCCATGAGCTGCAAGATTTCCTTGGACGTCTTATAGTCAAGCGCGCCCGTGGGCTCGTCGCACAGCAGCAGGCCCGGGTTTTTGACGAGTGCGCGGCCGATGGCGCAGCGCTGCTGCTGGCCGCCCGAGACCTGGCGCGGGAACTTGTTGCGGTGCTCGTAAAGACCCAGCGAACGCAGCAGGTCGTCGACATTGAGCGGGTTTTTGGACAGGTGCGCCGTGACCTCGATGTTTTCCTTGATGGTGAGGTCGGGCACCAGGTTGTAGAACTGGAAGACAAAGCCCAGCTCACGGCGGCGATACTCGCCCAGGTCGGCAGGCTTGAGCACCGTGAGGTCGCAGCTGTCCACCATGATGGAGCCGCCGTCAGCATCCTCCAGGCCGCCGATCAGGTTGAGAAAGGTCGACTTGCCCGAGCCCGAGGGCCCCAGCATGACGCAGATCTCGCCGCGGTTGATGGACGTGTCGATGCCGTCGAGCACCGTCAGGCGTGCATCTCCATCGCCGTAGTGTTTCTTGAGCCCCTTGACCTGGACGTAGGCTTGCTTCGTCGCCATACTACCCCCCATTGTTAGCCTGTTGCTACTTTTATAGGGTAATAGTAAACCTAGGTGAACTGTTTTTCAAACAAGTCATTGGGGGTGTTCATAAACGACTAGTCGCCTGGGACACTCTTTCGCCACCCGGCACTTGGGGACGTTCCTTTCCTGCCGGCAGTTAGGGACGTTCCTTGCCAACCCGGTCGACAAACCGGCAGTTCGGCAAAGACTGCCCCCCGATGGCCAGTCATTTAAGTCTGTCCCCAATGACTACTCTTGGTCGTTTAAGTCTGTCCCCAATGAGTACCCGACGACTAGGCGGCTAGGCGCGGGATTTGGCACGTGCGAGGGCCAGGCCTGCGGCGGCGATGGCCGCGGCAAAGAGCACCGTGACGCCCAGGTCGCAGGCGATGTCCCCCAGCACGGCAGACGTCAGGTCCGAGGTGAGCGCCTCACCGATCGCGTCGTTCACCCAATATGTCGGCACAAAGTGCGCCACGGTCTGCACGGCTGGGCCCATGAGCGACAGCGGCATCCAGGCGCCGCCCAAAAACGTCATGAGCATGCCGAGTAAGTTACCCACGCCGTTGAGCAGCTCCTCGCGCGCACCCAGGCTCGAAAGGGCAAAGCCAACGGCCAGCGGCGTGCACGCCAGGGCAAACGTCGCCGCCAGTGCCAGGCACACACGGACCACGCCGACCTCGGCGACCGCGCCGGCAAAGCCCACGACGCCCA
>CAJMPK010000098.1 GCA_905215205.1 uncultured bacterium | reverse complement strand
AGTGGCGCCTTTGGCTTTGCCGACGGTATCAATGCCCAGGACGACCTGTATACCGTGCTGGTGCGCGGCAAGGAGAACGGCAGCACGGTTGACGAGTCCCGCGTGATTAGCGCCTGCAGCCGTTGCCTCAACCCGTATCGCGAGGACGACTACCGCGCCATGATGGAGGTTGCCGTCTCCGACGACCTGGAGATCATCGTCTCCAACACCACCGAGGCCGGTATCGCCTATGACCCGTCCTGCAAAGCCGACGACATGCCACCTGCGAGCTTCCCCGCCAAGCTTGCCCAGGTGCTCCACACCCGCTGGGCTGCCGGTAAGCCGGGCGTTATCGTCCTCGCCTGCGAGCTCATCGATCACAACGGCGAGGAGCTGCTGCGCATCATGAACCAGTATGTGAGCGACTGGGGCTGGGAGGACGAGTTTGCGCAGTGGATGGCTAACGACTGCACCGTCTGCACCACGCTCGTCGACACCATCGTTCCGGGTCGCATTCGCGATCCCAAGGAGGCCGCTGCCGTGGCCGAGCGCTTGGGCTACGAGGATCCCTTCCTGGCCGTGCGCGAGCCCTTCCAGATGTGGGGCATCCAGGGCGACGAGTCGCTTGCCGAGAAGCTTCCCTTTGTGAAGGCTGGTCTTCCGGGCGTCTTTGTGACTCCCGACGTCACCCCGTACAAAAAGCGCAAGGTCCGCATCCTCAACGGTGCCCACACCGCCTTCGTTCCGGGTTCCTGGGTTGCCGGCTTTGATATCGTGCGCGACTGCATGCATGACGCGACCATTCGCGGCTTCATGAACACCATGCTCTACGACGAGGTCATTCCGACGCTTGCCGCCGACTTGGATGTCGAGGACTGCAAGGCCTTTGCCGCCGCCGTCGAAAACCGCTTCGACAACCCGTTTATTGATCATGCGCTGCTCTCCATCTGCCTCAACTCCACGGCTAAGTGGCGCGCTCGCGACCTGCCCACGCTCAAGGACTACGTTGCCGAGACCGGCAACCTGCCCAAGTGCCTGGCGACGAGCCTCGCTACGCTCATCTCCTTTTACACGCAGGAGCTTGTGTCCCGCGAGGGCGACGGCCTGCACCTGCGTCGCTCCGACGGCACCGAGTACACCGCTCAGGACGACGCCTTCGTGCTCGACTTCTACGCCGCCCATGCCGGCGCCGACGATGCCCAGCTGGTGCACGACGTGCTCACCAACGAGCAGATGTGGGGCGAGGACCTTACGCAGATCGCCGGTCTTGAGGAGTTTGTCGTCAGTGCGCTCGCCGTCGTGCGCACCGAGGGTGCCAAGCAGGCCTTCGCCAACGCTCAGGCGTAAATATCCGGCGCGGGTGTGGAATGGCATGCCCGCGCTTCGACTTCTGCTCAACCTGTAGGGTTAGGACCATTTGTAATGAACACTATCCAGATCAATCCGGCCGACAACGTGATCGTCGCGCTGTCGCCGCTTACCAAGGGCACCGCCGTCGCGGTTCCCGGGGTGGGCGAGGTCGTGGCCGCGGAGGATATTCCGCAGGGTCATAAGATGGCCGTGCGCTCGATTGCCGCGGGGGAGGACGTCATCAAGTACGGCCTTCCTATCGGTCACGTGACGGGCGATGTCCAGCCCGGTCAGTGGCTTCATACACATAACGTCAAGACCAACCTTTCGGGCGAGGTCGAGTACACCTACAATCCCACGCATCCGGTCGTGGATCCCGTTGAGCCCGAGGCCTTTATGGGGTTCCGCCGCGCCGACGGTCGTGCCGCGACGCGCAACGAGCTGTGGATCATCCCCACGGTCGGCTGCGTCAACGAAGTCGCGCGTGCCATGTGTGAGCAGGCTCAGGATTTGGTCGAGGGCTCGCTCGAGGGCGTCTACTACTTCCCGCATCCCTTTGGCTGCTCGCAGACCGGCGCCGATCACGCCCAGACGCGTCGCCTGCTGGTGGCACTCTCGCGTCACCCCAATGCAGCGGGCGTGCTGTTCCTGTCGCTCGGTTGCGAGAACTGCACGCATCAGCAGGTACTCGACGAGCTCGGTGACTTCGATCACGAGCGCGTCCGCTTCCTCACCTGCCAGGACGTCGCCGACGAGCAGATCGAGGGCCACAAGATTCTGGCCGAGCTGGCAGACCTCGCCAAGCAGGCCAAGCGCGAGCCCATTCCGGCCTCCGAGCTGGTTATTGGACTTAAGTGCGGCGGCTCCGACGGCCTTTCGGGCATTACCGCCAATCCCACGATCGGTCGCGTGAGCGATATGGTTGTCGCCCGCGGCGGCACGTCGGTGCTTACCGAGGTGCCCGAGATGTTTGGCGCCGAGAGTATCCTGCTCGATCGCTGTGAGAACGAGCAGGTCTTTAACGCCGCTTCCGACATGCTCAATGGCTTTAAGGACTACTTTATTAGCCACGGCGAGGTCGTCTACGAGAACCCGAGCCCCGGCAACAAGGACGGCGGTATTACCACGCTCGAGGACAAGAGCTGCGGCTGCGTGCAAAAAGGCGGGTCTGCCCCCATCGTCGACGTGCTGCCGTATGCCGGCCGGGCAACTAAACACGGCCTGAACATGCTGTGCGGTCCGGGCAACGACATGGTATCCACCACGGCGTTGACGGCTGCCGGCTGCCACGTGATTCTGTTCTCGACCGGCCGCGGCACACCGTTTGGCGCGCCGGCGCCTACGCTCAAGGTGTTCACCAATCAGCGTCTGTGCGACCACAAGGCCAACTGGATGGACTTTAACGCCGGCGTGATTGCCACGGGTGAGCGCACGCTCGACGAGGCTGCTCACGATTTATACCAGCTGGTGCTGGAGACGGCGAGCGGTAAACTCACGAGTGCCGAGCGTCGTGGCTGTCACGAGATCAGCATCTGGAAGGACGGCGTCTGCCTGTAGTGGCAAATGCACCCAAGCGTAGCGCTATGTCGTCGGCCCCGTCGGGAGTGTTCCCGGCGGGGTTTTCGTTTTGTGGTTAAGTGAAAAAATTGGAAAATACGATAAACGTTCACCTATCTCATGGGTGTCCAGCATGGCATCTTTACCAGCAGACAATAGGTCTTAGAGCCTCAATTGTGTCCGTTCGGCGGTAAAAATCGACCGTTCGGGGATAATATGCAAGTGAACGTTCACCTCTCGTAAGGAATCGCGCATAATCTAGCTAAACGTTCACCCTGAACGCTGGGCAGACAGATGTCAGTGTGGACTCAAATGTCTTGTTACAAGACAATCGAGAAAAGAGAGGGAGCTCGATGACTAATAAGATCGGAAAAAAGCGTAAGATCACATTCTGGACGCGCTTGGGCTTTGGTATGGGCGGTATGCTCAATTCCGGTGCCCTGACCTTTACGCACAGCTACATGGTGCTGTTCCTGTCCACGGAGTGTGGCCTGTCCGCAGGCGAGGCTGCACTGATCAGCTCGTTTGCCATCTATGTCAACGCCATTCTTTGCCCGCTGATGGGCTTTGTGGCCGATAACTTCTATGCCACCAAGATCGGCCGCATCTTTGGTCGTCGTCGTTTCTGGATCTTGCTGGCCATCCCGATGATGATCGCCGAGCCGCTCATCTTCGTGGCTACGCCGTTTGGCTTCCCGTACTACTTTGTGCTGTACCTGATCTACAACGTCGCGTACACGTTCTGCACCGCCAACCTGTCGCCGCTTACCATTGAGATGACCGATGACTTTAAGGAGCGTACGTACCTTACCGGCTACAAGCATCTCTTTGGTAACGCCGCCGGCTTCCTGATGGCTGCACTCGTCGGCTTTGGCTTTGGTACCTTCGGCGAGACCAACCCGTTCAGCTACTTCATCATCGCTACGGTCAACGCTTCGGTTATGGCAATCTCGCTGCTCTGCGTGTACCTGTCCACGTGGGAGCACACCCCCGAGGAGGTCGCTCAGGAGAAGATCGAGAGTGTCGGCGAGGGCATCAAGAAGTTCTTTATCGACGTTATCTCCACCTTCCGCAACAAGTCCTTCCGCAAGGTCCTGTATGCACAGGTCTCCACGAAGCTCGCTGCTGCCTGCTGGTCTGCCTGCCTGTCCTTCTTCATCGTCTACTGCCTGCAGATTCCTAAGTCCTACGAGTCCGTGATGGAGATGCCTGGCAAGGTCGTCGCTATCGTCTGCACCGCCATTTGGGTCGCCCTCATGGCCAAGAAGGGCTTCCACAAGTCTTGGTACCTCGCAAATGTCGGTTGCGCTGCGTGCATCATCGCCTACAACTACTTCGCCTTTGGTCAGATCAACGGCACCTCCACGGTCGCCATCGCCATGATCGCCTACCCCGTCATCTTCGCCATCTGGAAGTTCTTCTACGTCGGCTTCCAGTATCTGCCCGATGTTCTGCTCAACTACATCCCCGACGTCGATGAGCTCATCACCCTGCGTCGTCGCGAGGGCATCTACAGCTCCGCGCAGCAGCTCTGCCAGCAGATCGCCCAGGCTATCGCCGTCAACGTGTGGGCTATCGTCCTTGCTGCCTCCGGCTTCATTCAGACCGCCGGCAATAGCGACGCCGTGACCCAGCCCGCTACCGTTCCTCTGTATATCTGCGGCTACATGATCATCGGCTGCGCCGGCTTCTTCCTGCTTGCGGCCGTCCTTGCCCGCGGCATCAAGATCGACAAGGAACAGTGCGACATCCTTTGCGACGAGATTCACCGCGTCAAGGAGGGTGGCAAGATGGCCGACGTCAAGCCCGAGGTCAAGGCGCTTTGCGAGGAGCTCTCCGGCTTTAAGTACGAGGAACGTTGGCTTCCAGGACGGTAGCGTAACTCCCGCCGAGTAAGGCCGACATATCGTCCAAATCACAGGGCCGTGCCACCGGAATTCCGCCGGCAGGCACGGCCCTTTTTCAACAGCGTACAATTTGCCTTTAGAGCATCTTTTTGAGGGAGAAACCCATGGAGACGAACGTTATCTGGCGCAACGCGCGCGCGGCGGCCTTGAACGACGCCTCCACGATATGGTGCGCGTTCTCGCCGTACTCGCACTTGAGGTGCAGCGTCAGTCCGGCGTGTACCGCCAGCGCACGCATGAACTCGACCGTCAGGCAGGTGTCGTACTGACCGCACATCGGCTGCGGCATGGGTGCGTCGAACACGAGGTACGGGCGGCCGGAGATATCCAGCGCGCAGAAACCGAGCGCCTCGTCCATCGGCACGAACGCCTGTCCGAACCGCGCGATCCCCGCCTTGTCACCGACGCACTGCGCCAGTGCCTGACCGAGCGCGATGCCGCAGTCCTCGACCGAATGGTGACCGTCCACCTCGAGGTCGCCCTTGCAGGTGAGCGTGAGACCGAAGCCAGAATGCACGGCAAAGCTGTTCAGCATATGGTCGAAAAAGCCGATGCCGGTGTCGATCCTGCGTTCGCCGCCCTCAAGCGTCAGCTTGAGCGAAATGTCGGTTTCCTTGGTCTTTCGTTTGATTTCAGCGGTTCTCATTGTCGTTTTCCTCCGCAAAGCGCACCGCGATGGAGTTTGCGTGCGCGTCCAAGTGCTCGCTCTGCGCGAGCGCGATAATATCCTGTGCATAGCTTTCGAGCGCGTCCCGCGTGTACTCGATAACGCTGGTTTTCTTCAAAAAAGTGTCGGTGGACAGCGGCGAGAAGAAGCGTGCTGTGCCCGAGGTCGGCAGAACGTGGCACGGGCCTGCCATATAGTCACCGAGCGGCTCGGGCGCGTACTGCCCGAGG
>CAJMPK010000097.1 GCA_905215205.1 uncultured bacterium | reverse complement strand
TTCTTGATGCTGACAACGACCTCGTTGAAATTCGTTTCACTCATGACAGGGCCTCCTTACAGACCGGCGATATGATCGGCGGGCGTCGCGACAACCTGTCCGGCGCTCTTGGTGGGACGCTTCTTCTTGGTCTCGGCCGTGCCCAAAAGCCTCGCCTCAAGACCGCTCACCAAGCGCGCAAGCGGCAGGGTAATGACCAGATAGAACAGGGCGGCAACCACATACGGCGTAATGGAGCCCGTTGTTGCCACGATGGTGCGGGCGTTCATGACGATCTCGACCACGCCCACGGCGGCAAGCAGCGACGTGTCCTTGTAGAGCAGGATGAACTCGCTGGTCAGCGTAGGCAGGACATTGCGGAACGTCTGCGGAATTATGACATAGAGCAGCGTCTGGAAGGCATTCATGCCCAGCGAGCGAGCAGCCTCGTTTTGACCCTTGGGGATCGACTGAATACCGGCACGGAAGATCTCGCACAGGTACGCAGACGAGTTCATGGCCATGACGATAACGCCCAGGACATAGTCGTCCACCTTGACGCCGGCAAGCGGCAGGCCAAAGAACGCGATATAGATCTGCAGGAATGCCGGCGTGCCGCGGATGATATTCACATAGATGCCGGCAAGGCAGCGAAGGATGCGCGACTTGGAAATGCGCATGAGCGACAGCGCAAAGCCAAAGGGAATGGCCAACGGAAATGCCACGAGCACGATCGAGAGCGACATAAGGAAGCCCTTAAAGACGATCGGCAGGCTTTGGACCAAAATGACCGGGTTCAAGAACAGGCGCAGGAACATATTGGAGTTCCACGCCTCGACCCACGGCTGCTCTTTAAGGTCAGCCAGGAAGTTATCGAAGGCCGTCACTCCCTTGATCTCCACCGACGGAATCTTGGAGATCTTCTTGGTCGACCCGTCGGCGAGCGTATAGGTGCCGCTAAAGGCCTCATCACCGCCCTCGACGGGAAACGTCACGCCATAAACCTCGACACGGAAAAAGCCACCGGCAGGCGCCGTCTCGCCGAAGTCGATCTTGAGCGTCTGGCCGTCAGCCTTGCACGTAGGTTTCATGGGCGTACGATCCATGAGGTCCTCGCCCGAGAGCATCGTCAATCGCGTGTCATCGGTACCAAACGTCGTGCCGTCGACAAACGTCAAAGAAAGACCGCTCAGTTCCTCGTCGGCATCGGCCTGAACTTCCCAAGTGATGCGCGTCTCGGTGCCGCCGACCACATCGCTACCCGAACCGGTATTGGGTCGGGCGGTAATCTTTGCGGTCTCAAGCGCCTGAGCGGTCGTGGGCGCATATGCCCCCGCGCACACCAGCGCGAGCGCCACGGCCATGACGCAGGCTAGCTTTTGGAGCAAGGCGGACAGTGGAAAACGCTGCTCCGCGGCCCCTTTGTTCAGTCGAGACAAGGTGGCTCCTATCGTAGAAGTTGCCGGCAAAACGAGACGGAAACGCTCTCCGTCAAGAGAAGCGCAAAGGCCCTTCCCGCTAAAACGGAAAGGGCCCGCGCGCAATCAAGTAGTTATTTTACTTGATATTGTACTTAGCCATGAGGGCGTCGACGGTACCGTCGTCGGTCAGGTCCTTGATGGCCTGGTTGATGTCGTCCTTGAGCTTGGTGTTGCCCTGGTTGATGGCGATGGCGTACTCCTCGCCGGTGCTGATCTGCTTGATGGTCTGGCAGGTGTTGAACTGCTCGGCGGTCAGCTGGCTGGCAACGGAGCGGTTGGTGACTACGGCGTCGCCCTTATCGGACTGCAGGGCGCTGAAGCACTCGGTGGCGTCCTTGTAGGGGACGATCTTGGCCTTGGGGAAGTTCTCCTGGGCAAAAGCCTCGGCGGTTGAGCCAGACTGGACGATGATGGTTGCGTCGGCGTTGTTGAGCTTCTCGCTGTAGTTGTCGGCCGTGATGTCGGTGTTATCGACCTTGGTCACGATAGCCTGATCGTCCATGTAGTAGGAATCAGAGAAAGTGACTTCCTTCTCACGCTCGGGCGTGTCGGTGATAGCCGCGATGGCGACGTCATACTTGGCGCCCGAAGCGACGCCCGGAACCAGCGTGTCGAAGTCGTTGTTGACGTACTCGACATCCAGACCCAGCTTGTCACCGATAGCCTTGATGAGCTCAAGGTCAAAGCCCTGGTAGTCGCCGTTGTCATCCTTGTACTCAAACGGAGCGTACTCGGCAGAGGTGCCGACGGTCAGCGTGCCGTCCTTGACGAGCGCGTACTCCTTGGAGCCGTCGACCTTCTCGACCTTAGCGTCGTCAGAGCTGCTGGAACCGGCATCAGAACCAGAGGTGGCGTTGGACGAACCGCAGCCCGTCAGAGCAAGGGCGAGCGCCATAGCACCCGTGGCGGCAAATGCGCCAAGCTTCTTCAGCTTCATAATCAGTCTCCTTCCGGTGACCTCGTTTGATTCAGAGGTCTGCAAAAACTGTTGGCTATTATGCACCCGGAATTACGAATCTGCAATGAGAAAACTGATTGAAACAAACCCATAACGTGAATGGAATACTCTACTTTGTGACAGTCATTACTGCCGCAATGACCTTAATAGTCTAATTTCAGCTGCATAACCTGCAAGTTCGTTCGGAGTCTCCAAAATAAACGGCAGCGAACGCAAGTGGCCATTCGATACAATATTCTGCATAACCTGCATACCGCCACCAAATTCCTCGCTGCCAAGGTATCCCTTGCCGATGCACTCGTGACAATCTTTATGGGCGCCACAAGGGTTCTTCGAATCGTTGATGTGTACGGCGTGCAAGCGATCGATACCCACCACGCGGTCGAACTCGTCGAGTACGCCGTCCAGATCATGGATGATGTCGTAGCCGGCATCGCTCACATGGCAGGTGTCCAAACAAACGCCCAGCTTATCGGACAGCTCTGGGCACTTGGCAGCAACGCCCTCGATAATGCACGCCAGTTCCTCAAAGCTGCGGCCCACCTCGGTACCCTTGCCGGCCATGGTCTCGAGCAGCACCGTCGTCTGCTGGCCCTCAAACATCACCTGGCACAGGGTGTCGACAATCATCTGAATGCCGGCGTCGGAGCCCTGCCCCACATGCGCACCGGGATGGAAGTTGTAGTAGTTGCCGGGCAGTGCTTCCAGACGCTGCAAGTCCTCGGCCATCGCCTCCAAGGCAAACTCGCGCGCCCGCTCTTTGGCAGAACAGGGGTTATAGGTATACGGGGCATGCGCCACCAGCGGACCAAAGTCGTTTTGCGCCATAAGCTCGCGCAGGGCCGCCACGTCATCCATGTCAAGGTCTTTTGCCTTGCCACCGCGCGGGTTGCGCGTAAAGAATGCAAAGGTATTGGCGCCAATGGATAGCGCCGTCTCCCCCATTGCCCGATAGCCCTTCGTCGTCGAAAGATGACACCCGATCGTCAGCATCTCCAGCTCTCCCTTATCAGTTGCGGTGAAATACGGTCTATTGGTGCCCTATTTTGGCGCAAACAGACCGTATTCCACCGCAAGTTATAAAAGGGGCATCAGGGACAAAGGCCTCCAGGCATTCCAAGCGCTGGTGCCATGCCCCCACGCCCTAAAGTTTCAAACGAATCGCATCGATGATGCGTGCGCAGCGCTGTGTGGCGGCTAGGGACATGATGGGGCTTTCGAGTTTCCCCGCCTGAATGAGCCGCGCCGCATGCGACACCTCACCGTAAAAATCATCGACCTCAAATGGTGCATCGATTTCGAGTATCCGACCGTCGGAATACTTCACATGAGCGAGCTCGGGGCGATGGAGACGCTCGATTTCCAACGAGCCCCGCTCACAGGCAATCGTTAAGCGGCTTTCATATGTTGCTTTGCCGTCGCACACCATATGAATGGGTATACCGTCGACGCTCATATGGATCTCGTCGGCCCAATCGACGCGGCCGCCCGATACGTCACGCCAGCGAACTTCACGAGACGAAACCTCGCAAGCGCCCGCGAGCAAATCCTCAAACCAACCGACTGCATAGCAGCCCATGTCATATAGACAGCCGCCCTGCAACGGATCAAGCAGATAGCCTGAAGGAGACTCGCCGTAATCGAGCTTTTGCACGCTTTCAATCGAGACAATACGGCCAAGCTCACCCGACGCAAGCAAGTCCTTCACGCGAGTGCGCATCGGGCAAAACCGATTCTTCATCGCCTCCATAAACAGCACGCCGCGCTCGCGAGAGGTGGAGGCAATCGAGAGAGCCTCTTCCTCACTCAAAACGGCCGGCTTTTCGCACAGCACGGCCTTTCCGGCGCACAGCGCGCGACAGGCCCAACGCGTATGCATGCCATGCGGAAGAGCCAAGTAAATTGCGTCGACATCGGGGTCGGCAATCAGCGCGTCATAAGCCGCATCGCCGTTATCGTCGACCGAGGCATGGCCATGCGCAGCATCAATCGAAAACGCTCGGCAAAATTCCTCGACATGTGCAGGAGTGCGACCGGCCGCAGCCACCAGCCGTGCCCCGTCGACCTTCTTGAGCGACGATGCAAATCGATGAGAAATGTGCCCAGCGCCCAAAATGCCCCAACGAACCCCACGCGAATCATTACATGAATCCCGATGGCCCACGACAGCCCCCTTCAGTTGCGGTGGAATAGTCCCTGTTTAAGCTCTATTCTGCCGCAAACAGGAACTATTCCACCGCAAGTTATAAAAGGGTCACGAGGAGCGCGTTTTGCCGAAGGCCTTAAGCACTGCCGTCACGGGTCCAGGCTGGAAGCGTCGGCGCACGTCATCGAGACGCTCGGGGATATCGATATGCTGTGGGCAGTGGCGCGCGCATTTGCCGCACTTGACGCAATTGCTCACCAGCTTGGCCTCGCTTGTGCGCACCGCGCTCGCCGTAAAGTACTGCGATAGACCCGTAAACCAGCTGTGCGCATAGCTTGCGTTGTAGGCGGCAAAACATCCAGGGATATTGATGCCTTTAGGGCACGGCATGCAATAGCCGCATCCCGTGCAGGGCACGCGATTCGATTTTTCAAACTCATCCAGCACGTGCGCGATCGTGTCGAGCTGGTTGGCAGTCATCGAATCCGGCAGGGCCCGATCGGCCAACACCGCGTTCTCATCCACCTGCGCGATATCGGTCATACCCGAAAGCAGCATCGTCACCTGAGGATGATTCCAGACCCACGAAAGACCCCAGGCGGCAGGAGTGCGCAAATGCGGGTCACGGGCACTATCGAGCACAGCGCGGGCCCGTGGCGGCAGCTTGCCCGCTAAACGCCCGCCCAGCAGTGGCTCCATCACAAACACCGCGAGGCCTCGCTCGGCGGCGGCCATGAGCCCCGCTGTTCCCGCCTGATATCGCTCTCCAGCGTAATTGTACTGGATCTGGCAAAAGTCCCACTCATATGCATCGAGCATCGTCAGGAAATCCGCCGCGCTGCCGTGGTACGAAAAACCAATCTGGCGAATGCGCCCCGCCGCCTTTTGACGCGCGATCCAGTCCTCGATGCCCAACGCCACCACACGTTCCCACTGGGCGGGCGAGGTAATGTTGTGCATGAGGTAATAGTCGATACGGTCGGTCCGCAGGCGGCGCAGTTGCTCGTCGAAGAACCGGTCGAAATCCTCCGCGCATTTGCACGAAGCATGCGGCAGCTTGGTTGCGAGCAAAACCTGGTCGCGCAAGCCCAGGCGCTCAAGCGACGCACCCACACAGGCCTCGTTGCCGGGATAGAGATAGGCCGTGTCCAGGTAGT